>NZ_JAXGFR010000069.1:0-2046 GCF_041008775.1 Pseudophaeobacter sp. C1-32P7 | reverse complement strand
AGAAAGCTCCGGACCAGCCCGGACGTGTTGCATCCATGATCAGCGGCACAGCAGGGTTCTTTGTCCGCAACCGTTTTTTCGCGATCGTCCTGTGTGGTGTGCTGTTGGCTGCAGGCGGTTTTGCAGGATCGCGACTTGGTTCCGAATTTACGCCATCGTTGGAGGAAGGCGATATTCTGATGCGCGTCACCATGGCACCCTCGATTTCGCTTACCGAAGGAACGAAGACGACGACGCTTGTGGAAAAGCGGCTGTTAAAGAATTTTCCTGAAATCAAGTCCATCGTGACCCGTATTGGGCGTGGTGAGGTTGGCGCGCATGCTGACCCGACCAACAGCGCCGAAGCCTTCATCGAGCTAAACCCGGTCGATCAGTGGCGGCCCGGCTTGTCTGCCGAAGGTTTGCGCACGGCGATTTCGGAAGATCTGGAAAGCTTTCCGGGGATTGTGGTAAATATCGGCCAACCCATCGCGATGGCTGTTGATGAATTGCTGACCGGCACACGCGCCGAACTGGCCGTCAAAATCTTTGGACCGGATTCCGAAATTCTGTTGGAGCGATCACAAGTCCTGCAATCACTCCTGCAACAGGTTGAGGGTTCTGCCGAGGTACAGGCCGACCAGATCACCGGTGCGCCGCAACTTGTGGTAACCGTGGATCGGTCAGCCCTTGGTCGCTACGGGCTTGATGTTGAGGACGCGTTGGATGGGCTGCGTGCAGCCGTCGGCGGGGCCGAAGCCGGATCACTGTTCGAGGGCGTGCGACAGTTTCCGATAATGGTGCGTTTTGACGAAGAAAGCCGCGACACACCGGAGGCGATCAGACGCATCGTGCTGGAATCGCCTTCGGGCGCACGGGTGCCGCTGGACACAGTGGCCAATATCGAAACTGTAATCGGTCCACGCCAGATCACACGCGAAGATGGCGAACGCTTCATCACGGTCCAGTCCAACGTGCGCGGTCGCGATATCGGCTCTTTCGTTGCCGAAGCGCAGACGTTGACGGACGCTCAGTTGGATCTACCGCCCGGGTATCGTTTGGTCTGGGGCGGCCAATTCGAGCTTCAGCAACAGGCGAATGCCCGTTTCAAAGTGGTTATTCCGATTACGTTGGGCATCGTTCTGCTGATCCTTCTGGTAACCTTTGGTCGCCTGAAATCAGCGATCCTCATCCTGTTGAATATCCCCTTGGCGCTGACAGGTGGTGCGATGGCGCTCTGGTTGACAGGGTTGCCGGTGTCGGTGCCTGCTACTGTCGGGTTTATCGCATTGTTCGGCATCGCGTTGGGCAACGGTATGGTATTGGTCAGTTTCATGGATGATTTTGCGCGCGCCGGTCGCAATCTGGAGGCTTTGGCCATTGAGGCCGCAGGGCTGCGCGCGCGTCCGGTCCTGATGACCGCCATGACGACGGCACTTGGGCTGGCACCATTGCTCTTCGCCACCGGCGTCGGTGCCGAGGTCCAACGCCCGCTTGCCACTGTGGTAACCGGGGGGCTTGTTTCGTCAACCGTGCTGACCCTACTGGTCATGCCCGCCCTGCACCGCTGGTTTGCACCCAGACAAGGTGGGCATCATTCGCTTGTCGAAACGGTCCACGAGCATGGTACGAAGGCAAAAACTGTAAAGAAGGCTTAGGGCATATATGTTCTGATGCGCAGGCAAAGGTGCACGGCTGTTTGACGGTGCGTGCTCCCTTGCGGCCGTACTTTGGGTCAATACAACGCATCTCCGGTCAAAAGAGGAGTACTATAGGCTGATGCAGATAGGGGCCATCGGAAGGTTTCTTCGTAAAACCACGCCAAGGGAGAACTTTCAGCGAACATCTTCAAGTCCCCCAGTCTCTGACGGGCCTGATGTTCAGTGGCCGCGCAATTTTGCGCTCTGCTGCACCAGAATGCCAATCGAAGTCGCCAGAGAGGATGATGTGACTCTTCACGATAAATGGCACTGATATTTGCACGCTAATTGGCACTCTCGGTGCGTTGGAGGGTGCGGTAGATCGTAGGCCGCGAGACGGCAAATACATCTGCGAGATCGCTGACGG
>NZ_JAXGFR010000068.1:0-2129 GCF_041008775.1 Pseudophaeobacter sp. C1-32P7 | reverse complement strand
TGGGCCGAGAGGCTGAAACTCGCGTTGGCGAGGAGCACAGGGTCGATGGTGCCGAGCGCATCGATGCCGCCCACGGCCGCGAGGTAGCTGTTGTACTGCTGCGGGATCACCACGACATAGTGCTGGGTTTCCGCGAAGGGTGGCACACCGCCATAATCCTGCACATTGCCCGGCCCGGCGTTATAGGCGGCGAGCGCATGGATAATGTTGCCATCGAACATGTTCAGCATTTGTGCGAGGTATCGCGCACCGCCGGTGACCTGCAGATAGGGATCGTCGTAATAGGCCGGGTAGATCCCGAGATCGCCCGCGGTACCGGGCATGATCTGGGTAAGTCCGAAGGCCCCCAGGGGTGAGCGTGCCCCGATCTGGAAACGGCTTTCCTGCCAGATCAGCGCCTGCAAGAGACAGCGCCATTGCACGAGCGAGAGACCTGCGCGGCCGACCCCGGACAGACTATGGGTGTCGCGTGCTGCGCGGATGATCAGCTCCTCGATCCCCTCCCGGGCATCGCCGAACATCCGCGCTGCCGCTGGATTGGTGTCCTCGGGTGCATAAAGACTGGCGACCGCGCTTTCGACGTCGTCTACCGCCCCCTGCCCCGCCTCGAGCCCGGCCACGGTTCCGGCCACGTCTCCAGCGCCAAGCGACATGGCATCCATCAGCCCTTCGAGGGAGGCGAGTTGCTGGCGCTCGATTTCGGCCAGTTCCTCCTCGCGGCTTAGCCGGTCCTGCTGCAGTGCCAGGTCCCGATCGGTCTGCTCAAGGATGGCCTGCCGCTCTGCGAAGAGGCGCAGATCGAAGGTCGGCACGCCTTGGGCGACCGCTGGCCCGGCCGTGGGACCTGCCAGTGCAAAGCCGATCATCGAGAGAGGAAGCCAGGTCCGCATTGGCTCAGCCGCCCGCCCCCAAGAGGACGAAATCGCATGCCGTGTCGCGGCGCGTGACCTCCGCCCCCATGGTCGAGATCGTGGCGGTGGCGGTTCCTGCCTGCGCAGGAGCCTCGCGAAAATTGAAACAGTTGGCTTGCGGGGGGTTATGCTGCGCACAGGCTGTCAGGGTCAGGCCGAGCCCGAGCAGCACGACGCTGCGAATGATGGTACGGGTCATGTCACTCTCCAGAAATCAGGACGTTCGCGATAGTCGGGGCCGACAAGGGCCTCGCCCTTCTCCATTCCGCCAAGGATGGTCACGAGCGGGCCGAGCGCGCTGAGATCGGCATCGATCACGACGGAACCACGGTCGTCGCGTACAAGCGCGAGCCGCGAGGCCGAGCCGACGCCCAGAAGCACGTCGAGCTCTTTCTCGGTCAGGCCGAGCATCGCGTAGTCAGCGGCGGAAGCACGAATGTTGGGCAAGAGCACCTGAGTCGGCACCGCTTCCACGATGGTCTTGCCGGTGCGCGTGCGCTCGAGCTGGCTGGCATATTGGGTCATCATCACGACGACGGCGTTCTGCTTGCGGGCGGTCACCAGCCAGTTTGAGAGCCGCTCTGCGAAGTAGGCGTTGTCGAGGGCTTTCCATGCCTCGTCGATGACGATGATGGTGGGCTTGCGGTCCTCGATCACCCGCTCGACCCGGCGGAAGAGGTAGGACAGGACTGCCATGCGTTCCCGCTCGCTCTCGGAATCGAGGATGCCGGTGAGGTCAAAGCCCGCGACGTCACCGTCGATGCTGAAACTGTCCTCGGCATTGGCCCCGAAGATCCAGCCGTAGCGACCCTCGGCCGTCCATTCCTGCATACGCTCGAAGAGATCGCCCTCGTCATCGGTCGAGA
The DNA here is from genome assembly GCF_041008775.1 of Pseudophaeobacter sp. C1-32P7. Taxonomy (NCBI): domain Bacteria; kingdom Pseudomonadati; phylum Pseudomonadota; class Alphaproteobacteria; order Rhodobacterales; family Roseobacteraceae; genus Pseudophaeobacter; species Pseudophaeobacter sp. C1-32P7. The sequence continues at coordinate 352 of NZ_JAXGFR010000068.1, read as the reverse complement.
CCAGCAGCGAGGCGAAATCCGACCAGTTCCGTAGACCCGCATGTCCTGCGCTGGCGTTCTGGCGCACGACTTCCTGCAGTCGGTTGGTCTGAACCGGAGTCAGCGGTCGATCGCGCCGCTCCAAGAGGCTCGCGAGCCAATCAGCAAGCCATGCCTGGCCCCGCACGTCGATCTCGGTCTGGAGCGGATTGAGGCCCGTGGGGCGCCCCGCCCGCACGGTCGAATAGCTGCCGCCGAGCGCGCGGACGGCCATCTCCATCCCCGCGCGATAGTCGAATACGAAGACCCGCGCACCTGCCCGCCGTGCCATGGTCATCAGGAAAGCCGCTAGGACGGATTTGCCGGAGCCGGG
>NZ_JAXGFR010000067.1:0-2443 GCF_041008775.1 Pseudophaeobacter sp. C1-32P7 | reverse complement strand
GACTGGGGCGACCTATACCCTGACACAGGACGATGTGGGGAGCGTTATCACCGTTGTGGCGAGCTACACCGATGGTGAGGGCACCGGTGAGAGCGTTACCAGTTCGGGAACCTCAGCCGTGTCCAACGTCAACGACGCTCCCAGCGGCAGCGTCGCGATCTCCGGCACCGCGACCATGGATGAGACCCTGACCGCCAGCAACACGCTTGCGGATGAGGACGGGCTTGGCACCATTTCCTATCAATGGCAGCGGGATGGCGTGGATATCTCCGTTGCAACCGGCAACAGTTACACGCTGACGCAAGATGATGTGGGGGCGGCGATCACCGTTATAGCCAGCTACACAGATGGTGAGGGAACGATCGAAACGCGTTCTAGTTCTGCCACCGAGGCGATCCGCTATGGGAATTTTGACATAGGGGGATCAGAAAATGACGATGTAATCCGCGGTCGCTATGGGGATGATCTACTGAAAGGCGGTGCCGGCGAAGACAGCGTAATAGGTGGCTGGGGACAAGATACCATCAAGGGGAATTCTGGCTCTGATATTCTGCGCGGTTGGCGTGGCTCTGACCTGCTGGACGGGGGACGCGATGGGGATACCCTATACGGCGGGAAAGGGTCGGATACTCTTGTAGGTGGCCATGGTGACGATGAGCTTTTCGGCCGCCGCGGAGATGATGTACTGCGGGGCGGTGATGGAAGTGATATTCTCAAAGGCGGTCGCGGCCATGACGAGATTTTTGGAAGACGCGATGACGATGTTCTACGTGGTGGGGCTGGCAACGATACAGTTGTAGGAGGCCACGGTCGTGACACGCTTTTCGGTCGGCGCGGAGATGATGATCTGCACGGTGGCCGCGGGAACGATACGCTTATAGGTGGCTCTGGAGATGATTTGCTCTCGGGCGGGCTTCATGCTGATACGTTCATATTCGGTCGGAATGCTGGCAATGACACGATATCGGATTTCGGCCGCGGGTCCGATGTTGTTGAAATTTCCAGCGGCGCGCGCTCATTGAGCCAGATTGAGTTCACTCAGTCAGGGGGAGATGTTTTGATGGCGTTTGCTGACGTAACCGTGCTGGTCGAAAACATCACGGTCAGTGAATTGAGCATGGCGGATCATTTCATATTCACCTGACGAGTAGGCTGGCGATCAACCAGTGAGGCAGGAAAAGTCTTCTATCCTTGGCGAACTAGAGAGCGGGGGCTTTTCATTGAAGTACGTCTATACCTTTGGCGCGCTTGCGAAGAGAGGTAGCTTCCAGCTTCTCTCTTCGTTCTCGGTACTTGCAAGCGAGTAGAATCTCGTATGGCTCTGTTTTTATACTGTATCGACATGGTTCAACATACGCTGCCTATCAGCGCATCTCGCGGGAGTTGGGGTTTCCCGGATTCACATTTTGTTCTATTTTTGTCTGGGGAAACTTAGCGCATAAAGTGCTGATATATTTAAACCTGCGCTAGATTTAGGTTCTGGCGCCGCAAGGCGTGGGGGTTCAAGTCCCTTCACCCGCACCATTTTGATTTCAAATGAAAAATCCAAGTCGCTTTTGTCAGGCTTCCGCTGGGGGGATTGAGGGCTGCCCCTTTTTGTGCGGCGGTAGCGACGGCTGGTTGGCGTCCTGTTGTATCGTCCAGGTCCCGACTAACGCACCTGACCCACGAAGGCCCGCGCGGCCGAAACCGCTCCTGAATACGTTGCAGGTTCCGAGTTTAAGGAGATTCGGGCAGAAAGGTTGGAAACTCTCGCTGAACCCCGTGCATGAAAATGTCGATTTCAAGCGCCAGGCCGACCTCGAAATCGTGGAGGTCGGGGACGCTCCAGTGGTCATCCTCGAGGCGGTCAAGGAAGTTGCAACGGATCTGCTCGTCCTGTGGCTTCAGGGGGAGGGTCCCGGCGGCACGCAGCAGGTCGATCCGCTTATGAACCTCGCACATGCCATGAAAAGCCTCCATCATCACACGCATCAGGCGCGGCTCGGTTCGCCAAGTCTGCCCCCCGAATACGTCTTGGATCACGCGGTTGCCGGCCCCTAGACAATCATAGGCAACGCACCCCTTTAGGCCTTCCTGCGTCAGCTTTTCGTGGATGCTGCAGCGATGCCCCGAGAGATTCCTGCAAGGTTGGCCAGGGTTCTTGTCGAATGCAAAGTCTTCGCCCTTGTCGAAAGCCAATACAACACAGCAAAGGGCTGCGCATTTCGAGCAATCGGTTTGGAGACGGTCTGTGTGCGGCATTGTTGTTATCGACTTCCGATGGTCGCTCAGTTGGAGGTTCCGGGCTGCCATACCTTTTGAAATTCCTCAAGTCTGGATAGTAAGCGCTGTCGCCACCCCACGCCTGTTCAGCTTGACGGGGTGAAGTTCCAAGGTAGCAGCTCGTCGATCCTTCTGGCCGGGTGACCGGCGGCGATGGCTTCCAGGGTCGCCTTCAAAT
>NZ_JAXGFR010000066.1:0-2459 GCF_041008775.1 Pseudophaeobacter sp. C1-32P7 | reverse complement strand
CGCCTCCATTGCCGATCGTCGTCTGTAGCTTTCCACGTTCATCTCGAAGATGGTCGCATGGTGGACGAGCCTGTCGACGGCCGCGAGCGTCATTGCCGGATCGGGGAAGACCTTGTTCCATTCGCCGAAGGGCTGATTGGCGGTGATCATGATGGACCGCCTTTCGTACCGCGCCGAGATCAGCTCGAAGAGAACGCTGGTTTCGGCCTGGTCCTTGGTGACATAGGCGAGATCATCGAGGATCATCAGGTCGAATTTGTCCAGTTTCGCAATCGCGGCCTCAAGCTGCAGTTCCCTGCGGGCCACCTGCAGCTTCTGGACAAGATCGGTGGTTCTCGTGAACAGCACCCGCCAACCGTTCTCGATCAGTGTCAGGCCAATGGCGGCCGCGAGATGCGACTTGCCGCCGCCGGGCGGGCCGAACATCAGGACATTGGCGCCCTTGGCCAGCCAGCTGTCTCCCGCCGCCATGGCCATGACCTGTGCTTTCGAGATCATTGGAACGGCGTCGAAGTCGAAGCTGTCCATCGTCTTGCCGGGCGGCAGGTGCGCTTCGGCAAGATGGCGGGCGATCCTGCGGTGGGCGCGTTCGGCCAGTTCGTGCTCCGCAATAGCGGCCAGGAAGCGGGCGGCAGGCCAGCCCTCCCGGTCAGCCTGTTCGGCGAATTGCGGCCAGAGGATCTTGATGGTCGGCAGCCGCAGGTCGTTCAGCATGATGCTGAGGCGGGCCTCATCGACGGTATGGGAGCTCGTCATGCCGGTACTCCTGCTGCATCCGCGGTTTTGACGAGGGCTTCATAGCTGTCCAGGGACACGGATTGCACGGTGACGGCCGGCAGACAGGCCGGGTCCGGGGCGAAGTGCCTTCGAAGGACAGCAAGGTCGGGTAGACCGCCGGCCTCGAGCACCTTGGCCAGTTCCGCTGCCAGCGCCCGCTCGCAGCTGCGCTCATGCGCCAGGGCAAGCAGCTCGACTGTGATCTTGCAGGCCTGCCGTTCGGGCAGCCGGTCGATGAGCGCCTCGAAGGCACGCCGGTACTCCTGGCGAGGGAAGAGCTTGTCGCGGTAAACGAGATGCAGAAGGGCCATGGGCTTCCTGCGCAGCGAATGGATGACATGGTGATAGTTCACGACCTGGTCATGCTTGCCGTTCGCCTTGGCCCGCCCCCTGGGCAGGGTCAGCAGGTGGGTGCCGCCGGAGAAGACATCCAGCCTGTCGTCAAACAAGCGCACGCGCAGCCTGTGCCCGATCAGGCGGGAGGGCACGGTGTAGAAGACCTTGCGCAACGTGAAGCCGCCGGTGCTGGAAACGGTGACGATCACCTCCTCGAAGTCCGTGGTGCGGCGTGCGGGCAGCCCCTGCAGATATGGCCGTTCGGCTGCGATACGCTTGCCGCGGGCCGCATTGCGGCGCCCCACGATCTCGTCGATGAAGGCGCGGTAGCCATCGAGATCGCCGAAGTCGGCGCTGCCCCGCATCAGCAGCGCATCGCGGATCGCGGATCGCGCTCTTGAGATGGCCGTGGGCGCTTTCGATCGAGCCGTTCTCATGCGCCACCCCCTTGTTGTTCCGCGTCGGCGTCATCCGGTAATGGGCGCATAGGGCATCATAGCGCGTCGTGAGATCCGCCCGCGCGTCGGTGTCGAGGTTGCGGAAGGCTGCCGACAAACTGTCGCTGCGATGAGACGCCGGTGCCCCGCCCACCGACCAGAGCGCATTCTGAAGCCCTTCGGCCAGGGCGACAAAACTCTCCCCGCCGAGGATGACATGGGCGTGCTCAAAGCCGGACCACGGCAAGCGGAAGTGATAGAGCAGATGCTCCAGCGGCTGGCCCGCGACCGTTACGGCCGCGGCCCCCAGGTCGGTGAAGTCCGACAAACCGAGCCGGCCCGGTTCGTGAACCTGCCGGAAGATGACCTCCTGTTCTTCGCCATGCACTGCCCGCCAGGCGCGGATCCGCCGCTCCAGTGTCCGGCGGATGCCCGGGGACAGTTCAGGGTGGCGGCGCAGCATCTCCTCAAAAATTGCGACCGGGCGAAGGCCCGGGGCCGATTGCAAAAGAGGGACAGCTTCAGCGTCGAAAATGTGCTCAAGCGGGTCCGGGCGCCGCCGGCCCCGCGTCTGGGCCTTCTGCGACGGCAGCTTGGGATCCTTTGAAATGCGGTATCCGGTCGCCCGGCTCATCCCGGCCTTGGCCGCGGCGACTTCGATGGGGTGGTCTTGTCTCAGCTTCATGAAAAGTCTCGTCTGTTGATCGGTTACATGGCGCCCCGGCACAAAAGTGGTTCTCCATTCCTGAAAACCACCAGCGTAACGGGCCGGCCGCGATCACAGACCCCAAAAACGAGCGAAGCGGCGGGCGTGTGCCTCCGGTCGGGCTACGCCCTCCTTCCGACACACGCCCGCCGCAACGTCTCATCCTGATTGACGCGGAATCTCATCCAGTTTGTCGCGCAGCA
>NZ_JAXGFR010000065.1:0-2597 GCF_041008775.1 Pseudophaeobacter sp. C1-32P7 | reverse complement strand
CAGAAGAGATCGCTCATGTCACCGCTCCGTTTTCGGAGGCGTGAATCACGCAGCGCAACAGAAATCAATGCATCCTGACCCTAGACGGGATTGCTCCTTGATGTGGGCCAGCACGACCATGGTTGCCCGCGGTGTGATTGCAAAGACCATCGAACAACTGCAGGGCAAAGTCGATCGCGTCGACATCGTCTACATCTGTTCCAATCAGGCTATTGCTGAACAGAACATCAAGTCGCTCAATGTGGTGGGCTCTGCAACCAAACCTCTGAACACCCGCCTTACGCTGTTGCCGCTTGAGATCGAGAAGGAAGGCGGTATTGCTTCCCGACCCATAAATTTGATCAGCCTCACCCCTGGAACTGCATTAGACCTCAAGTCTTCCCTTGGAACTGCGCCTGAACGGGCGCTGATCTTTGAAATGCTCCGTGCGCGGATAGGTTTGCGCCATCGCGGCATCCAACGAGTGTTCCGTGGCGGCGTTTCTGAGGAGAACTGGCGGGGCTGGACGACATGGATCCGGGGTGAACGGATCTCGCGAGACATCGCTGATAAGTTCAACCGGGTGGTTGATGATAAATTCATAAAAAGGCTTCGTGAGGCGGCGGACCTTGCCAGACGGCACAAGCATCCCACTTATCCCGACGACCAGCGCCCTGCCGCGATGATCGGTGAGCTGCGACGAATGCTTGCGAAGATCTGTGTGGATGCTTTGACACCGGATCTCATCATTCTCGACGAGTTCCAGCGCTTCGCTGAACTCCTGCACGATCATGATGACGAGGTCGCGCCTGAAAAGGCAGCGGCCGCTGAATTGGCGCGAGCATTGTTTTCATACAATGGGGAGGATGGATCGAAGGCGCGGCTTCTGCTTCTGTCCGCCACGCCTTATCGCATGCTAACGCTTAGTAGCGATGCACCAGAAGAGGGCGAGCACTACGCCGATTTTTTACGGACGATGCGCTTCCTTTTCGGCGATGTTGAAGGTCCGGCGCGCGTACGGGAATTGAAAAGCGAACTTGCCAAGTTCAGGCGATCGCTCCAGTCGATGCCGAGTGCTCGAGCGATAGCAATAGAGCAACTGGATAGATTACATGGTATCCTGAGCCGGGTCATTGCCCGCACAGAGCGCGTCGATTCTACCGAAGATCGCAATTCTCTCGTCCAAGAAGTCATACCCGAAATAGCTATCGACACCGATGATCTGCGAGAGGCGAAAGCAGTAGCAAGAGTTGCAGAACTCGTTGGGGCTCCCAGCATCATCGAGTATTGGAAATCGGCGCCTTATCTGCTGAACTTCATGCGGGGGTACAAGCTGCGCGATCGGCTTCAAGCGTTGAAACCAAATCCGGCTGCCGCGCTGCGCAAGGCAATTCGAGAGGCCTCCCCACACTTCATCAGCAAAAAACAGATTGAAGATTATGCCGAGCTACCATTTCGCAACGGGAGGATGCGTGCTCTTGCGGATCTGGCGTTCAATGAGGCTCTTGATCGATCGCTCTGGATCCCACCGTCGCGCCCCTCATTCGGCATGCCAAAGTCCGGTACCAAGGCGTTGGTATTCTCAGATTGGTCGATGGTGCCAGATGCGATCGCTGCTTTGCTGTCGCACGAGGCGAGCCGCCGAATGGGTATGTCGCCGGACCTTGTCAGCAGGACTAGTAGGCCAATTGGTGTCGATGAACTTATGCCGATGCTCTACCCGTCGCCCTCGTTGGCGGCACTTGTTGATCCTCTCGTGTTGGAGCGGCGGTTCGGCCGAGCTGAAAGCTATGAGATTTTGCACGCTCAGGCCTGCATGGCTCTGCGTGAGCAGCTTGCGGTGGATGCAATCGCAGAACTCGCTCAATCGAACGACCGCGTCCTCGCGCTCGCACTTGACAGAACGCTCGGGCGCGAAGTGGGCTGGTCCAGAGTCGGAGTCGTTGACCATGATGGTCACGATGAACATGGAGCAATGGCTCGAACCATCGCCACACTTCGAGAGGCACTCCAAGCTGATGAGCGTCAGGGTGAAATCGACCCTGACACAGTTGTCGAAAAGCTAGCCAGCCTTGCGCTTGGCTCGCCTGCGATATGTGCACTTCGAGCTCTTTCGCGACTTTGCCCGGAGCTCGCCGTAGACGACCCGGAATTGATCAGCGCATCAATCGGGATCGCACTCGGTTTTCGGAGCCTATATAATCAGCCTGAAACCCGTGCATTGCTGGCCGAAACCTCGCCTCTAAATTATTGGCGCGACATCATTAAGCACGCCGCGCAAAGCGACCTTCCTGCGGTTCTGGACGAATATCTTCAACTCGTCCTGGAAACCGAACGCGCCGAAAAATTAGCTCCGAAGGATCGTGCGAAGGTCATCGCTTCAAACGTTATTGCTGTGGTCGCCTTGCGCCCTGCACAGATCACATTGGACCACTGGTCGACAAAAGCGGGGCGTCTGTATGAACAGACCTTCGAAGTGCGTGCCCGTTTCGCCATGTGTCGCGTTGCCCTTTAATCTGAGACGCGAGGGAGTGGACAGAACATGGGGGTCGTCGTCGGTGATCTGGCCTGTGCTAAGGTAAGCTCTTTGTATGGGGGGCTGCCATGGACGTACGGAT
>NZ_JAXGFR010000064.1:0-2924 GCF_041008775.1 Pseudophaeobacter sp. C1-32P7 | reverse complement strand
GTTGGTCCGACCGGCATGTCGATCAGAACATGGGTGGCACCGGCGGCCGCCTTTTTCGACAGTACGCTCGCTACGAGTTGACCGGTGGAGTCGAAATCGAGCGGGCGTTCGACACGGATGAAGTGATCATCGGCAGGACTGAGGGCGAGCCCGCCACCCCAGACGAGGCAACCGCCCTCGGCTTCGACCACCCGGCGCAGCGCGGCGGCGTCAAGCGCGACGGGCGCCATTACCTCCATGGTGTCGGCGGTTCCGGCAGGCGATGTGATCGCACGGCTCGACGTCTTGGGGATCAGATGCCCCGCCGCCGCGACGACGGCGACGACGATGGGTGTCGTGCGGTTGCCCGGCAATCCGCCGACGCAATGCTTATCGAGGACAGTGTGCTGCCCCCAGTCGAGCGTCTGCCCTGCTTCCTTCATGGCGCGGGTCAGCGCCACGGTTTCGGCCTCGTTCAGCCTGTCGCCGGCGCAGGCGGTCACGAAGGCGGCAAGGTCGAGATCCGATAACCGGCTGTCGAGCGTGTCGTGCACGATCGTCGCGAACCCGGCCCGGTCCAGCCTCTCGCCATAGGCTTTCGCCCGGATCATAGACGCCGAAGCGGGCGGTTCAGGGTGTGAGAAAGCGGCTTCGTCTCCAATCTCAGCGCCAAGCGCGGCCCAGGCGGAAACGGACAATGCCGCCTGGTCCACGGCAAGCCATGCTCCGCGGCCGACGACATTCAGGGTCGCGATGATCCAGCGGTCCTTCAGGTCGATCCGTATGCGGGTCTGCGCGGCGAACCCTTCCGCGCGGCAGACATGGCAATCCTCGTGCATATAGACGACCGGCTGCCGGTAGGTGTCGATGCCGGAGGGGGCAAGGGCAAGCGTATCGGTCATCGCGGCCGGTCCAGATAGACGGATTCGAGATGTTCGGGCACGCGCACGGATCGCCCAAGCTCGTGTTCGACGCGGAATCGCAGGGTGTCGGCGGCGACAGGTTCCCCATGGGTGAGATAGGTCATCTCGGGGGCGGGACCGGCGGACATCCAGCGCAGGATCTCATCGGCATCGGCATGTCCGGAAAAGGACTGGAGCTGAACCACTTCGGCCTCGATCGGGAACTCCCGTCCGAACATGCGCAATGTCCGCGCGGCTCCGGCCAGCGCCGCGCCGCGCGTGCCACCGGCCTGGAAACCGGAGAGCAAGATCGCGTTCCGCCGATCGCCGCCGAAGCTGGCCAGGTGGTGCAGGATACGCCCGCCGGTCAGCATTCCGCTGGCGGAGACGATGATCATCGGGCCCTGGCGCGTGTTCAGCTCCTTGGATTGCTCGACCGTGTTTACCCTCTTGGCGATCTCGAACATCGCAATGCAGTCTTCGCGGCTGACGTGGTGCTCGGCGTGATGACGGTGATAAATCTCGGTCGCATTCACCGCCATCGGGCTGTTGAGGAACACCGGGACATAGGGAATATCGCCGCGCTCCATCAATCGCGCAATGTGCAGCATCAGCCCCTGCGCCCGTCCGACCGCGAAGGACGGGATCAGCACCGTGCCGCCGCGGGCAAAGGTGCGTTTCAGGACCGGGGCCAGCTCGGCCTCGGGGTCCGTATCGGGATGGGCCCGGTTGCCGTAAGTGGATTCGCATACCAGCACATCGGACCCGCTGAATGGTCTTGGCGGTCGCATCAGCGGATCGGGATCATGGCCCAGATCGCCGCTAAAATGGACAACCCTGCCGCCGACCTCAAGCCGGATCTGGGCCGCCCCGAGCAGATGCCCCGCCGGAATGAAACGGGCCGCGATGCCGTCGCCCAGTTCGATCCTCTGGTCGAAGGCGTGCAGATCAAAACGGTCCAGCGCGGCCTTTGCATCCTTGAGCGTGTAAAGAGGCTTTGGGTTCTTGTGTTTGGAATATCCCTTCCGAGCGGCAAAGCGCGCCTCTTCTTCCTGGATATGGCCGCTGTCGGGAAGAATAAGCCCGCACAGGTCTGCCGTTGCCTCTGTGCAATGGATCCGACCGCGAAACCCCGCCTGGATAAATGCCGGCAGATATCCCGAATGGTCCAGATGGGCATGGGTCAACAGAACGGTGTCAATGGTGTTGACCCGCACCGGGAACGGTTTGCGATTGCGCGTACGCAACTGCTTGAAGCCCTGGAACAGGCCGCAATCGATCAGGATGCGCCGCCCCACGGCTTCGATAAGATAGCGCGATCCTGTCACCGTGCCGGCGGCCCCGAGAAAGCGCAGTTTCGGGCGTTCAGTCGGGGTCATGCCTCTGCTCCCCTGGCCGCGATGGTGTTGTAAAGGCCGCCGAAGATCAACGCGGCGTACCAGCCATAGAGAAAGCTCTCGACCAGACCGATGGTGAAGCCCACCGGGGTCAGCCAGACGAACCCGGGCAGCAGACCGGACCAGGTTTCATACATTGCGTAGCCGGGAAAGATCAGATCGAATGCGATGCACACAAGGTAGGTCAGCGCCAGGAACAGACTCAGCGCCCAACCAAGCGGCATAACCGGCAGACGCACACGCCCTGCCCCGGCGGGCCCGCCCATGACGCAGGCCCCGCACGTCAAGCGCAGGGCCAGAAAAAGGATTGCCGCGACTGCGGTGAAATAGAAAATGGGCATCATGGCTTTCTCCCTTCTAGTCGTGAATCCGCACGGAGCGCGAACACATCCGCTGGACGGCGCCGGTTCAGGATGGGCGCACCAGGCGCCAGGCGGCCTTCCTGCGATGGCTTTGCCTCGGCCCTAGCCGCAGCAGCAGCCGGATTTGGCCGGTTTTGCCTTTGCGGGTTCCGCGATCTGCGGTTCGACATTTGCCTTCGGCTGCGCATCGGTCTTGCCACCGCAACATCCGCCCTGTTTTTGCTGTGCTGTGTCTTGCGTCTGAGAAGTTGATCGGTCGTCCATCTGGACCTCCTTTTGTTTGG
>NZ_JAXGFR010000063.1:0-3149 GCF_041008775.1 Pseudophaeobacter sp. C1-32P7 | reverse complement strand
GGGGTCACTGCATAAAAGTGACGTTATTGTCCGGCTCGCGCGAACTTTACGGGAACACTTCAGGTTTCAGTCGGATTTCTGGTCTCTGAGGGCGTTATAGAGGCTTGTTTTACTGATTTTGAGGCGCGCTGCGGCCTCGCGGACCGTCAATCCATCACCGATATAGGCTCTGGCTTGCTCCAGCTTCTTGGGCGTGACGACTGGCTTGCGCCCGCCTTTTCTGCCGCGCGTTGCGGCGGCCTTCAATCCGGCCTGCGTGCGCTCGATTATGAGGTCACGTTCGAACTGGGCCAGCGCCCCGAATAGGTGGAAGACCAAAGTGCCGCCGGTGGTGGTTGTGTCCACGCCTTCGGTCAGAGATTTGAAGCCAACGCCACGGTCTCCGAGATTTGTAACCGTTTCGACCAGGTGCTTCATTGAGCGGCCAAGACGGTCGAGTTTCCAGACCACAAGCGTGTCGCCCTTGCGCAGAAAGGCCAGAGCATCATTCAGGCCTGGGCGGTCTGCTTTGGCACCGGAGATGACGTCTTCAAACACGGTTTCGCAGCCTGCGGCTTTGAGCGCATCCACCTGCGGTTCCAGCTTTTGGTCTGTTGTCGAGACCCGCGCATATCCGATCAGAGCCATTGAGGCAGTCCTGTCCGTTTTCCCGTCCTTAAATCAACTTGTCCGACTTCCCGTTGTCAAGCCATATTGGCGGACGGAACGGGACGTTCCGCCAAACGAGCGTTTCTCGGACATGAACGGGAGAAGGATATTAAATGGCACGGCGACAAATATTGACGGCAAGTTTTTGGTCTCGGTTGATGGCGCCGCCTTTGGAGGATCGAGAGGTTGCGATGTATTGTACGCTCACCCCGGATGAGATCGAGGCGGTCGCCAGAAAACGAACCGCTGCCGCCCGTCTGGGCTATGCCGTATCATTGGCTTACATGCGCCATCCCGGGCGGGTTCGCGAGGTTGGAGAACAGCCCAACGACGTGATGCTGGCCTTTCTTGCAGATCAGGTTGATGCCAGCGCTTCCGATCTGGCGGTCTATGATCGACGCCCGCAAACGCGACGCGAACATATCGCGCAAATCATGGCCCGGTTCGGCTATCGGGCCTTCACAAGATCCCTCGTGCGGGAACTTGTTCATTGGCTGACACCATCTGCCGGAGAAGACCTGCGGGCCGAGCCTTTGGCGATCTCGTTGATTGAAGAACTGAGGCGCCGGCGTATTCTGGTCCCGGCGCGACGTACCGTTGAACTGATTGTCAGGCACGCGATCCGGCGTGCGGAAAATGTCAGGATTTCCGCTCTGACCCGGGACCTGCATCCGGATCACCACGACGCCCTGCGTGCATTGATTGCGCCACCTGAATCGGGCGAGGTGTCGATGCTGAGCTGGCTGAAAGCAGCACCCAAATCAGCCTCGGCCAAATCCATCAAGGCTGTTCTGGATCGCCTGATGGTGGTTCGGGAGATCGGCTTGCCCACCAGTTTGCGTCAGAACATCTCGACATCGGCGCTCGACAGTCTGGCCGGCGAAGGCTTGCGGATCACGGTGCAAAACCTGCGGCGTATGGCCTTGCCCCGGCTATGGGCTGTATTGTCGGCCGCCTGTTTGCGGCTGGAAGAACAGCTCACCGACCTTGCATTGGATATGTTCGATAAATTGCTGGGTCGGAGCTTTCGAAAGGCGGAACAGCAAAGTTCCGACAAAGCATCCCAGCTCCTGATGGACATCATCCGCCCCTTGCAGTCTCTCAAAACCTTCTGCCGTGAGGCTCTGACAGCGCGCCTGCAAACCGGCGATCTCAACGGGATGCTGGACACGGCCAATTGGGATGAGATCGAGAGTGCGACGGCCGCAATTGAGACTGCCCTGGGAGACGGAAAGCCCGACAAATACTCGGAGCTCATCGGAAAATATCAGACAGCCCGCCAATTTGCGCCCATGATATTAAGGGGCTTGACCTTCAAAGGAGCGGCCAGTGCCGCCAGCCTTCTGCGCGCGGTCGATCTTTTGCGCGTTATGTATGAGACGAACAAGCGCAGCCTGCCCGACAACCCGCCGACCGGGTTCATCCGGAAGGCCTGGCGCCCGTTTGTCTTTCCGGCACCGGGGGAGGTCAACCGGCGCGCATACGAGCTTTGCGTCTACTTCGAATTGCGCGATCGGCTTCGGGCAGGAGATGTCTGGGTCGAAGGAAGCCGGCAGCGCCGCAACTTCGATGATCGGCTCATCCCCAAGGCCACCTTCGAGATATTGCGTACCGAGGGATCATTGCCGATCGCCGCCGCGGCGGATGCAGAAACCTATCTTGCAGAGCGGCAACTGCAGATTGAGGAGGCCATGGCCGTTGTCGCGGCCCGGGCCGAAGCTGGGACGTTGCCGGATGCCGCCATTCAGGGTGGCACCCTGAGCATCACCCCGGTCAAAGACGAAACACCCGACGCCGCCACGGCCATGAGCCGACTGGTCTATGGGCAATTGCCACAAATCAAGATCCCCGACCTGCTGACGGAAGTGAACGCCTGGACCGGTTTTGCGGATTGCTTCACCCATTATCGCTCGGGCAGACCGGCGGAAGATCAAAAGGCGCTGTTTGCCGCTGTCCTTGCCGACGGGGTCAATCTGAGTGTGTCCCGCATGGCGGCAGCAACTCACAATCTGTCCGCCCGGCAGATCGCATGGGCGCACGACTGGCATTTGCGCGAGGAGACCTATTCAACTGCCCTGGCCTGTTTGGTCGACATGCAGCGCGATCTCCCGCTGGCCAAGCTCTGGGGGGACGGCATGACGTCTTCCTCAGATGGGCAGTTCTTCCGGGCTGGTGGCCGCGGTGAAGCCTCTGCAGACATCAACGCGAAATACGGGCGCACCCCGGGCCTCAAATTCTACACCCACATCTCCGACCAGTTCAGCCCGTTCCACTCGACCGTCATCACCGCCACAGAAAGCGAAGCACCCTTCGTTTTGGATGGTCTGCTTCGCCACCAATCGGGTGTCGCAATCGAAGAGCATCATGTGGACACTGGCGGCGCGACGGATCACGTCTTTGCATTGTGTTACCTTTTGGGATTCCGCTTCGCGCCACGCTTGCGAAACTTCAAGGATCGCAAATTGTATCTTCTGCCTGGAATGAAGCCCCCGGCCATCATG
>NZ_JAXGFR010000062.1:0-3202 GCF_041008775.1 Pseudophaeobacter sp. C1-32P7 | reverse complement strand
CCCAGAGATTTGAGAAACGAATTTGTAGCGCACATTGCGAAACGCACTCCCCATCATGAGATGGAGATCACATCGCAGCCGAAGCCATTAGCAGCAATGTGGGGTTGAGACGGCGCTTACATTACAATAACGTCAGACCGCACTCATCTCTGGGCAACCAAACACCCGCTGAAGCGCGTCGAGCGCTTGAGCAATTTGAGGGCTCCGCGCACGACGCGCTTGCCCAAAACGAAACCGACGAATATGAAATCCAAACCCGCAAACTCTCGTTATGAATGAGGGAGCCTCGGGGGGCAGGTCACGCGGATTGCAGACACGATCCTCTGACGGAGTGAACCAGATAGATCTTCGGGCTCATGGTTCATCAAGAGCAGATCTTGCTCTTGAATCCAACCTGCATCGGTTCGAACGCTTTCAGCGTCTAGGAACGACCTCAAGTCGCCGTACGCTAGATCGACCGCAAGACGTTCCTCAGGAGTCAGTAACTTGCTTACAGCACTGATCTGTTCCTCAGAGACGATTTTCCGGTTCTTGAAGAGCTTTTCCAACGACCCTTCTTGCTCCAGCGCGCCAATCAAAATTTTCTTTGTGCGTTTCGTCTCGAGCTTTTGCTTTGCTTTTTTCTCAATCTGACGAATGCGCTCTCGCGTCACGTCATAGCTGGAAGCGACTTGCTCGAGCGTTTCGGTCTCCTCTCTGTTTATGCCGTATCGCCGCTGAAGAATGTCTTGCTGCCTATCATTGAGGGACGACATACATCGCTCAATGAATTCGGTTACCGTCAATTCTTCGATCGAGGCACTTTCGGAGTCTTTGATATCTTCAGGCTTGATATTTCCTAGTTCAACTATGCTCGCAAGCGATGTGTGCGAAACAAATTCACCACGCAACAAACGTCTAAGATCGGGTGTAATCTCGCTACCTGCACCACAATTTGAGAGTCGCGCTTCGATCAACTTGGACACGATTTCGTCGAGCTGTTCGATGCTCTTTCGTCCGCAGCCCGGCAGCGAACGGATGCGTGAGGCGGTTTCGTCAAATGTCTTCAGGAAATCTAAAAGACTCTTTCGATGTTCTAGCTGATCAATTTTGAGGAGGTTCGCGAGCCTGGTCGGCGGTGACCATTCGAACAGTTCATCAGGATATAGCATTCCAGAAAAGAAAATTTCGGCGGCGCGGATCGCTCGTTGGAAGTAGCCATCCTCGTTTGAGATCAGTTCTTGGTCATCTTCAGCATTAGTTGCGCTCGGAACGAAACTGCGCAAAACTTGATCGAGTTCATCTGCCGACTTGCGCCCAAGGTTCGGCAGTTTAAGGAACGCTTGCCGAGAGCGTTCCGGAGCGCTCAAGTATCCGCTCACAGTATTGACTGGCAGACAATCGGAGTTTGCTGAGATTGCATTCAATAGGCGAACGGAGCAGTCGGCTTCTCTTACTACATCGACGATGCTGTCAGCCGCACTCTGTCTGTTCCAATCAACGTCGCGCGCGAACTTCCTGACAAGGCCATCAAGTTCCATTGCAGTTTTTTCGCCAGAATTTTCAAGTTGCCTGAAAGCTTCTCGAGCTGTGTCAGGCGCTCGCATGTAGGCAGCGATCGTATTTGCGGGCAACTCACCTTCGGCGTTGCGCAACACATTGATCAGCCGCGTTGATGCGAAACTCTGTATCGCTAGGTCCAGAAGTCGTTTTTCTTCTGGAGCATTTTGAGAAGTGGGCCGTTCTGGCTGACGCGGCCTGCTGCTAGAAGTGTATGCGGCTTGCTTCTTGGAATGGACGCCTTGAAGCGGTTCATCGATGGCCAAGCCCAGCCTCAAGACGGTTAAATCGTCGTCAGAGTTTGCCCTAGCTTCTAGCCGTTCATCGGGCGCTATGTTGTCAACCTTCGCCTCAGCTGCTTCTGTCTGGCCTGCTTCGGTAGATTCTTCAAGCTGGATGCTTTCAGTTGGGTCAAGCGTTCTAGACACGTTCTCCAAGATAAGCGCGGGGGCCGGTTTCGGATCCTGACGTGGTTCCATTGCTGCTACACTTGGTTCAGGTTCAGCTGCCCAGATTTTTTTGGCGTGCTCAGCGTCGGATGCGGCCAAGCGACTTTGCCCACCTGTTGTGGCCGCCGGAGTCGTTGGCACAGTCCTCACTGTTTCTCTGCTCACGAGAGCTTTGAGTTTCTTGCCCAGTCTTGAAAGCATGTTGTCCGCTTACGGCTCCCCGATAACTCACTAGAAAAGAACCAAAAAGAGCCCCACTATCCCTTCAATCTACCAGTTGAATCCACCAAACGCTATGTGTTTTGAGGAGAGTGAGTCTAGGATCTTGCTCGCAGTGATTGCGGCCTCTTTGGAATCGCCTTTGAATATAGAATGAACAATCAGGAAACCATTTTACAAGACCAGTTGCGGCGTCAAAGTGAAACCTTTGACGCTCTCTGGGCATCCCGGACCAAAGTGTCCGATGGTGCTTACTTGGCACCCTTAAGAACCCACGCCTTACGGGTTCTTCGGCTGATCTCCAGTCTCTCAAACATGGGACATCTCAACCCACCTTGGGACGGTGTACACCATAACCTCCACCAAGCACTCTCGCTGCAAAGCGTTGGCCTCTACACGGACCTTTACGGTGACAGTCAATGGTGCCGTCCTTCATACGAGTACGAAAAGGCAGTTTCTGAGGTAAAGGAAAGGTTCGTAGCCGGCCAACTGGTTTTTCAGGGAGCTTGGAATGCCCTTGAAATTGCGGGGGAGGCTCTCTTCTCGCATGGAAAAAAGCCAACGTCACAGGCTGTCCGTCATAAATTCGAAAGGTTTGGCCATCAGCCGATTTTTGGGCTTAAGGAAGCAATGTTCGAGGCACACTCGCGAGCTTGTACTTATATCAACACTCAAGAGAGGCCCTTCAAGGAGGCCATCGCTGCGGGCAGTTACTTGGGTATTTCAGCTGAACTGCTGCGCCAGTTCCGGAACGGTATTCTTCACGGAAAAATCCAGAGCTTGGAACCTCGAGATTGGGGGGAGGCCTCTGACGACAAAACGTGTCAAACGCAGACTGAACTGTTCCATGCTCAGATCCGCCTCGTGCTGTTTCTTCGTAAGCGCCGTCTCAACCCCACATTGCTGCTAATGGCTTCGGCTGCGATGTGATCTCCATCTCATGATGGGGAGTGCGTTTCGCAATGTGCGCTACAAATTCGTTTCTCAAATCTCTG
>NZ_JAXGFR010000061.1:0-3494 GCF_041008775.1 Pseudophaeobacter sp. C1-32P7 | reverse complement strand
TCGGCGGTGACGCGGGTGTTGAGATCGACGGCGGCCTTCAGCCCGTCCTGATCGTCGATGAGCCCGACCATGGTCTCCAGCCGCTCAAGGCTTTGCCCCGCCTCTTCATGGCTTTCCTGCGCGGCGACTGACAGCATGGCGCTGGTCCCGGCCGAGGTGGCGATGCGGTTGTCGGCAGGCTGATCGGAGTCCGAAAGCGTGCTCAGGCGTTCCGAAGTAAACCCGCTACCAGACAGCACGCGCTCGACGGAGGCCGAGAGTTCTGCGCCCGGATTGAACCCGCTCAGGAAATCGCCGCTGGCCAAGGACTGCGCGGTGTTGAGCGGGGCTACAAGCTTACCACGCAGCGCGCGGAATTCTTCGACCGTTGCAAAGAGCTCACCGAGCCCGCTGCCTTCGATCAGCGAGGTCAGTTGCGCCTCGAGGTTGGTGAGCTGCGACAACTGGGTTTCCAGTTCCAGCCGCATGGTGGCGAGCTGCTGCATCTGGACGTTCAGATCCTCGGCCATGTGCTCGAGCTGGGCCACGAGCTGGCCAAGCTGCGAGCCATCGAAGGTTGGTACGCCTTGGGCAGCAGCGGGCGAGGCGAGCCCGAGTGTTGTGACCGCCGCGGCGGTCAGGAGAAGGTGTCTCATTCGGGAACTCCCATCTGCATGAAGTCGCGCTCGGCCAGACGGTCGGCGACGAGGTGCTGAGCATAGGCCGCCTCGCGCTGCTGGTTTGCGGCCATCAGCCGGACGCGAAGGTTGAGGATGCGGCCGATCTCGGCCTTGGCGTAGGTGTTAAGCTCCCAGGCCGCCTTGGCATTGGGTTGCGCATCGATCTGCAGGATGATCGCGCGCAGGCGGTTGATCACTTGCTCGGTCGTTGCCGAACTGTCGGCGGCGTAATAGACGCCCGCCTCGGAGATGCTGGCATATTCGGCGAGCGCGAAGTCCGAGGGAGAGAGCGTCCCGAGCGCGTCGGCGCCACCGACCACGGCGAGGTATTCGTTGTAGAATTTCGAGATGTTGCGCACGTAGCCTTGGGTTTCGGCGAAAGGCGGCACGCCCCCGTATTCGATCACCCGGCCCGGCCCCGCGTTATAGGCTGCGAGCGCATGTGCGATGTTGCCGAAGCGATTGAGTTGCGTGGTGATGTAACGCGCGCCGCCGCGCAGGTTGTCTTTCACATCGTAGCGGTCGACTCCAAGATCGGAGGCGGTGCCGGGCATGAGCTGGGTCAGACCATAGGCTCCGACCGGGCTTTGTGCCGCGACGTTGAACCGGCTCTCCTGCTTGATCAGGGCCTGGAAGAGGCAGCGCCACTGGGTGGCCGAGAGACCCGCACGGGCCACGCCGGGGGCGCTTGCGAACTCGCCCGCGACCTCGACGATCATCATCTCGACGGTCTCACGGCCTTCGCCGAAAAGGCGGTTGTTCATCGGGCTTGGATCGGTGTTCGGGTAGACCGCCGCCACCCCGAAATCCGCATTGCCCTCGAGCGCGCGGATATCGAAGCCGGGACCGGTGATGGCCGCGGTCATCTCCTCGAGGACGCGCAGCTGGTCGGCCTGGACGTCGGCCAGCGTGGACTCGGTGCGATCCTTGTCCTGCTGGACGCCCAGATCTTCGGCAAGGGCCGCCGTCCGCGCAATGGCACGGCCGATCGCGGAATTGTCCTGTGTTGGCACGCCCTGGCCATGCGCGGGCAGGGCACCTAGGCCAAGGCAGAGCCCGGCGGATATGATCGCGGCGCGGCTCATTCCGGACGGGGTAGGGGTTCGAAGGAGCAGTCAGGCTTGGCCGTCTCTTGAACCGGAGTGCCCATGGTCGAAAAGGAAAGCGCGGACCGCGTCACCTGCGGCGCGCCATTGCGTCCGAAGCAGGGCGAGGTTTTCTCGGTGTATTTCTCGCAAGCGGCGAGCAGGCTCGCGGCGGCGCAAAGCGCGAGAAGGGGTTGCGAACTCATATCACATGTCTCCAGAAATCGGGATTGGCGCGCCAATCGGCAGGCACGCGGGCTTCGCCGGTGGCGCCGCCGCCAAGGATGGGCAGCAACTCTCCGAGCGCAGAGAGATCGGCATCGACGAAGACGCTGTCGCCCGCCGAGCGAACGAGCGCGATGCGCTGGCCGATGGTGGGCTGCACGAGAAGGGCCGCCTCCTTGGCGTTGACGCGGAGGAAGTCGTAGTCGGAGACAGTGGCACGATCGTTCGGGAAGAGGATCTGGGTGGGTACCGTCTCGACGATGGTCTTGCCGACGCGGCTGTCGCGCAACTGGCTCGGATACTGCGTCATCATGATCACGACGCAGTTCATCTTGCGCAGCGTCACCAGCCAGTTTTCCAGCCGCGCCCCGAAGTAGGGATCGTCGAGAAGCTTCCAGGCCTCGTCGAGCACGATGATGGTGGGGCGGCGGTCCTCGACCACGCGTTCGATCTGGCGGAAGATATAGGAGAGCACCGCCATGCGCTCGGTCGTCATGTCGAGGATCTCGGTCATGTCGAACCCGATGATATCGCCCGTGAGCTTGAGACCCGCCCCGCGTTCGGGTTCGTCAAAGACCCAGCCGTAGCGCCCGCCCGGTGCCCATTCGGCCACGCGGGATTGCAGCTCGCCGTCGTCATCGAGCGATTGGAACAGGGTCTCGAAACTGGCGAAGCGCTGCAGCGCTGCGCCCGCATCGGCGTTCTGCCCGACGGCGCTCTGGATGTGGCGGGATTGCTCGCCTGAGAGCGTGCCGTTGCGCGTGAGAAGGGTTGCAAGCCAGTCCGAGAGCCAGGCACGGCCCCGTTTGTCGGTCTCGGTGGCGAGCGGGTTCAGCCCCGTGGGCACGCCTGCCCGGATTTCGTTATAGCGGCCGCCAAGGGCGCGGACAGCCATCTCAAGTCCGCGATCCTTGTCGAAGAAAAAGAGCCGTGCGCCAACCCGCTGCGCTTGGGCTGCGAGAAAGGCGGTGGTCAGCGTCTTGCCCGTGCCTGTACGTCCCAAGACGAGGGTGTGGCCAACGGTCGGTTCTTTGCCCGGGCCGCCCGCCTCGTGGAAATTTAAGCGATAGCCCGAGGTGCCGACCGTGGGCAGGACCGAAATGGTCTGACCCCAAGGGGATTGGTCCGGGCCACGCCCTTCGACGCTGCCGTGTAGTGCGGCGAAGTCGGCGAAGTTGATCGAGGAGATCGGCGTCTTGCGGGCGCGGTAACCGAAGTTGCCGGGGGATTGCGCGAAGTAGGTGGCTTTCAGCGCCATGTTTTCGCGGACGATGACGGACATGATCTCCTGGCCCACGCGTTTGATCTGGGCAGCGGCGCGCTCGAGCGTGTCGCGGTCCGGCGCATAGACGGCGATGGAAAGGTGATGGTCGCCAAAGGCGATGCGCCCCGCCTCCTGGTCATCGGCGGCCTGGCCGAGCTGTTCGCGCAGAGAAACGGCGGCATCGTCTGAGGCGTGCATCTGGCGGATGATGCGCTGTATGCGCTCGGCCATGATGTTGTTCGGGATCGGGCTGAAGGAGTT
>NZ_JAXGFR010000060.1:0-3678 GCF_041008775.1 Pseudophaeobacter sp. C1-32P7 | reverse complement strand
GGGGTCGATTCCGGCTGAGTGCAGAATGACACCCTAAGGCTCCCGCTCCCGTCTTTTACCCCCGGTTTTTGAGCCCTCTGACCACCTTCGTTGTGGCGATGAGCGTGGATCGCCTGTTTTGTGGCTGTGAATGCGGCAAGATATAGGGCTGATTACTTCACAACCTTG
This sequence comes from Pseudophaeobacter sp. C1-32P7, assembly GCF_041008775.1. Lineage (NCBI taxonomy): Bacteria > Pseudomonadati > Pseudomonadota > Alphaproteobacteria > Rhodobacterales > Roseobacteraceae > Pseudophaeobacter > Pseudophaeobacter sp. C1-32P7. The sequence goes on along the minus strand of NZ_JAXGFR010000060.1, from coordinate 3,510 downwards.
CCCCCACTTGCCGCCGCCACCGATATTCGCCGGTGAGCAAGATGTGGGCCCACCCGAGCGGCGAGATATGCGCCAGCAGAGCGGGGTCACAATTCAGCCCCGCCCGCTGCCGCGCGGCCACGGCCTGGCCGAGGTGCTTGGTGTTCCAGTAGATGATGATGGCGGCGAGCAGGTTGAGACCGGCCATGCGATAGTGCTGCCCCTCGGCGGTACGGTCGCGGATTTCGCCCTGCCGCCCGATGCGCAGGGCGTTTTTAAGGGCGTGATGGGCCTCACCCTTGTTCAGGCCGATCTGGGCCCGGCGCTGCATGTCTGCGTCGAGCAGCCATTCGATGATGAAGAGCGTACGCTCGACGCGGCCAATTTCGCGCAACGCCAGGGCCAGCTCATGCTGGCGCGGATAGGCCGCGAACTTCTTGAGCAACTGACTGGGCGGCATAGCGCCCGTCACCATGGTGGCCGCGGACCGCAGGACGCCGGGCCAGTTCTGGGCGATGAGGCCCTCACGGATCTTGCCACCGATCAGGCTGCGCAGCTCGTTTTGTGCTGACGCCGGGTCGAAGAGGTAGAGCCGTCTGGATGGCAGGTCGCGGATACGCGGGATGAACCGGAACCCGAGCAGCGACGTCACGGCAAAGACGTGATCGGTGAACCCGCCGGTGTCGGCATACTGCTCTGTGATCTTCCGCCCCGCCTCGTTCATCAACAGCCCGTCCAGGATGTAGGGTGCCTCGCTCACGGTGGCCGGAATGTTCTGGGTCGCGAAGGGCCCGAACTGATCGGAGACATGAGTATAGGCCTTGAGGCCTGGCTCAGAGCCATATTTCGCGTTGATGAGGTTCATGGCCTCGCCCTGTCGAGCGGCGGGGAAGAATTGCCCATCGCTGGAGGCGGTCACGCCACCACCCCAAAACTTGGCCATGGGCAGACGAGACTGCGCGTCAATTACCATGGCGAGGGCCTGATTGATGGCGTCGCTCTCCACATGCCATCGCGACAGGCGGGAGAGCTGGAAGTAATCATGGGTGTTGGTCGCTTCGGCCATCTTACTGAGGCCAAGGTTCAGGCCCTCAGCCAGGAGCACCGTCAGCATGCCGATCTGGTCTTTGCAGGGCGCGCCGGTTTGCGCACTTACAAAGGATTCCGTGAAGCCGATATCCGTATCGACCTCCTGCATCAGTTCGGTGATCCGTATGGCGGGCAGCCGGTCGTAAAGATCAAGCACAAGCTCGTCCGCCTCGTCGGGCACGGCTGCGCTCAAGCGATCAACCTGCAGGATGCCGTTCTCGATCGACCCGCCGGGGATGGCCCCCGCACGCGCCGCCTTGGCCAACCGCACCAGGCCGCCGGTCATGCGTGCCTTGCGATCGGCAAGCCAGGCTTCCGGGTCAAGCGGTACTGCCAGTCTTGGTATGTCCTTCACTGCCTCGGCGGGAACCAGAGCCTGATTCAGATCGCTGTAGCGCCGGGAATTCGGCACCCAGATATCGCCTGAGCGGAAGGCATCCCGCAGGTGGAACAAAACCGCCACTTCCCAGAGCCGGTGGCCGTCTTCCTCCTGGGCATTCAGATGGCGATGCCATTTCGAGCTGCGCCGCAGGAAGCCAACCGGTCGCTCCTCGGGCCTTTCATCGTCCGCGATCAGCGTGCTGGCCTGTAGCAAGGGCGCAGAGACCCCCGCCGCCTGAATATCCAACGCGCGCAACATGCGTGGGGCATAGCGCCGGAACCGGTGATAGCCCTGACCGACATGCGCCAAGGGGTCAGCGGCCATCGTGTCCGTCAGCTCGGCGGCAGTGGCAACCAACCCTTCAAGCCGCTCCCATCCACACCCCAGCTCCGTCGCCTGATCCAAGGGCGCGCCATCACTTCTGGCGTCGAGCAAGGCGGCACCAAGGGATTTGAAGGCGCGCAGGGTGTCCTGCACCGCCGTTTTAGCGTCAGCGATCTTGGCATCGCAGAGCTTTTTGGCACCCTGCCATGTCTTGCCGACGATCCGATCGTGGGTCTCGATCACCGCGTCCGTAAGCGCCGCACGCCACGCGACCACGCAGACCGCGATGATGGCCAGGCGGCGATCACTGCTGATGTCGCGCAGGCCATCAGCGAAATAGCGTTCACCCTGACGCTGCAGGCGACTCACCCGATGGGGTGGAATGCCCCAGAGAATATCAGGCGACAGGTTCATCTCTTGCAGGAATTCCAGCCGGTCGAGCAGGCGGGTGGCATCAGCCGAGTTCTGCCCCACCTCGAATTGGCGCAGCCAGACGAACCGGCTGACCTTGCCCTCGACCATTTCCGTAAGCAGGCCATCGAGGCGGGCTTTCAGGGTATCATCCAGTCGGTCCACGATGGCGCTATCGATCTGGCGTTCCGCCGCGACAAGCGCATCCGCACAGAGGCGCTCGATGACGGATACACCCGGAAGGATGGTCCGGGTCCGGCGGCACTCATCGACAAACCGGCGGGCCAAATCATGGTTGGTGGCCGCGTTCTCCGCCTCACCCGCAAGCCAAGCCTTCAGCTCACGTGCGCGGTGACCGGAAAACATCTTGAAACCGTGGAGCTGGCGGAGGTCGTGAAGATGTTGCTGACGGGTCTGACGCCGAGCGGCGTAGGGAAGGATCTCATCCCCGGTCATGCCCAATTGGGCCCCAACAAACCGGACGACGGGCTCAGGGATCACCTCGCGAGACGATAGCAGGCGGCCCGGATGTCGCAGCGCGCATAGCTGTAGCGCGTACCCGAACCGGTTCTCTGAACGCCTGCGCACATTGATGTGCTCAAGGTCGTCATCCGACAGCGTGTAGTGATAGAGAATGCTGGCTTCGTCTGTCGGAAGGTCGAACAGCGCCGCGCGTTGGCGCGCGGTCAGGATGGTGCGGTGCGCCATAGTTCTTTTGCTTTCTATAGAGCGTTTGTGTATATTTGATTTCGATACATATTAAGATTTACTTGGGTCCGGATATGCAAGGCCACACCAAACAGCATCACAAACGACCGTATGAGATAGCCCCATGCTGATAGGATATGCCCGGGTCTCGAAAGCTGACGGCAGTCAATCCCTTGATCTGCAGAGAGACGCGCTCATCGAAGCGGGCGTGGCAGTCGACGGGATCTACGAAGATCAGGCTTCAGGTAAGCGTGACACCCGGCCGGGCCTCGATGCATGCCTCAAGGCTCTGCGCAAAGGCGATGTCCTGGTCGTTTGGAAGCTCGACCGCCTCGGCCGCGACCTCAAACACCTCGTGACAATCGTGCAGGAGCTGACCGATCGCGAGATCGGTCTGCGCGTCCTCACGGGCCAAGGCGCACAGATCGACACGACCACAGCTGCAGGACGGCTGGTTTTTGGCATCTTCGCTGCCTTGGCAGAATTTGAACGGGAACTGATCCGCGAGCGCACCATCGCAGGCCTCAAGGCCGCTCGGGCGCGGGGCCGAAAAGGGGGGCGTAAATTCGCGCTAACAAAAGCCCAGGTACGTCTTGCGCAGGCGGCCATGTCGAACC
>NZ_JAXGFR010000005.1:0-304286 GCF_041008775.1 Pseudophaeobacter sp. C1-32P7 | reverse complement strand
CGCAGCAATGGAGCGGTTCCGGGTCCTGCAGCCGCACATTGAGACCGGCGTCCCGCTGACAGGAGTGGCGGACACATCGGGCCATCCGATCCGAACACTGCGCCGGTGGGCGGCGCGATATCATGAGGCCGGGCTTTCAGGATTGGTACGGCGTCAGCGCTCCGATGCAGGACGCCGGAAACTCCATGCCGATCTGGCGCAACAGATCGAGGCCCTTGCCTTGCAGAAGCCGCGCCTGTCGGCGGCTTTGATCCATCGGCGCATCGCGGAGGCGGCAAAGGCAGAGGGCCATCCTGCCCCATCACACGCGACAGTGCGCAGGGTGATGGGAGCGCTTGATCCAGCCATGCTGTGCCTCGTCCATGAGGGTCCAACCGCCTATCGTGACCGCTACGAGCTGATCCACCGGCACCGCGCTGAGCGCCCCAATGCGGTCTGGCAGACGGATCACACCCAGCTCGATCTCCTTATCCTCGACGCAAACAGCAAGCCCGCCCGTCCCTGGCTGACCATCGTGCAGGATGATTATTCCCGCGCGGTCGCAGGCTATTGCGTGTTCCTGGGCGCACCCTCTGCTTTGCAAACCGCTCTGGCTTTGCGTCAGGCAATTTGGCGAAAGACGGACCCGGACTGGCCGGTCTGCGGTATCCCCGAGACGCTCTATACTGACCACGGATCAGACTTCACCAGCCAGCACCTGGAGCAGGTCGCGGCAGAGCTACGGATCGAGCTGGTATTCTCGGCCGTGGCGCGCCCGCAGGGGCGGGGCAAGATCGAACGGATATTCGGCACGGTGAACACCGAACTCCTGCCGGAACTTCCGGGCTATCTTGCCGAGGGTAAAACAAGACGCCCGCCTGCGCTGTCGCTTTCAGAGCTAGATCAAGCTGTCGGGCACTTTCTGGTCGGAACACACAATGCCCGCCGCCACAGCGAGATCGGCATGGCTCCCAATGCGGCCTGGCGCGGCGACGGTTGGCTGCCAAACCTGCCTGAAAACGTTGAAGCCTTGGACCTGTTGCTGCTCACCGTTGCCAAAGCCCGGCTCGTGCGTCGGGATGGCATTCACTTCCAGGGCCTGCGCTACATGGACCCGACGCTGGCCGCATTCGTCGGCGAGCACGTCACCATCCGTTTCGACCCCCGCGACATGGCGGAAATTCGGGTGTTCCACCGAAACCTCTTCCTCTGCCGCGCGGTCAGCCCGGACCATGCCGGGCGCACGATATCCCTCAAAGACATCCAGCAGGCGCGTGTCGCACGGCGGCGCTCCTTGAGACAGGAGATCAAGGCGCACACCGGTTCCGTGACCGACCATCTGCCGGACGCCGATCAAAAGCCGAAATCAAAGCCTCCGGCACAATCCAAACTCCTGCTCTACAAAGAAGACCGGCGCACATGACAAACACCACCTTCATCGAAACAAGCGCCCATAAGCGCTTCGTGGAGTTCGCCCGCACCGTGCGCAAGGATCGCACTATCGGGCTGTGCTATGGCCCCGCCGGGGTTGGCAAAACACTGTCTGCCCGGCGCTATGCCAAGTGGGACATCGCGGAGCCACTTCTGGAAAGCTGGGGGCCTCGCGATCCATCCGATGAAAAGGTCTACGCTGCCCTGGCGCGATCTCGCACCGTCTTCTACACGCCGCCGGTCGCAAGCGCCTTCGCTGCGTTGCGCAAGGACCTGAACCAGCTCAGAAACCGTGTCGAAGCCTGCATCGACCAGGCCCTCGACCCGCGATCCGCCCAACCGACAAGGCCACGCGAGGGTCACACTGAGCTGATCATTGTCGATGAAGCCGAGCGCCTGACAAACAGCGCCTTGGAATACCTGCGCGACCAGTTCGACCGCGCCGAGATCGGGCTGATCCTGATCGGCATGCCCGGCATAGAAAAACGCATGAGCCGCTATCCGCAGCTCTACAGCCGCATCGGCTTTGCGCATCCCTATCCGCCGCTCTCGCGCGACGAGATGGACTTCATCCTCAAGAAGCAATGGCAAAAGCTGGGGAAGGAATTCGACGCCGAAGACTTCGCAGATGTTCAGGCTGCCACCACGATCTCCCGCCTCACAGGCGGCAACTTCCGGCTGCTGCAACGCCTTTTCAACCAGATCGACCGAATCCTCCACATCAACGAGCTGCGCGAAATCACCGATGACGTCATCCAGGCCGCCGCCTCAACCCTCGTCATCGGAGCGGCCAATTAACGTGCAAAAATCAGTGCCACTTACCGTGAAAAGTCACAGATATCGCACGACAAGGAACCATGCTGTGAAAAGGGTGCCTGTCACGATTATCAGCGGTTACCTCGGCGCAGGTAAAACCAGCCTCATCAATCGCATCCTCGCCGAGTCGCACGGGCTGGACCTGGCCGTCATCGTCAACGATTTCGGCGCCATCAACATCGACGCCGATCTGATCCGCGATACGGAAAACGGCACCATCGCCCTGACCAATGGTTGCATCTGTTGCACCATGGGAACGGATCTGGCACTGACGCTACGGCAAATCCTGGACCGCACCGAACAGCCCGGTCATCTGGTGATCGAGGCCAGCGGCATCTCCGATCCAGTCGCCATCGCAAATACCGTAATGGGCGAAAGCGGCTTTAGCTATGCCGGCATTGTCACCGTGGTGGATGGGCTCAATGCCGATACCCTTCTGCAGGATGAAGAGATTGCCCCCCAGGTTCTGCAGCAAATCCGCGCCGCTGACCTGGTTCTGGTCTCCAAATGCGAAGCAATCGATGCGGATCTGGCAGACCATTTGAAGGCCGCGGGCGCGCGCACCCCGACGGTTCTGGATGGTGCGCCAGTTTCTGATCTCCTGTTTGACGTCGTGCCCCTGCCCAAAGGCCGCTCCGTGGCCGCGCATCCCGCCTATGCCACCTGGCAACATCAAAGCCGCGATGTTCTGGATCGCCGCGCATTGGGCGACAAACTGGCCAGCCGCCCCGACGGTCTTTACCGCATGAAAGGCTACGTGCTGACCACTGGCGGTGCCTATGAGCTGCATATCGTCGGCCGCCATGTCGAAGCCCGCCATTGCGATGCCGACGAAACGCTTCTGGTCGGGCTTGGGCCTGCCGGGCGGATTTCCCCTGAACAGATCGAGGCCTGGTGGACGGGCCAGCCTGACGCTCAGAGCCAGACAGGTGGGCACGCCTAACGGCGGCGTCCAACCTGTCGGCAGATCAGGATCACCGGCAGTAACCCAACCGCCATGATGACCAGAGACGGCACCGCAGCGCCCTCCAGCCGCTCGTCCGAGGCCAGCCGGTAGGCCTGCACCGCCAGCGTATCGTAATTGAATGGCCGCATGATCAGCGTTGCGGGCAGTTCCTTCATCACATCCACGAAAACAATCAGCAGCGCGGTCAGCAAGCTCGGCGTCAGGATCGGCAGATGCACCCGGCGCAGCATGCCCAGCGGACTTTGACCCAGCGACCGGGCGGCCGCATCCATATTGGCGTGAACAGTGGACTGGCCGCTCTCATAGGCACCAAGAGCCGCCGCGAGGAACCGCACCATATAGGCGGCCACCAAGAGCCAGATGGATCCGGTGATCAGCAAGCCGGTGCGGATATCAAAGGTCGCCCGCATCCAGGCATCGAGAGCGTTGTCAAAGGCCGCGAAAGGTACCATCAGCCCCACCGCGATCACCCCGCCCGGCACCGCATAGCCCAGCCGTGACATATAGGCCGCGAGTGCAGAACCGCGCCCCGGGCGCAGTCGCTGGTAGAAGCCAAGGATGACCGCCGCCAGCACGGTGATCACCGCAGCAGTCGAGGCCAGAAGCAGAGAGTTCTGGATGAACCCGATATAACGGCGGCTGAACAGGTCCTGTTCGGATTGCAGCCCCATATTGCACAGGATCACCACCGGCAGCACAAAGCCCAAAACCACCGGAATCGCGCAGAGCACCCAAGCCGCAACGGCGCGTAAACCGGTCAGATCGGCAGGCGGCATTTCAGCGTGATGCTTGCCCGCCTGATGATAGCGCGCCTTGCCGCGGGTAGAGCGTTCCACTACCGCCAGCATCAACGCAAAGCTGAGAAGGCAGAGCGCGAGCTGCGCCGCCCCGGCGCGATCCGCGAGCGAGAACCAGCTAGTATAGATCCCCGTGGCAAAGGTCTGCACCCCGAAATAGGACACGGTACCGAAATCGGCGATGGTCTCCATCACCGCCAACAGCACGCCCGAGGCAATCGCCGGCCGCGCCATCGGCAGGCTGACACGCCAGAAGGCCTCCCATGCGCTCTTGCCAAGCGCCCGCGCTGCCAGAAAGGCGCCCGCGCTCTGCTGCAGAAAGGCGGCCCGCGCCAGCAGATAGACATAGGGATAAAGGACGAAGATCAGCATCACCGCCGCCCCACCCGGAGAGCGAATCTCCGGGAACCAGTAATCGCGCGGACCCCAGCCCGTCACCTGTCGCAGGGTGGTCTGCACGATGCCGGGGTGATCCAGAACAAAGGTATAGGCATAGGCCAGCACATAAGCCGGGAAGGCCAGCGGCAGGACCAGCGCGACCTCGAACAGGCGCACGCCAGGAAAACGGGTCATGGTGACAAGCCAGGCCGCCCCGACGCCCAGCAACAGGGTTCCAAGTGAGACCAGAACCACTAGCACCACCGTCGTGATCAGGTAGCGTGGCAGCACCGTCCCGGCCAGATGCGCGATGGTATCCGTGCCGCCGACCATCCCCGCCAGCGCCACGGCCAGCATCGGCAGGACGCAAGCCAGCGCCACGACCCAGCCCAGCACGGCAAAGACGCGTGTCCCGGCCTTGCGCCCAAGGCGGCTTCCCTTTGGGGCGTAGTCTGGAGTGTGGCTGGCTTCAGTCATCGGTTGCTCATCGCTTTGGTGAATCCCACTGCGGGTCGGAACACCCCTCTATTTCGATCATTTTTGTCGGAAACTCCAGCAGGAAACTGGCAAGCGCCCTGCCCTGCGGCGAATACGCCCGGCCCCGGTTTCGGATAGAAAAAAGCCGGGCGTCCTTACGGGGCCCGGCTCTCCATGTCTGTGTAAGGCTGCGGATCAGTCGTAGCTGCGCTGATCCTCGATCACCAGGCCGTCCTTGGGCAGGGCACCGGGGGCAACCACTTCGATCTTGCCTTTCAGCTTCAGCACTTCGATCACCGATTTGCCAAACCCGACCTCATCGCCGCCGGTGGCTTCGATCTGAACAGTCATCGCGTCCATTTCGCCGTCACGGGTGGCAATGACGCGCGCCTTGACGATCTCGTCATGCTTGTCGACCAGCGCTGCCACCTGTTCAGGGCGCACGAACATGCCCTTGATCTTGGTGGTCTGATCCGCGCGGCCCATCCAGCCCTTGATCCGCATGTTGGTGCGGCCGCAAGGCGACATCCCGGGCAGAACCGCAGACAGATCGCCGGTGGCAAAACGGATCAGCGGATAATCGGGGTTGAGCGTCGTCACCACGACCTCGCCCACCTCGCCCGGCGCAACAGGGGTGCCCGTGCCGGGTGTCACAATCTCAACGATGACACGCTCGTCAACGATCATGCCTTCCATCGCGGCGCTCTCGTAGGCGATGTTGCCGAGATCAGCCGTTGCATAGCTTTGCAGGCAGGTGATGCCCCGGTCGGCGTATTCCTGACGCAGCGAGGGGAACAGCGCGCCGCCCCCGACCGCCGCCTTGGTATAGCCCAGCTTCACGCCCATGGCATCGGCCTTGTCCAGGATCACCTTGAGGAAATCCGGAGTGCCCGCATAGGCGGTCGCCCCCACATCGCGGGCGGCTGTGACCTGCAATTCGGTCTGACCAGTGCCTGCGGGCAGAACCGCGGCGCCAACGGCGCGGGCGCCGCTTTCAAAGATCATGCCAGCCGGAGTCAGGTGGTAGCCGAAACAGTTTTGCACCACATCGCCAGCGCCAATGCCTGCCGCGTGCAGGAAGCGACCCATGCGCCACCAGTCATGTTCGCTGCCGCCCGGTTCATAAATCGGACCCGGCGACTGGAAGATATGCGCGAACCCATGCGCCGGTTTCGCCGTGAAGCCACCGAAGGGGGCATTCTCGGCCTGGGCGCGACTCAGTTCGGATTTGCGCAGCACCGGAAGCGCGGCCAGATCCGCAGCCGAGGTGATCGCGGCAGGGTCCACATCGGCCAGCGCCGATCCATATCCCGGCGCGGTTTTGGCGCGGGCGATCTGCTCCGGCAGCGCCTTGGCGATATCCGCGGCGCGTTCATCCGCCGAGCGGGTTTCAAGAATGTCAAAAAAACTCATGTCCTCATCACCCCGCATCAGCTCAGCCACCGTTTGCGGCGGCGGTAGGACCGCACATCGCGGAAGCTCTTGCGCCCTTCGTCCGACATGCCGAGATAGAATTCCTTCACGTCCGGGTTTTCGCGCAGTTCGGCGGCAGGTCCATCCATCACCACGCGGCCGGATTCCAGGATGTAGCCATAATGCGCAAAGCGCAGCGCCACGTTGGTATTCTGTTCCGCGAGCAGGAAGGTCACGCCTTCGTTTTCGTTGATCGATTTCACGATGCCGAAAATCTGCTCCACCAGCTGCGGCGCCAGACCCATCGAAGGTTCGTCCAGCAGGATGGTTTCCGGGCGGCTCATCAGGGCGCGGCCCATGGCCACCATCTGCTGCTCACCCCCGGAGGTATAGCCAGCCTGGGATTTGCGGCGTTCCTTCAGGCGCGGGAAATAGCTGTAGACCATCTCCAGATCGCGCTGGATATCGCCCTTGCCATCGGCGCGGGTATAGGCACCGGTCATCAGGTTTTCCTCAACGGTGAGGTGTTCGAAACAATGGCGGCCTTCCATCACCTGGATGACGCCCTTGCGGACCACTTCGGCGGGATCCTGATCGTGCATCACCTCGCCGCGGTATTTGATCGACCCTTTGGTCACTTCACCGCGTTCGGAATGCAGCAGGTTCGAAACCGCCTTCAGTGTCGTTGTCTTGCCGGCGCCATTGCCGCCCAGCAGCGCGGTGATACCGCCTTTTGGAACCTTCAGGCTGACGCCTTTCAGCACGAGGATCACGTGGTTGTAGATCACCTCGATATTGTTGACCTCAAGCAGGGTTTCGGCCTGCACATCGGTGGTGTTTGCTGCGTCGAGCATCAAAGTTTGTCCTCATGCGGTCACGGCCTGTTGCGGCCTGGTCCGGGGCGAGCCGTATTCATTCGCAGGCGCCCGGATCGGTGTCTCTTCGGAGGTGGTGTGGCGGCTGGCCGCCACACCGGTTTTGAGTCCGGTCCCGCCCCAAAAGGCGGGACCACGAGCACTATCAGTTGCAGCGCGGTTCGATGTTGTTTTCCGCCGCATAGGAAGCGGAGTCAGCTTCGATCAGCGGCTGGATTACAGCGGTATCGGTCTTCTGGAAGTCCGAGATCAGGCTCCAGGTCTTGGTCTCTGCGTTCCACTGGGTCATGCCGACGAGGCCGGGGCCACCGTGGTTTTCACAGGAAACGTTGAAAGACGGACCGAAGTAGGGCATGCCAAGCGCCGACATACGGGCTTCGGGCATTTCCAGGGCTTCCATGCCATCGCGCATCATCGCCGGGGTGATGTCCTTGGTGCCGTGCATTTCCTGGGCGGTCTTGGCCGCTTCGACAGCCAGCATCGCCGCGTACATGCCACGGTTATAAAGCACATTACCGATCTGATCGCCTGCACCGGCAGCCAGGCCCTTGTCGACAACATATTTCTGCATGTCATCAAACACCGGGAAGTCGCGGCCAACGTTGTGGAAGGTCACAGCCTTGTAGCCATTGGCCTTTGCACCGGCGGACAGGACGTCATGCTCGGCACCGGACCACCAAACGCCGATGAAGTTTTCCATCGGGTAGCGGACGTTTGCGGCTTCCTGAATGGCAACCTGGTTCATCACGCCCCAGCCCCACATAACGACATAGTCGGGACGGTCACGGCGGATCTGCAGCCACTGGGACTTCTGCTCCTGACCGGGGTGGTCAACAGGCAGGGTCGACAGTTCGAAACCATGCTTTTTGGACAGCTCTTCCAGGGTGCGGATCGGTTCCTTGCCGTAGGCGGAGTTGTGGTACAGCAGGGCGATCTTCTTGCCTTTGATGTCACCACCGTTTTCGTCCAGCAGGTAGGTGATGATACCCGATGCGCCATCCCAGTAGTTTGCCGGGTAGTTGAACACGTTGCCAAAGACCTTGCCGTTGGCAGCCGAGGTCCGGCCATAGCCCATGGTGTGGAGCGGGATGCCGTCAGCAGCGGTTTTGGGGATCAGCTGGTAGGTGATACCGGTGGACAGCGGCTGATACACCAGCGCGCCTTCGCCCTTGGTGGATTCGTAGCATTCCACACCTTTTTCGGTGTTATAGCCGGTCTCGCATTCGATCACCTTCGCCTTGACGCCGCCGATGCCGCCGTCACGCTCGTTCACCAGGGTGAAATAGTCGGCATAGCCATCCGCGAAGGGGATGCCACCTGCGGCGTAGGGGCCGGTGCGATAGCTCAGCGACGGGAATACGAGATCCGCCATGGCTGGCCCTGCGGCCATCAGCGCGCCCAGCGCCAGAGTGGTCAGTTTAAGTTTCATCGGGTTCATTCCTCCCATTGGTCTCATCCGATTTTTTGATGCGGGGCCCGTGAGTTGGCTCTTGCTGTTGTCCCCGCGATGGTCTGCCGTCCCCGCATCAGTGCGGGAAAGGCCAGAGTCTCAGTTTTTCTTTGGCAACGCGCCACAGCTGCGCCAGCCCGTGCGGTTCTGCGATCAGGAAGAACACGATCAGCCCCCCCACGATCACCAGCTGGAAATGCGCCACGATATCAGTCGGCCAGCCCATCACGTCGACGCCCAGAACCTTCAGCACCACCGGCAGCAGCACCAGGAAGGCCGCGCCCGCGAAGGAGCCGAAGATCGAGCCCAGACCGCCGATGATCACCATGAACAGCACCAGGAACGACTTGTTGATGCCAAAGGCCTCGCCGACCTCAACCGCGCCAAGGTAGACCGAGAAGAACAGCGCCCCGGAGATACCGATCAGGAAGCCGGAGACGGCAAAGGCTGTCAGTTTCGCCTTCAGCGGGTTCACCCCGATGATCTCGGCAGCAATGTCCATGTCGCGGATCGCCATCCAGGTCCGGCCAGTTGTGCCGCGCGTCAGGTTGCGGGCGACGATGGCGCAGAACGTCAGGAAGATCAGACAGAAGAAATAGGTCGCCCAGGCCGGTGCGTTGGGACCGGTGATCACGATGCCAAAGACATCCCGCTCTGGCGCGTTGATCTGGCCCGAGGCGGAGTAGTTGTAGAACCACGGCACACGGTTAAACAGCCAGACCAGGAAGAACTGCGCCGCCAGCGTGGCCACCGCCAGGTAAAAGCCCTTGATGCGCAAGGACGGCAGGCCAAAGGCCACACAAACCAGCGCGGTCACACCACCCGCCAAAAGAACATGCACGAACATGCTGACTTCGGGGAAGGCGGTCATGAACTTGTAGACCGCATAGGCACCCACAGCCATGAAACCGCCGGTCCCGAGGCTGACCTGACCGCAATATCCGACCAGAATGTTAAGGCCGATGGCTGCGATCGAATAGATCAGGAACGGCAGCAGGATAGCATTCGCCCAGTAGTCGTTGATGACAAAGGGGATGACCAGAAAGGCCACGGCCAGCACCGCGTAGTAACGATAGCGATCGAACTTGATCGGAAACGTCTGGCTGTCATCCTGGTAAGAGACCTTAAAGTCCCCGGCTTCACGGTAGAACATGCTTCAGATGCTCCCTTTTTCCTGCGCGCGGTTGCGGGCCGCTGCGTCCAGTTGATTTGTCTTCTTCGCGTATCCGCTGGCCTCGGCCAGGCGGGCCAGTCGCAGATAGGCGAGGATCCCTGTGAAAAGACCGACAGCAGCCAGAAGAGCGGAGATCACGACCTGGGTGTCGGAAAAATCTCCGGAGGTCAGCGCCAGATAGCCAAAGGCCCAAAATCCAGACCAGGCGATCACATTGACGATGGCAATGAGCTTTCTCATGCGTCTTTCCTCCCTCTTATGTTGCGTTCAGTCTCCTGCGGCGCGGCCCCATCCCTCCCCGAATGGAACCGGCCTTGATGTCATTGGGCTGCGTCAGACCCTTTCGATGATCTTCTCCCCAAAGAGGCCTTGCGGACGGAACACCAGGAACAGCAGCGCCAGTACGTATGCGAACCAGTTTTCAGTCGCGCCGCCGACCATCGGGCCGATAGCAAATTCAAACAGTTTCTCACCCACACCGATGATCAGGCCGCCAACAATGGCGCCCGGGATCGAGGTGAAACCGCCCAGCATCAGAACCGGCAGCGCCTTCAGCGCGATCAGCGACAGCGAGAACTGCACGCCCGACTTGGTGCCCCACATGATACCTGCGACCAGCGCCACGAACCCGGCAACCGACCAGACCAGAACCCAGATGAAGTTAAGCGAGATACCCACAGACAGCGCCGCCTGGTGATCATCCGCCACGGCGCGCATGGCGCGGCCCTGCTTGGTGTACTGGGCAAAGATCACAAGACCGGTCACCAGAAGCGCCGCCACCACGGTCGCCACGATATCAAGGTTGTCGATGAAGAAGCCGTAGCCAAAGATGTTGTAGGTGGTCTCATCAATCCACAGGTTGATGCCCTGCGGGATGCCCACATCCAGCGTCTTGATCTCGGAGCCCCACATCAGGTCAGCCACGCCTTCCAGGAAGTAGGCCAGACCGATGGTGGCCATGAACAGGATGATCGGCTCCTGCCCGACCAGATGTTTCATCACCAGAACCTGCACCAGCCAGGCCAGCAATACCATGACCGCCACGGTCAGGATCACCGCTAGGAAGGACGGAATCGTCCACCCGAAATGGGTGATATGGCCGCCGAAGACCGCGTTGATCAGATGCGCAAAGGGCACCTGACCATTCATGATCCCCACCAGGGTCATCGCCGCGAACAGCGCCATGACGCCCTGGGCGTAGTTAAAGATGCCGGATGCCTTGTAGATCAGGACAAATCCGAGCGCGACAAGCGCATAGAGCACGCCGGCCATCAGGCCGTTGAGCGTGACTTCCATCGCAAAAATCAGTTGTTCAGGCATGTTTCGCCTCCCTCAAGCCGGTCTGATGGTCAGTCATGCGCAACGCCAAGGTAGGCGTCGATCACATCCTGGTTGTTGCGGACTTCGTCCGGCGTGCCATCGCCGATCTTCTTGCCGTAATCCATAACGACCACTCGGTCGGACAGATCCATCACCACGCCCATGTCGTGTTCGATAAGGGCGATCGTGGTGCCGAATTCGTCATTCACATCAAGAATAAAGCGGGACATGTCCTCTTTTTCCTCGACGTTCATGCCAGCCATCGGTTCATCCAGCAGCAGCAGGCTCGGCTCGGCCGCAAGGGCGCGGGCCAGCTCCACCCGTTTCTTCAGACCATAGGGCAGACGCGCCACCGGGGTCTTGCGGATGTGCTGGATTTCCAGAAAGTCGATGACCTTCTCCACCGCTTCGCGGTTCTCGGTCTCTTCCTTCTCGGCCTTGCCCTTCCACAGCGCCTGGCTCAGCAGGCCGGTCTTCATGTAGTTGAGCCGTCCGGTCATCACGTTGTCCAGAACACTCATCCCTTCGAAAAGCGCGATGTTCTGGAATGTCCGGGCGATACCCTGACGCGCAACCTCGTAGGGGCGCATCTGCGGACGCGGCTTGCCCTGATAGAGAACCTGACCTTCCTGCGGGACGTAGAACCCCGAAATCACGTTCAGCATCGAGGACTTGCCCGCACCGTTGGGGCCGATGATCGCGCGGATCTCACCCTGACGGATGTCGAACGAGATATCCTTGATCGCCACCACACCGCCGAACCGCAGGGTGATGTTCTTCATTTCCATCACCACGCCGCCAATCTTGCGGCCGTCTTCGGTGACGTATCCTTCTTCCATGTCTTTCACGTGCCCAGCCCCTTTTTCTGGCTGCCTGTCTTTGTCGCGCGGATCATTCTGCGGCCACCTGCTGCGGTGTCACCGGAACCACCTTGGCATCGACGATGCTCAGCGTGGCGCTGATGGCGCCCTTGCGGCCGTCCTCATAGGTGACTTCGGTGGTGGTCGAGACCTGATCCGAGCCGTCATAAAGCGCGGTGATGATGTCGGCGAACTTGTCCTCGACGATGCGGCGGCGCACCTTGCGGGTGCGGGTCATCTCACCGTCATCCGCGTCCAGCTCCTTGTGCAGCACGACAAAGCGATGCACCTGACAGCCCGACAGCATTTCGTCGGCGGCAACGGATTTGTTCACCTCTTCCACATGCTCCCGGATGCTCTCCAGAACCTTCGGGTGGCCGGCCAGTTCCTGATAAGAGGCATAGGCGATGTTGTTGCGCTCGGCCCAGTTGCCTACGGCAGTCAGGTCGATGTTGATGAAAGCCACGCAACGATCCTTGCCATTGCCAAAGAGCACGGCCTCAAGGATGTCGGGATAGAACTTCAGTTTGTTCTCGACATATTTCGGAGCAAACATTGCACCGCTGGCCATTTTGCCAACATCCTTGGCCCGGTCGATGATGCGCAGGTGGCCCGTATCGTTTTCGATAAAGCCCGCATCGCCAGTCGCGACCCAGCCTTCAGGATCCTTGGTCGAGGCTGTGGATTCCGCGTTCTTGTAATACTCCACGAAAACGCCGGGCGAGCGGTAGAAGATCTCGCCATTGTCGTCGATGCGGATCTCCACATCCGGCGCCGGAACGCCAACCGTATCGGCCCGCACTTCGCCATCGGGCTGCACGGTGATGAAAACGGTGGCCTCGGTCTGACCATAAAGCTGTTTGAGGTTGATCCCCAGCGAGCGATAGAAATCGAAGATTTCCGGGCCGATAGCTTCACCGGCGGTATATCCCACCCGAATGCGGCCATAGCCAAGGGTATCTTTCAGCGGACCGTAGACCAGAATGTCACCCAGCTTGTACTTCAGCCGATCCATCAGCCCCACGGGCCTGCCGTCCAGGATGTCGCCGCCGACCTTCTTGGCGTGGGCCAGGAAGTGGTGGAACATCTTGCGCTTCAGCGGACCTGCATCTTCCATCCGGATCATGACGCTGGTCAGCTGACCTTCGAAAACGCGCGGCGGAGCAAAGAAATAAGTCGGACCGATTTCCCGCAGGTCCGTCATCATGGTGTCCTGGCTTTCCGGGCAGTTCACGCAGAAGCCGCACCAGTAGGCCTGACCGATCGAGAAAATGAAGTCCCCCACCCAGGCCATCGGCAGGTAGGAAAGGATGTTCTCGTTGCGGGTCAGCTTATCGAAATCAGCCGAGTTCTTGGCGCTTTCGATCACGTTGCGGTTGGACAGGACAACGCCTTTTGGCTTGCCCGTCGTCCCCGAAGTATAAAGCATCACGCAGGTGCTGTCGTAGGTCAGCTTGGCCTTGCGCGCCTTCAGATCCGGGATCCATTCGTCATAGGCGGCGCGGCCCAGCTCCTGCACGTGGCTGTACTGGTGCAAGGCATGGTGGTCGTATTTCCGCATGCCGCGCGGATCCAGATAGATAACGTGCTCCAGCTGGTGCAGCTGCTCCTGAATCTCGATCACCTTGTCGACCTGTTCCTGGTCTTCGGCGATCACATAGCGGGCGCCGCAATGATCCAGCACATAGGCCAGTTCCTCGGCGGCAGAGTCGTTGTAGACCGGCACCGGAATGGCGCCGACGGACTGCGCCGCAACCATCGACCAGTAAAGGTAGGGGCGGTTGCGCCCAATGATGGCGATGAAATCGCCTTCCTTGATGCCTAGGTTGATCAGGCCAAGCGCCAGTGCTTCGATCTCCTTGGCGATTTCCGCCCAGGTCCAGCACTGCCAGATTCCGAATTCCTTTTCCCGGTAAGCCGACTGATTAGCGAATTCCGTGGCGTTACGTTCAAGCAGCGCCGGCAGAGACAATAGTCCTGCGGCGCCCGACTGCGTCTGAGCCAATTTTATCTCCTCCCTTTCCGGCCTCCCCTGGCCGGATGATCGCTGTTCCGCGATTCTGATCCCGATTAGGACCTGTCTGATGGTAGTGCGTCAACTTTTTCCTGATGTTTTCCCAATTCTTACGAATTGTAACAGGATCACAGGATTGTGTTCCGGCCTGTTTCACATCCCCTCAACCACCGCAGATTTACCGCGACACCGAGACCCGCAAAATGCGCCACGCGCCCTCACGCCGCAGCAGACCACCTCTTTGCCGCGCCGCCGCACAGTGGTAGCCATAGCGCGGGAGAACATATGAAACAGTCAGACAAACAACGCGCCGCCATGACGACCGCCGGGCTCAACCTGATCGCTCAGGCGCTGTCGATCTACGATAGCGATCTGCGGCTGGCAGTTTGCAATCGCCGGTTCAAGGAGATGTTCGCCCTGCCGGACAGGCTGGTAACCCCCGGCGCGCGCTTTGACGAAACCATCCGGTATATCGCCGAAAGCGGCGAATACGGCCCGATCGAGGATATCGACGAATTTGTCGACTCCCGCGTCGAACAAGCGCTTGCCTTTGTTCCACATTATCTGGAACGCACCCGCGCCAACGGGCAGGTGATCTCGATCGAAGGGGCGCCACTTTCGCAGGGGGGCTGGGTGTCGGTCTATACCGATATCACCCGGACAAAACGGGTCGAACTGTTGCTGCGGGCCCGGTCCGAGGAGATGTCGGACCGTCTGATCGCCCACACCGAAGAACTGTCGGCAGCAAACCGCGAACTGGCCGCCACCAACAGCGCCCTGGAAGAGGCCAAACGCCAGCTCACCGAGATCGAGGCCCGCACCCGTCTGACGACGGAAATGATGCCGGCCCATATCGCCCACGTGGACGGCGAAGGCTATTATACCTTTACCAACCGGCGGCTCAGCTCGGTCTTTCCGGGCCGTCCCTCTGACATTCTGGGGATGCATATCTCGGATGCGCTAGGGCCATCTGCTTTTGCCCGGATCGAACCACATCTGATGGCCGCGTACAAAGGTGGCAGCCCGGTCTTTGAGTTTACCGAGGAACACGGCAGCCGCCGCATCCGCGTCGCCTTTACCCCGGACAACAGCGGCGGCGTCTTTATCCTGTCGATGGATGTGACCGAAGAAACCCAGGCCCGCGTCGCCCTGCAACAGGCCCGCCGCCGCGAAATGGCGGCGCAGATGACCTCCGGCCTTGCGCATGACTTTTCCAACCTTCTGACCATCATCCTCGGCATGCAGGGCAAACTGGCCAAGATGGATCTGCCCCCCGAAGCGGATGAGCTAATCCAGGGCACCCTTTCGGCGGCACGGCGGGGTGGGCGGCTTCTGAACCGCATCGGGGAAATGACAGGCCAGCGCACCCTGCGCCCGCAGGCCACCGACATGCATGTGCTGCTCAACGAGCTGAAGATCCTCGCCTCGCCCTCGCTGCCGCAGGGCATCGGCCTCAGCATTCTCGACAATACGCCCGACGTGATGCTGCTGCTGGATGCGGGCAAATTGCAGGACGCGCTGCTGAACCTTATTTTCAACGCCCGCGACGCCTGCGGCACCACCGGGCAGATCACCGTCAGCGTCCATGCGGTCGGGGAAACCTGGCTGGAAATCAGCGTCAGCGACACTGGTCCCGGCTTTTCCCCCGAGGCGCTGAAACAGGCGCTGAACCCGTTTTTCACCACCAAGGGCAGCGAAGGCTCGGGCCTGGGTCTGCCGACCGTTTATGACATGGCGAAATCCACAGGCGGCGACATGCGTATCGCCAATACGGTCTCGGGCGCCAGCGTCACCCTGCGCCTGCCCTACCGGCTGGCGCCGGATGCCTCGGGCGGGATCGCGCTGCTCGTCGAAGACAGCGAAAGCCTGCGCGCCACCTTTCGCGACATGCTGATCGACCTTGGCTATTCCGTGATTGAGGCCACCAGCGTAGACGAAGCCTCGGCCCTGACCGCTGACATTCCGGACATGGCGCTGGTGCTGTCCGACATCCGGCTGGAGGGTGAGGCCACCGGGATCGATCTGGTCGACCGGCTGGCCGGATCCTCCCTGCCCTGCATCCTGATGACGTCGCTGCCCCCGGGCGATGCCATGCATCGGGAGGCTTTGAAACGCGGGCCTGTTCTGCAAAAACCCTTTACCACGCAGCAGCTGTCGGCGCTGATCACACCGGAGACCCCTTCATGACCGCGCCTCTTGTCACCATTCTGGACGATGAACCCGAAATCCGCCGGATCCTGACCGAGACCCTGGAAGAGGCCGGTTTCCGCACCCAGAGTTTTTCCCGGGCGCGCGAATTCGAAGCCTCCTTGAAACGGGTGACGCCAGATGTCTGCCTCGTTGACCTGTCGCTGCCCGACACCGATGGGCTGACACTTGTGCACAGGCTGGCGCTGGAGCAGGGCGCGGCGGTGATCATCATTTCCGGTCGCGCGCAGGTGCAGGACCGGGTGACCGGGTTGGAGCTGGGCGCTGATGATTACATCACCAAACCCTTTGATCCCACCGAAGTCGTCGCCCGTATCCGCGCCCGTCTGCGCGGCGGCCCCCGCGCCCAGGTGCAAAGCGGGAATTCGGCGCAGTTCTCTGGCTGGACGGCCCATTTCGACCGCTACGTTCTGGAGGATGAAACCGGCGGCGAAACGCCCTTTTCCCATGCCGAGGGCGAAGTGCTGCGGCTGTTTCTGGACAGTCCCAAAAGGCTGATCTCCCGCGCCCAGATGCAAGAGGCGCTTGGCGGGGCAGCCGGAGACAGTTTCGACCGGGCCATGGATGTGCGTGTGTCACGCCTGCGCACCAAATTGCGCGAAGATCCCAAGAACCCCCGGCTGATCAAAACCATCTACGGCGCAGGCTATATTTTCCTCGGCAATGTGAACTGGCTCTGAGGCTGATCATCGGCTGTCGGCATCGGGCGGCAGGATGCCCGGAACAAACCAGCGGTGCAAAAGTGATCCCGGCCCGTGCGGGTTCACTATCCTTTCTCTTGCCGACCCGAATCACCGCGATTAGAATCGCCTCATGGCTACCTGTCTTCTCTATCGTGAAACATCATCCCGGCCCTCCCGGTTTTACCGGATCGAACTGGCGATGAACCTGTTTTCCGAGGTCTCTGTCCTTCGGGAATGGGGCGTCGCAGGGCGCGATGGGCAAAGCGTGATCAACATCTATGGCAACCTACGCGAGGCGTCGGTTGCCGCCGACAGCCACCGCAACCGCATGATCAAACGCGGCTATAACCGCGACGGACTGGCATCGCAGGCCACCGCCGACTGATCACGCAGCACGCTCCGGCGACCCGTAGGCCGCCGGTTTCTGCATTTAATTTCTGTTTACAGGGTCGCGGCCGCCTGGGCCAAAACTTCCAGCCCCAGCGTCAGATCGGCTTCGTCCGTGTCCTCGTCAAAGGCGTGGCTGATGCCGCCGATTGACGGTACAAAGAGCATCCCGGTTGGCATGACCCGCGCCACATTAGCGGCATCGTGCAGCGCCCCCGACGGCATGTCACGCCATTGCTGCGGCGCCAGATCTTCGGCCGCCGTGCGCAGGGCCGCCTGAATGCGGTCATCCATGGCAACGGGTTCGATGCCCATCACCGGTCCCATCTCCACCTGCACGTCGCGTTCCGCTGCGATCTCGTCACAGGTCTGGCGGATGATCTGTTCCATCTCCAACAGCCGCGCGGCCTCCGCATCACGCCACTGCATGGAGAAGGTCACCCTGCCCGGCACCACCGAAGACGCATTGGGATGCAGTGCAACATGGCCAAGGGTCCAGACGGTTGCCGGGGTGACTATCTCAGCAAAACGTTCATTCAGGCGGGTGTTAAAGGCCGAAAGCGCCTGAAAAGCATCCTGCCGCAGATGCATCGGCGTCGTGCCCGCATGGTTCTGACGACCGGTAAAGGTGATCCGCATATCCCGGATGCCAACGATATTGGTGACAACACCGATCTTTTCGCCGGTGGTGTCCAGGGTAGGCCCCTGTTCGATATGCATTTCCAGAAAGCCGGTGAACAGATCCGTCGGCACGGGTTTTTCCGTCCCTTCTTTCATCCGCTGCCGCGCGGCCCGCAGCGTCTGCCCCTCGTTATCGGTCTGCTGATCCGCATCCGCCATCGACAGCCGCCCGGTCCAGACGTCCGATCCGGTCAGAACACCGAAACGCCCCTCTTCATCCTGAAAGCTGACAACGGAAATCGGCGGCCCTCCGGCCTCTTTGCTGGCGCGGGCGATTTCCAAGCCGGCAATGACGCCCAGCGCACCATCCAGCCACCCGCCTTCGGGCTGGCTGTCGCTGTGCGAACCGATCAGCAAGGATTTCTCCCCGGCAATGCCAAAAAGATTGCCAAGCCGGTCAAACCGAACCTCAAGCCCCGCTTCCTGCATGCGGCTCGCCAGCCAGCGGCGCGCGGCGATGTCCACCGCGGTATAGGCCGGACGAACCACACCTTTCCCGACCCCGGAGGCCCCGAACGAGCGCAGCGTATGCAGATCCGCCAAGAATCTCTGGGGGTTGATCTTCATTCCGGGTTCTCCCTTGGTCACGGTCTTGTGTACGGCCCGTCAGTTCCAACGGGTGTTAACCTACATCTTCCATCATTTGCGTTATGTCCACATTTTGTTAACCTTTTCCGGAACGTCGTTCCTGCATTTTTTTCACGCGTGCCAAATCGGCACCCGGTAAATTTCACGCCATCCCTGAAACCTTCCTTCCATGTCGCGGGCTGCTCACCTAAGAGTCAGGCCAAAGATCAGAGGAACGGAAGCGATGTCTCATATCACGCTGATCCGCCACGGGCAGGCAAACACCGAGGCCCGCGACGAGCACAGCTATGACCGGCTCAGCGATCTGGGCCATCAGCAGGCGGCCTGGCTGGGTGAGCATCTGCGCGCCAGCGGCGCTAGCCATCCCCGTATCTATTGCGGCACCCTGACCCGGCACATCGAAACCGCTGCGGGCATGGGATATACCGAAGAGGTGGTGCAGGATCCCCGTCTCAACGAGATGGAGTATTTCACCCTCGCCCAGGCGATGGAGAAACAGCACGGGCTGGCCATCCCGCAGGAACGCGAAGGCTTCATTGCCCACCTGCCGCAGGTGCTGGCCGCCTGGGCAGAAGGTGAAATCGATGATGCCCCCGAAAGCTGGAGCGATTTTGAAACCCGCACACAAGCGGCTCTGTCCGAAATCGCGGCGGGAGAAGGTCCGGCATTGGTGGTGACCTCGGGCGGGCTGATCTCCATGGCGATGCGTCAGGCGATGATGCTCGAAATCACCGGCATGGCCCGGATGGCGCTCGCGATCATGAATACCTCGATGCACCGTCTTTTCCCCATTGGCGGGCACTGGTCGCCGGTACTGTTCAACGCGGTACCCCATCTGGAAACACCCGACCGCCATTTTGCACAGACCCATCTTTGACCGCGGGTTTGACCACGATTTGACCATGGGGCAGACCGCCCGCGACAGAATTGAAGGACGAAACAGATGCAGCTTTATTATGCTCCCGGCACGATCTCGATTGCAGTGGCCATCGCGCTTGAGGAAGCCGGTATCGCCTATGAGGCGGTCAAGGTGGATTTTGCCAGCGCCGAGCAGACAAAACCCGCCTATGGGCAGATCAATCCCAAGGGCCGCGTGCCTGCGCTGGCGGTCGAGGGCGGCATCCTGACCGAAACCGGCGCGCTGCTGGACTATATCGCCGATCTTGCTCCCGACGCAGGTCTGCGCCCCGACGACCCGGTTCTGAAGGCCCGCATGCGCGAGGTGATGTACTACCTTGCCTCGACCATGCACGTGAACCATGCCCACAAGATGCGCGGCAGCCGTTGGGCCAGTCAGCAATCCTCGTTTGAGGACATGACAGCGAAAGTGCCAGAAACCATGGCCGCCTCTGCCGCCTACATCAGCGAAAACGGCCTTAAAGGGCCCTTTGTGCTGGGTGATGAGATCAGTATCGCCGATTGCTATCTGTTTGTGGTGTGCAGCTGGCTCGAAGGGGACGGGGTTTCGGTTGCGGATTATCCCAAGATCCGGGATTTCATGGCGACAATGGATCAGCGCCCCTCGGTGCGCGCAGTACGCGCCAAGGGCATGCTTTGATATTTGAGTGAAGGACGACAAGAGAATGACTCATCTCTGGGTACGGGCCGAGCAGCGCCCGAATGAAGAACGGGTCGGGCTGACCCCCGAAGGCGCCAAGGCGCTGATCGATGCAGGCATCAAGGTCACGGTCGAGAAAAGCTCGGTCCGGGCGATCCCCTTGCAGGGCTATGTGGATGCGGGTTGCGATATCGCCGCCGAAAACAGCTGGCCCACGGCCCCGGCAGAGGCAATCATCTTTGGCCTGAAAGAACTGCCCGAGGACGGCACGCCTTTGCCGCACCGCCACATCATGTTCGGCCATGCCTTCAAGGGTCAGCACTCGGGCAAGGCGTTGCTGGAGCGGTTCCGCCAGGGTGGCGGCACGCTTTATGACCTGGAATATCTGGTGGACGAAAGCGGCCGACGGGTTGCGGCCTTTGGCTATTGGGCCGGCTATGCAGGCGCGGCGGTGACGTTGAAATGCTGGGCCGCCCAGCAGCGCGGCGAAATCTGTGGCCCGGTTGGTGTCTTCAAAGACAAGGATTCGCTGATTGCCGATCTGTCCTCCGAGCTGTTCGCGCTGAAAGCCCCCCGCCCCACCGCCATCGTGATTGGAGCCCTCGGGCGTGTTGGCACTGGCGCGGCGGATCTGCTAGAGACCATGGGCGTCATCGTTACCAAATGGGACATGGCGGAAACCGCCAATGGCGGCCCCTTCCCGGAAATCCTGGAGCACGATCTGTTCCTCAACTGCATCTTTGCGCGCCCCGGCACGCCTGTGTTTGTACCGCAATCTGCCCTGACCGAGCCGCGCAAGCTGACCGCCATCGGCGATGTCGCTTGCGATCCGGACAGCGATTACAACCCGGTGCCGGTCTATGACCGCGCCACCACCTGGGATGCCCCTGCCCTGCGCGTGGCCAAGGACCCGGTTCTAGACGTGATGGCCATCGACAACCTGCCCTCAATGCTGCCCGCCGAAAGCTCGGTCGATTACGCCGAGCAGCTTTTGCCCTCGCTTCTGACGCTGGGCGATCTCGGCAGCGGTGTCTGGGGCCGGGCCAAAGCAACCTTTGACGAAAACATGGGCAACTGATGGAACTGTACATCGGATATCTGGCCGGCACGATGGGCACGATCTGCTGGATCCCCCAGGCTTGGCGCGCCTGGAGCACGCGGGACACCTCGGGCTTGTCGCTGGCGGCCAACCTGATGTTTCTTCTCACCGTCTCGCTCTGGCTCATCTACGGGCTTATGGTGGGCGACATGCCTTTGATCCTGGCCAACTTCTGTGCCTTGCTGATCGTGATCAGCATCGTTCTGGCCAAACTGAAATACAAATAAGGGAGTACCACTCATGACCATCCACTGGTGCGGAACCGGCCTGTCGGCCATCCCCGGCCTGCGCCGCCTTCTGGAGGCGGGCCATGACGTTGCGGTGTGGAACCGCACCCCCGAAAAGGCGCGCGAAGCGGTGGGCGATCTGACCACCAATATTCACGCCTTTTCCATCGCCAACCTGGCCCAGATGCTGAGCCCGGAGGACGTTGTTGTCTCCATGCTGCCCGGCGACTGGCACGTGGAGCTGGCCGAACTGGCGATCTCCAAAGGCGCCCATTTCGTGTCCTCCTCCTACATTGCGCCGGAAATGCGCGCGCTGGATGACAAGGCGCGCGAAGCAGGCGTGGCCCTGGTGAACGAGGTCGGCCTTGATCCCGGCATCGACCACCTGATGGCCCACGCGCTTGTGCAGGATTACAAGGCATCGGACGCCTATGATGCCGAGAACCACATCAGCTTTATCTCTTACTGCGGTGGCATTCCGAAGACCCCGAACCCGTTCCGCTATAAATTCAGCTGGTCACCGCTCGGCGTGCTGAAGGCGCTGCGTTCACCCTCGCGGTCGGTGCGGGATTATTCCGAGCTGCGCGTGGACCGGCCATGGGATGCGATCAGCAGCTATGACGCGCCGCTGCCCATCCCGGAAAGCTTTGAGGTCTACCCGAACCGCGACTCGCTGCCCTTCAAGGCGCAATACGAGTTCGAAGAGGCCTGGCCGGTGAAGGAATTCGTGCGCGGCACCCTGCGCCTCAACGGCTGGTCCGAGGCTTGGGCCGATGTCTTCAAGGAAGTAGAGACCCTGGAAGGCGAAGCAGGCGATGCCCGCCTGAAAGAGATGTCCGACCAGTTCTGGGACGAAAATGCCTATGACGAAGGCGAAGCGGACCGGGTCGTGCTCTGCGTCAGCCTGAAGGCGGAAAAGGACGGCAAGGTCGTTTGGCACAAGACCTATGTGATGGATGCCTGGGGCGACGAGCGCGGCACCGCCATGGCGCGCCTTGTGTCCTATCCGGTCAGCTTCGCCATCGAGGCGGTGATGAACCGACAGATCCCGGTCGGCGTACACGCCGCCCCCAGCGATCCCAAGCTGATCGAGAAATGGATGGGCGAGATCGGCAAGCTGGCCCAGCATCTGGAAGTCATCGACCACGCAGGCTGAACCAAACAGCTCTGCCAACACAAAGACCCGCTCAGGCGGGTCTTTATTTTTTGTGAGGCGCCCTTCAGCGACCGATCACGTCGTCTTCGATATCCCCGACATCCACACCGATGGCCTCCAGCCCGGCCTCGATATTGTCGGCCAGATGCGGCGTTCCGATAAGGTAATCGGCGGTCGGGGTGGTGGCTTCGCTGCGAGCCGTCGCAAGCGCCTCTGACAGCTCTTCCGCCTCGAAACTGCCGCGGCCGATCCACATGATCGCGGTCAGTTCGGCCTGCTCATCGACGCTCATCCGGTCGATAAAGGCGCGCAGCTCCCCTTCGGCCCGGTCCAGTTCCCGGGCCATCATCGCCACCTGGGCGACCTTGCGGGCGGAAATCTCCAACATCGTTCGTCTCCTGCTGTTCGCGGTTCTACCGGTATCAGACAGCAGTGTCCTCTCCGGGTCTTTGATCTGGGGCAAAGCCGCCTTGCCCCCATCCGAAGATGTCGAGCCCGCTGCTGCGCCCGCGCAGATGCACCGGTGGCAGGGCAATCCAGCCGTCGCGCGCGGGCTTTGCTCCGGCGGCGTCAAACAGGGCGGCAGAGGCTATGATCCGGGCATCTTCCTGCCGTGTCAGCTGCTCCAGCCGCGCCGCTATATTCACTGTATCGCCAAACACGCTGTATTCCAAACGCTCGGCATTGCCGACCACCCCGGAAAAGACCTCGCCCCAGTGCAGGCCGATCCCCGCCTCGACAGGTCCTTCCCCCGCCTCCAGACGCAAGGCCGTCCAGCGCCGCAGTTCTTCATCCAGCGCCCCGGCGCAATCGAGCGCTCGCTGCGCCCCGTCCTCACCTTCGAACAGGATCATCGCGGCATCGCCGATGTATTTGTCGATCAAGCCGTTGCTGCACGCCGCAGCCCGCTGCACCCGGCGGCGGAATTCGGTGATATAGGCGCTGACCTCCTGCGGATCGCGCCCCTCGGACCAGCTGGTGAACCTGCGGATGTCGATGAACAGGACCGCCATCTGCTGCCGCTGCCCCTGTCGTAACTCCTCCAGCCCACCGCCCGCCAGGCGCCCGGCCAACTGGGCGGGCAGGTAGCGGGTCAGATTGGTGCGCGCCTGCGCCTCGGTGATCGAGCGGTGCAAAAGCCCACGCATCCGGTAGGCGGCCACGACAAGAACAATGCCGGCCAAGGCAATCATGGAAATGCGGATGATATTAGGGGGCAAGGACAACAGGAACAGTGCCCGCTCCGCTGCCTGCACCGGCACCTGTTCGGGCTGCCAGAAGACCATCAGGGACAGACCCGTGACGATCAGAAGCACCGTATAAGCTTGCAGATACGGGTTGAACCGCAGAACCGCAAAGGCCAGCACCCCCGGCACCAGCCAGATCGGCGGCAGCAGGAAGGTCACGCCCCCCGGCAGGGATGTATTCTCAAGCCCCACCCAGGCATTCACCAGAAGGAAGGCGCAGTCCAAGGTCACGCCGGTCCAGATCATCCAGCCGCGAAACATCCCCCGGCGCGCGCGCCAAAGGGTGAACAGTCCCAGCAGCAGGTAGGAAAACATGGTTGCCAGTGCAAAGAGCCATTGCCGGCGCAGGTAGCTTTCCACCGTTTCAACATTGTCCCAGACGGTGAGAAAGAAGATCAGCAACAGCCCCAGCGACACCCCGATCCGCAGAACTGAGACGACGCGCTCGGCCTCCACCTCAGCCTGTCGCCACAACTCCCGGTCCGCTGCGCTGCCCCTCATCTCTCTGGATGCTCCAGCGGGACCACGGTCCCGGTTGGATCCGCCCCCTGGTCGATCTCTTCAAAGTCGAAGTTGTCGAGACGCTGCGCCCGGCGCCCGGCCTTATCGGCGCTGATCTTGATCTCGGCGACGTCCTTGGCCGCTTGCGCAAAATGCCGGTCCAAATTGCCGACGCGCTCTCCCAGCCGTTCCACATCGCGGTGCAAGAGGCCCAGCTCACTGCGGATGGCCCCCGCCTGTTCGCGCATGCGAGCGTCCTTTAGGATCGCGCGCATGGTGTTCAGCGTCGCCATGCAGGTGGTGGGCGAGACGATCCAGACCTTCGCCGCAAACCCTTCGCGCACCACGCCGGTGAAATTGGCGTGCAGCTCGGCATAGACCGCTTCGGAAGGCAGGAACAGGATCGCACCATCGGCGGTTTCGCCCTCAATGATGTACTTCTCGGATATCGCCCGGATATGCGCCCGCAAGGCCGTTTTCATCTGCCGCGCCGCATAGGCCAGCTCGTCCTGGGTTTCGGCCCGGCGCAGTGCCTCATAGGGTTCGAGCGGGAATTTGCTGTCGATCACGATCGGCCCCGGCGGATTCGGCAGATGCACCAGGCAATCGGCACGCTTGCCGTTGCTGAGCGTCGCCTGCAGCGTATAGGCATCCGCAGGCAGTGCCTTTGAGACGATGTCGTTCAGCTGGATCTCCCCAAAGGCGCCCCGGGTCTGCTTGTTCGACAGAATATCCTGAAGGCTCAGCACATCGCCCGACAGTTTGGTGATATTGTCCTGCGCCTTGTCGATGGTCGCCAGCCGCTCCTGCAGCTGCGTCAGAGAGGTCACCGTGCGCTTGGCGCTGCCGTGCAGGCTTTCCTGCATGCGTTCCTGCATCTCGGCCATAGCGCGGGACTGACGCAGGGCATTGTCGGCCAGCCTATCGTTCATATGCTGCTGCACATCCGTCAGCCGTGCCTCCACCGTCTGCACCATCTGCACCTGCGCGTTGGCCTGCATGTCCGACACATGCTGCAAACCGCCGCGCAGCTGCTGCACGGACTGCCCCAGATATTCCATCTGCTGCGCAATCGGCGCCACCGCCGAGGCCGCGCGGGCCGAGGCGCGCATGGAGAGGAACAGCAACAGGATCAGCAGCGCCGCAAAGCCGCCCGCCATCAGGGCCAGCGGCCCTACCTGATCCATGGCTGCTATGGCCTCCTCCATGCTGTCCATCACGTGCGTCCGAACAGACGTTCGATATCGGCCAGTTTCAGCTCCACATAGGTGGGGCGGCCATGGTTGCATTGGCCAGAATGAGGCGTCGCCTCCATTTCCCGCAGCAGCGCATTCATCTCTTCGCCGCGCATGCGCCGCCCGGATCGGATCGAACCATGGCAGGCCACCCGGCTTAGGACCGCCTCCAGCCTTGCCTGAACCAGCTGGCTTTCGCCCTGATCGTCCAGCTCGTCCAGGATGTCCTTCACCATGGCCTCGGCGTTGACCTCGCCGAGGATCGCGGGGGTTTCCCGCACCGCCACGGCATTGCCGCCAAAGGCCTCGATGCCAAGACCGAATTTACCCAGCTCATCCGCCACCGCCAGCAAGCGGGCGCAGTCATTGTCGGAGAGTTCGACGATTTCCGGGATCAGCAGCGCCTGCGCCGCGACGCCGTTTTCACCCATCTGCCGCTTCAGCTTTTCATAGACAAGCCGCTCGTGCGCGGCGTGCTGATCGACGATCACCATGCCATCAGCGGTCTGGGCGATGATGTAGTTTTCATGCACCTGACCGCGCGCTGCGCCCAGTGGCAGGGCCTCGGCCAGCACCTCCTGCACGCCCGGTTCCGCGGGCTGCACGGGTTCTTCGATGGTCTGGCCGCTGAAGGCGCTGCGCATCTCGGCAAAGCCTTCGCTCTGCGGCGGCGGAGAGGGTTGATAAGGCGGCACCGGCACGTAATCCGGCCGCTGCGCGCTATAGGCCGCCGTGCGGGCGCCCATCGACGGGCGGTCCATCTGGTAGACATGTGGCGCCGACTGCGAGGTGGCCTGTTCGGGGCGCATGGCGCCCAGCGTCGCCCCAGCCACGGTGGTGGAGGCGCGATGCCCGGCCTCGGCCAGTGCGTGCCGCAGGGCCGAGACGATCAGCCCTCGGGCAAGCCCGGGATCGCGGAAGCGGACCTCAGATTTGGCGGGGTGCACGTTCACATCGACCAGGGTCGGATCACAATCGATGAACAGCGCCGCCACCGGATGGCGGTCCCGGCTGAGGAAATCGAAATAGGCCGCACGCAGGGCGCCGGTCAGCATCTTGTCCTTCACCGGACGCGTGTTCACAAAGAGGAACTGCGCCACCGCCGCGCCGCGGGAATAAGTCGGCAGCGCCGCGTAGCCATAAAGCCGCAAACCTTCGCGGGTGGCGTCGATCTTCAGCGCGTTTTCCGCGAACTCCCGCCCCAGCACCGAGCCAAGCCGCCCGTGCAGCGCATCGAACAGATCGCCAGACAGGGGATCGGCGCGGAAGGTGACGCGTCCCTCGCCGCCACCGGACACATCCCGCAGGGTGAAGCCAACAGAGGGTTCGGCCATGGCGAGGCGCTTGATCACATCGCCGATCGCCTGCGCCTCGGCCCGGTCTGTGCGCATGAATTTCAGCCGCGCCGGGGTCGCGTAGAACAGATCGCGCAGCTCGACCACTGTACCCGCGCGCAGGGCGGCGGGTTTCACCGGCTCCATGCCACCGCCAGCAACGCGGATCTGCGCCGCATCATTGCCTGCGGCGCGGCTGGTGATCGTGAGGCGTCCTACGGCGCCAAGGCTGGGCAGTGCCTCGCCCCGGAAGCCGAAGGTATGAATGTTGAGCAGGTCCGATCCGTCGATCTTCGAGGTCGCGTGACGCGACAGGGCCAGCGGCAGATCCTCGGGCGTCATGCCGCAGCCATCATCGGTGACCCGGATCAGGGTCTTGCCGCCATCGGCAATCTCCACCGTGATCCGCGTGGCGCCTGCGTCGATGGCGTTCTCCACCAGTTCCTTCACGGCCGAAGCGGGGCGTTCAATCACCTCACCCGCCGCGATCCGGTTGATGGCGCTGTCCTCCAGCTGCCGGATGACGGGGCGGGAATTGTCGCGGATTTGGGGGTCTGGGCTGCTCATACCGCAAAATTTAGCATGGAGCCCTTCGATTCTGCCACCCGCAAAGCGCGCGAGGCAGCGGCGGATTACCCTCCGGCAGGCGCCCCCGCGCGGCGGCGACAAGGGCCGAACCGGGCCGTCACCGCCAGGATCATGCCCGAGACGGCAGCGATCATGCCCGCCGCGCTGACCGCATCCGTACCGCCCAGCCACAGCGGCCCATAGCCCGCCAGAACATAGCCAAGCACCGCCGACAGCACCGCAAAGACGACGCTCCAGCCGACCTGCGCCTCCAGCCGATTGGTCATCATCCGCGCGGCCGCGGGCGGGCAGATGAACATGGCGATGACGATGATCGAGCCCACCGCATCAAAGGCGGCGACCGCCGCCACCGCAGCGGTGACCACCAGCGCCAGTCCCAGCAGATTGGTGCGGATTCCCAGCGTGCGGGCGAAGCCTTCGTCGAAGGTTGAGATTTTCAGCGCCCGCCAGAACAGCGCGATGAAGGCCACCACGCCCAGCAGTGTCAGCCCCATGCGCGGCAGCTCCGGTGGCAGATAGCGCAGCGCCTCGGCATCCCAGAGAGAGGACCAGCCGGTAGCATCCAGCCAGATCAGACTTTCGAGGTTGCCATAAAGCGCATGTTCCACGTCCAGATGCACGGTGGAGGTATCGGTCTGTTCCAGCAGCAGCACACCGGCGGCAAACATAGTGGTGAAGATCACCCCCATGGCCGCGCCCGGCTCAATCCGGCCCAGACGGCGCACCGCCTCGATCAGGATGACAGCGGTGACGGCTGCACCCGCCGCGCCCAGCAGCATCGGCCCGGCCGCAATCGCTCCGGTCAGCAGGAAGGCCACCACGATGCCCGGCAACACCACATGGCTGATGGCATCCCCGATCAGGGCCTGTCGGCGCAGCAGCAGGAAATTGCCCGGCAGCGCGCAGGCCACGGCGGCAAATGTACCGATCAGCAGCGGCGTCAGCGAAAGGGGAACGAATTCAGAGCCCATCATCCTGCGGGAACCTCCTGCGGGCCGCCGATGCGGCGGTCGATTTCGCTGATCTGATCGCGGGTCAGCACGGTTTCAATCTCGCGAAGCCCGTCATAGAGCGCGGCGGCGGCCTCATGCGCCAGATCGCTGCGCACCAGTTCCCAGCGTTTTTCGTCGCGCAAGGCCTTGGCGGCGCGGGCGCGCCCCTTGTCGGTGGCCACTCCGTCAGCGCGCACCAGCCCGGCACGGCGCAACAGGCGCAGGGTCAGCGGTTCGTAGATCGGTTGCCCCTGTGCCAGCGCCAGCAATCCCTGCCGCAGATGCACCCGGCGCTGGAACCGCTGGTGGCGCAGCACCGCCGCCAGAACCCCACGCCCAGGTGCGAAGAGTAGCGACAGGGCGAAGAGCACAAAACTGACCAGCACGATGATCGGCCCGGTCGGCAGGTTGGGCGCCGAGGCGGAAATCGCCGCGCCGACATAGGCAGAGGCACCGCCCGCCAGCCCCGCGTAGACCACGACACGATCCGAACGCTCAGTCCAGAAACGGGCGGTGACGGCGGGGATGATCAGCAGGGCGACGATCAGGATCAGGCCGACGATCTTTAGCCCCACCACGGTTACAGCCATGACGAGCCCCATCATCAAAAGGTCGATGCGGTGCACCGGCAGGCCGCGCGCAGCGGCATATTCGGGGTCAAAGGCCACCATCATCATCGGTCGCCGCGTCAGGAGGATCACCAAGAGGGCCGCTGCACTGCCTGCGGCGATGATCATAGCATCGCTGAACAGCATGCCGGCGGTCGATCCCAGAAGGAAGCCCTCAAGCCCCGCCTGCCGTCCCACGCCCAGCGTCTGGATCACCGTCAACAGCACGATCCCCAACCCGAAGAATACAGACAGGACTGCGCCGATGGCTGCATCCTCGGCCAGACGGGTGTTGCGGGTCAGCCAGTTCATGCACCAGAGGCCCAGCGCCGCCGACAGGGCAGACCCGAGCAGCAGCCCGGCCAGGTTGCGGCCGTCACCGCCCAGGAACACCATCACCAAAAAGGCAATGGCAACACCAGGCAGGGTTGCATGGCTGACCGCATCGCAGACCAGCGCCCGTTTGCGCAGGAACAGGAAGGTGCCGGTAATCCCAGCGGCGGCGCCCAAAAGGGCCGCCCCAAGGGAGACCAGCGTGGCGTTGTAGCCCAGTTGCAAGAAAAGCGCGTCCATCAACATGGGATCAGACCTTTGCCGCCGCCAGCTGATCGATCTGCGCCGTCGCGAGGCGCCCGCCATAGGCGGCTTGCAGGGTCTCTGCCGTGAAAGCCTCGGCGACCGGACCTTCGGCGACCTTGCGGGTGTTGATCAGGAAAACATTGTCGAAATATTCCGCGACGGTGGCCAGATCGTGGTGCACGACCACAACCGTCTTACCTGCCGCGCGCAGGGATTTCAGGACGGTGATGATGGCCTTTTCTGTCGCCGCATCGACCCCGGCAAAGGGTTCGTCCAGCAGGTACAGGTCCGCATCCTGCGCCAGTGCGCGGGCCAGGAACACCCGCTGCTGCTGGCCACCCGAAAGCTGGCCGATCTGGCGGTCGGCGAAATCGCCCATGCCGACCCGATCCAGACAATCGCGCGCCACGGTCCGGTGATGACCCCGGATCCGGCTCAGCAGCCCCAGTTCTCGATAGAGCCCCATCATTACTACGTCGATGACACGGGTCGGGAAGTCCCAGTCGATGCTGGCGCGCTGCGGCACATAGGCGATGCGGGCGCGCATTGCCTCCAATGGGCGGCCAAAGACCTGCACCCGGCCGGACACCGGCGGCACGATCCCAAGTGCGGATTTCAAAAGGGTCGATTTTCCCGCCCCGTTGGGTCCGATGATGGCCGTCATCTTGCCCGGCTCGACCGTCATGTCGACACTGAAGACAGCGGGTTTCTCTCCGTAGGTAACGGTGAGGCCGCGAATGGCCAGCGGGCTGTTTTCCGGGGATGTCGATACGATGTCTGCCTCGGTATCGCGCACCAGTTCAACTGTCTGTGTCATGATCAAAGCCCCGCCGACAGTTTGCCATCCATGCCGCGCTCTGGCACATCTGCGCCCAGCGCCCCGGCGATGGTGGTCACGTTGTGGTCCAGCATGCCTAGATAGGTGCCCTCATAGCTGCCATCGGCGCCCATCGCGTCCGAGAACAGCTCACCACCGATCTGTACCTCGTGGCCCTGCGCCGCCGCACCTTCGATCAGGGCGCGCATGGAACGGTCCGAGACCGAACTTTCGACAAAGACCGCCGAGATCTGACGATCAACCAGCAGATCGACCAGTTCACCGATCCGATTCAGACCCGCTTCGGATTGGGTCGAGATGCCTTGAATGCCCAGCACCTCGAAGCCGAAATCGCGGCCAAAATAGCCAAAGGCATCATGCGCAGTGACCAGCACCCGGTTGTTTTCCGGCACGGTTTCCAGCGTTTTGCTCGCGTAGGCGATCAACCGGCCCAGATCCGCCAGATGTGCCTGAGCATTGGCCGCAAAGGTTTGCGCCTCGGCCGGGCGGGCTTCGCTCAGCACCGCGGCGATATCCATCACCACCCGTTTCCACAGGTTCGGCGTCATCCAGACATGCGGGTCGAACTTGTTCTCGTAATCGTCATGGGCGCGCAAGAGATCCTTTGGCAGACCTTCGGCCACCGCGACCACATTCCGCTTGCGGGACAGATCGTGCAGGAAGCTTTCCATCTGCGCCTCAAGGTAGAGACCGTGATACAGCACCAGATCCGCCCGGGTCATCGCGACGATATCCGACCGGGTCTGCCGGTAGGCGTGGGGATCGACCCCCGGCCCCATCAGGGCGCGCACCTCAACCGCATCACCGCCGACCTGACGCGCGGCATCCGCGATCATGCCCGTGGTGGCTACGATCTTCAGCGGTGCCTCGGCCACGGCGCGACCCGCCGCAAAGGCCAGTGTCAGCGGCAGTACCAGCAATAGCGCAAGCCGCATCAGGCCATTGAGCGAAACTCTCATCCTCGTTCTCCTTCATGCCGGTTTTCAGGCCGGTGTTGAAGGCAATATGAGAACGATTCTCAAAACTGTCAATGTAAATGCGAATTATTCTCAACAAAGGGAGCCGGTTTTTCCAAATGGTCAATTTACTGCACGGAAAGCAGGCGGTTTGCTTGCCAAGATGCCGCACCCGTGCGACTTTCGCGCAGAACTTTGGTGAGGATCCCCGCAATGGAAAGCCACATCTCCGCGCAAAGCACTCGGGCCAATGCCGCGGGCGACGCGCAGCTGCCGCAGGTCGGTGAGCCGCGCAATCCCGGCATGGAGCTGGATCTGGACTGGGCGCTTGGCCTGCAGGCCAATACTTCGGCGATTGAGCGGCGCTGTGCGACGCTGCCGGGACGGCGCAGCGTCAAGAAAGAGTATCAGGCCGCCTGGCTGCTGAAGGCGATCACCTGCATCGACCTGACCACGCTTTCCGGCGATGATACCGCGGGGCGGGTGCGCCGCCTGTGCGCCAAGGCGCGCCAGCCAGTGCGCGCGGACATTCTACAGGCGCTTGGCACCCCGGATATCACCACCGGCGCCGTTTGCGTCTACCACGACATGATCACCCCGGCGGTTGCCGCGCTCAAGGGCACCAGCATTCCGGTCGCAGCGGTCTCCACCGGGTTTCCGGCGGGCCTCTCTCCCTTCCACCTACGCGTTGCCGAGATCGAGGAAAGCGTCAAGGCAGGCGCCCATGAGATCGATATCGTGATCTCGCGCCGCCACGTTCTGAGTGGCAACTGGCAGGCGCTCTATGATGAGATGAAAGCCTTCCGTGCCGCTTGTGGCGATGCCCATGTGAAGGCGATCCTTGCCACCGGAGAGCTGGGATCCTTACGCAACGTGGCGCGCGCCTCGATGATCTGCATGATGGCGGGGGCCGATTTCATCAAGACCTCTACCGGCAAGGAAAGCGTCAATGCCACCCTGCCCGTCAGCCTTGTGATGATCCGCGCCATCCGCGACTATCACGAACGCACCGGCTATCGCGTCGGCTATAAACCCGCCGGCGGCATTTCCAAGGCCAAGGATGCGCTGGTCTACCTGTCGCTGATCAAGGAGGAGTTGGGTGACCGCTGGCTGCAGCCCGACCTGTTCCGCTTTGGCGCCTCTTCCCTGCTGGGCGATATCGAACGCCAGCTCGAACACCATGTCACCGGCGCCTATTCCGCGGGCTACCGCCACGCGATGGCCTGAGAGGAGCAGCAGTATGCTTGAACTTCGCCCAAACTGTGAATGCTGTGATCGCGATCTTCCGCCAGCAAGCCCGGACGCACGGATCTGCACCTTCGAATGTACCTTCTGCGCCGATTGCACCGATGAGATCCTTGGCGGGATCTGCCCGAATTGCGGTGGAAATCTGGTTGCACGCCCAATAAGGCCAGCGGGAGCACTTCTTCGCCATCCCCCGTCATCACAGCGCGTCCTCAAGACGAATGGCTGCCCGTCTGAGGCACGTTGAAATGTCCATTAAAGAGATCTTTGACACCATGAGTTATGGACCCGCTCCCGAAAGCGCCGCCGAGGCACTCGCCTGGCTGGTCGATCAGGGCGACCGGTTCGGCCATTTCATCAATGGCGCCTTCACCGCGCCCGGTGATGGCTTCAACAGCCAGAACCCCGCCACCGGAGAGGTGCTTGCGACCCTGACCCAGGCGACGCAGACCGACGTGGACACCGCCGTCGCCGCCGCCCGCAGCGCCCAGCCCAAGTGGGAGAAACTGGGCGGGCCGGGCCGCGCCAGATACCTTTATTCCATCGCGCGCCTGCTCCAAAAACACAGCCGCCTGTTTGCCGTGCTTGAAACCATGGACAACGGCAAACCGATCCGCGAAAGCCGGGACATCGATATCCCGCTGGCGCAGCGGCATTTCTACTATCACGCGGGCATGGCCCAGCTGATGGAGAGCGAACTGCCGGACCGCGTCGCCCTTGGGGTCTGCGGTCAGATCATCCCGTGGAACTTCCCGCTGTTGATGCTCGCGTGGAAAGTGGCGCCTGCCATCGCCATGGGCAACACGGTGGTATTGAAACCGGCGGAGTATACTTCTCTCACCGCGCTGCTGTTTGCAGACATCTGCCGTCAGGCGGACCTGCCGAAGGGCGTTGTGAACATCGTCACGGGCGACGGCGCCGTGGGCGAGATGATCGTGGCCTCGGATGTGGACAAGATCGCCTTTACCGGCTCCACCGCCGTGGGCCGCCGCATCCGCGAAGCCACTGCAGGCAGCGGCAAGGCGCTGACACTCGAACTGGGTGGTAAGTCGCCCTACATCGTCTTTGACGATGCCGACATCGACAGCGCTGTCGAAGGGCTGGTGGATGCGATCTGGTTCAACCAGGGGCAGGTTTGCTGCGCCGGTTCGCGCCTGTTGGTGCAGGAAAGCATCTCGGAACGCTTCCACGCCAAACTGCGCGCCCGCATGGACAAGCTGCGCCTTGGCGATCCGCTGGACAAATGCATCGACGTGGGCGCCGTGGTTGACCCGGTGCAGCTGAAGACGATCACCGATCTGGTCGCCTCAAATGACGCAGGCGCAACCTATCAGGCGCAGGTGGACATGCCCGAGGAAGGCTGTTTCTTCCGCCCAACTCTGATCGAGGGGCTGACCCCCGCAGACCGGCTGATGCAGGAAGAAATCTTTGGCCCTGTGCTGGTCTCCTGCACCTTCCGCACCCCGGCCGAGGCGGTCGAGCTGGCCAACAACACCCGCTATGGCCTTGCCGCAAGTGTCTGGAGCGAGAACGTCAACCTCGCCTTTGATATCGCGCCGAAACTGGCCTGCGGCGTGGTCTGGGTGAATGGCACCAATATGTTCGATGCCGCCGCCGGGTTTGGCGGCGTACGCGAAAGCGGCTTTGGCCGCGAAGGGGGCTGGGAAGGGCTGTCGGCCTATACCAAACCCCGCGGTAAATCCAAGGCGCTGGCGCAGGTCAAAGGCTTCACCGGTCAGGGCAGCCGCGCCGATCCCATTGACCGCACCGCCAAGATGTATATCGGCGGCAAGCAGGCCCGCCCCGACAGCGGTTATTCCCGCGCGGTGCATGACAAATCGGGCGCCATTCTCGGCTATGTCGGCCTTGGCAGCCGCAAGGATGTGCGCAACGCGGTCGAGGCCGCCACCGGGGCCAAGGGCTGGGCCAAGACCACCGGCCACCTGCGCGCGCAGATCCTTTATTACATCGGCGAGAACCTGTCGGCCCGGGCCGAGGAATTCGCCCATCGCATCGACCACATGACCGGGCGGCGCAGCGGCGCCAAAGAGGTCGAGGCCTCGATCCAGCGCCTGTTCACCGCAGCCGCCTGGGCCGACAAATACGACGGTCAGGTGCATGGCGTACCGATCCGCGGCGTGGCACTGGCGATGAAGGAACCGGTTGGCGTGATCGGTGCCCTCTGCGCGGACGAGGCGCCGCTTCTGGGGTTGGTCTCGGTGATGGCGCCCGCCATTGCCATGGGCAACCGGGTGGTGCTGGCCGCCTCCGATCCCTTCCCGCTGGCCGCAACTGATTTCTATCAGGTGCTGGACACCTCGGATGTGCCCGCTGGCGTGGTCAATATCCTGACCGGTACCCACAGCGATCTGGCAGGCCCCCTGGCATCGCATATGAACGTCGATGCGGTCTGGAGCTTTTCCTCGACCGATCTGTCGGCAGAGATCGAAAAGGCGTCCGCCAGCAATCTCAAACGCACATGGGTCAACAATGGCACCGCGCTGGATTGGGACACGGACCACAGCCGCCGGTTCCTGGAGGCGGCGACAGAGATCAAGAACATCTGGGTGCCCTACGGCGAATAACGCCGGATAGCATGCCGAAACAAAACGGGCCGGAGATCTCTCTC
This sequence comes from Pseudophaeobacter sp. C1-32P7, assembly GCF_041008775.1. NCBI lineage: Bacteria > Pseudomonadati > Pseudomonadota > Alphaproteobacteria > Rhodobacterales > Roseobacteraceae > Pseudophaeobacter > Pseudophaeobacter sp. C1-32P7. Next base: position 268,996 of record NZ_JAXGFR010000005.1, on the reverse strand, counting down.
CGGCCCGTTGTCATTTCAGGGAAAGTGCAAGGCTCAGCCGCCGGTTTTCAATCCATCCGGCCGCCCCACAACCACGAAATGCAGATTGTCCGGTTGCAGCACTTCCGAGGCGACGCGGTTGATCTCTTCCAGAGTGACCGCGTTGATCTTGTCATTGCGGGTGCGCACGTAGTCGATCGGCATGCCGTCCAGCTGCATCCCCACCAGGATCGAGGCAATGCGCCCGTTGCCATCAAAACGCAACGGATAGGCCCCGGTCAGATAGGTCTTGGCATCCTGCAATTCCTTCTCGGTAACGCCTTCCCTTGCCAGACGGCTCCATTCTTCGCGGATCACCGCAACCGCTTCGGCCATCTTGGAATTGGCCGAGGCGAGCGAGCCCATGTACACAGAGCCCAGATCACGCGGCAGGAGATAGGAATAAACCCCGTAGGTCAGGCCGCGCTTTTCGCGCACTTCGGTCATCAGTCGGCTTTCGAAGGAACCGCCGCCCAGGATCTGGTTCATGATATAGGCCGCAAAGAACCGCGGATCTTCCCGGTCGATCCCCACATGCCCGAACAGCGCAACGGATTGCGGCGTGTCATAATCGATCACGGTGGTTCCGCCCTCGATCGTGACCGCTGCCGGACCCGGCTGCGGTGCGCCAGTCTCTGGCAGATCGCCTAGAAGCGTGTCGAGCAAGGCGCCCAGCGCGGCCTCGTCGATATCCCCCACGGCGCTGACAAACAGCCTGTCGCGGGCAAAGACCGCATCATGTGCATCGAACATGTCCTGCCGCGTCAGGGTGGATACGGTATCGATGGTGCCCGAGCCGTCCGAACCATAGGGGTGATCGCCAAAGGCCATCTTGGAAAAGGCACGCCCGGCGATGTCATTGGGGTTCTCAGCGTCCGACCGCAGGCCGGACAGAACCTGCGCTCGCACCCGGTCCAGAGCGTCCTGATCAAACCGTGGCGCCACCAGAGTCTGGTGTAGCAAGTCGATGGCCTCGTCGCGGTTCTCGGTCAGGAAGCGGGCAGAGACCGACACCGCCTCCTTATCCGCGTCATAAGAGAAACTGGCCGCAAGGCTTTCAACTGCGCGGGCATAGTCCTGCGCCGGCATCTCGCCGGAGCCTTCTTCCAGAAGGCCCGTCATCAGGTTGATGGCGCCACGCTTGCCCGGGGCATCCAGCGAAGTGCCACCGCGAAACCGCAGCTCAAGCGCGGTGAAGGGAATCGTATGATCCTCGACCAGCCAGGCAGTAATGCCCCCGGGCGAGGTGACTTCCTTGATGCGGATCTCGGCGCTGACCGGCAGCACAGAGATCAGAAGGGCAAAACAGGCGACCAGCCCGGCACGTATCATGGCAAATCCCGTCATTGGGTGACCTCCTCATCTGCGCGCACCATCCAGCCAGTGACCGACGCCTCGGGCTGCAGCACTTCACGGGCGACGGCGATGATTTCATCCGCGGTGACCGATTGCAGGATGTGGGGCCACTCCTGCACGTCCTCCACCGTCAAACCGGAGGTTAGCGCCTGACCATAGCGATTGGCGATCCCATCCACATTGTCGCGCGCATAGATTTCCGCCGCGCGCAGTTGCAGCTTGATCCGCTCCAGCTGATCGGGGTCGACACCCTCTTCAAGGAAGCGCGCAAAGGTTGCGTCAAGCGCATCCTCAGCCTCCTGCATCCCGACGCCCTCGGCCGGGACGACAAGGAAGGAAAAACTGGTCTTGTCCAGCGACACCCCCGAATAGAAGGCACCGGTATAGACCGCCAGCTGCTGATCGAATTGCAGCGCATTGGCCAGATAGGAGGTATTGCCGCCCCCCAGCAGTTCAGCCAGCAGATAAAGTGCCGCCGCCTTTTCCTGCGCGCCGCTGTTGCGTTCCGGCGCCAGATAAGAGCGCTGCACATAGGGCTGTGCCACGCGTGGATCACGATAGACCATGCGCCGCTCTGCCGTCTGCGGTGGTTCCTGGCTGCGGAACCGTTCCGGCAGGTCGGGGTTCGCCGGGATCACACCGTAGTATTTTTCGGCCAGCTGGCGGACCTCTTCGGGTTCCACATCGCCCGAAACCACCAGAATGGCGTTGTTGGGCGCATAATAGGTTCCGTAAAAGGACAGCGCGTCCTCCCTGTCCAGCGTCTCCATTTCATGGCGCCAACCGATCACCGGCTGACCATAGCGGTGGTTCAGATACTGCGCCGCACTCAGCTGTTCGCGGAACAGGGACCGCGGATCGCTGTCGGTGCGCTGGTTGCGCTCTTCGAGGATCACCTCGCGCTCGGTGACGATCTCCTCCTCACTAAGGCGCAGATTGACCATACGGTCGCTTTCCATCTGCATCATCAGTTCAAGCCGGTCCGCTGCAATGCGCTGAAAATAGGCGGTGTAGTCATAGCTGGTGAAGGCATTATCCCGGCCGCCATTGGCTGCCACCGTCGCCGAGAGCTCTCCCGGCTCCAGCTTGTCGGTGCCCTTGAACAGAAGGTGCTCCAGAAAATGCGCGACCCCGGACTGACCTGGCGGCTCATCCGCGGATCCGGCGCGGTACCAGACCATATGCTGAACCACTGGCGCGCGGTGATCCTCGATCACCACCACGTCCATGCCATTTTCAAGGGTAAAGGCCGTCACCATGTCCTCAGCCGGTTCTGCAGCGCGCAGCGGCGCGGCAAGAACGGCTGTTACAGCGATGGCGGCCAGTGCGATCCGTCGGATCATGCGGCGTCCTCCAATAGATTTCTCCAAAGACATGCTGCCTCTGTCCGTCACATCCGGGGCCTGTCGGGCTGTGCAAAGACAGCCACCAGCGCACCCGGCATAGTCCTACCCATATTGGGGATGTCTTGACGAACCGCAACCTAAGCCAAGGTCGCAGGGAGACAAGGCGCCCTGTCACGATAGCGAATTGTCAAAATTGTGAACGTGCTAACCCGCCCGGCGGACGGCCATCCAGTCAAGCTGCGCAGCAGAGGCGCGGCTCACTCTCCGCTTGGCGGCGGCGCAGAAGGGGTTGCCACACCCGCGCGGCGGAACTGTTCGGTTGTCTCGAACGGGTCCAGCGTCTGCTTGGCGTAGATCTGCTCATAGCGGTCGACAGGGAACAGGCGGATCCGCCCGGTGATACGCTTTTTCTTCAGGAACTTGGCGTCTTCCTCGGCCAGTTCCTGACGCACCGTTGGCGACACGCCATAACGGCTGGAGGCACTGACCAGTGCCAGATCCGAGGAGGAGACACCCTGGCCGGGAACCAGCGCAGAGGGCTTGCCCCCCAACGCCGCGACCGCATCGGCTTGAGGCGTCGGATCAGCGATATTGCCTGCGCCCGGTGTTGGTTCCGGCAGACTACTGTAATCAGTCGGCTCGTTCAGCGGCTTGTTCGGTAGCACAAGGAATTCATCCGGCCCGGTCCCGGTCTTGCGAATATCACGCAGACCTTTTTGCGAGCAGCCCGCGACGGCCACCGCGCCTACCAGAACAATCATGCCGAAAGGGATCCGCATTCCCAGTTACTCCTGCCAGTTTCCCTGCGCTTTTAACGCATATTGCACCCGAGGTCACGCGGGCTTTTTTGCGCTCCGGTCGAACAGGATCAGACCGATGGCACCGGCAAAGATGAACACATCGGCGATATTGAACACGAAGGGATTGTTGATGCCGCAGCAGGACATGTTGAGGAAATCCAGCACATAGCCATAGAGCAGCCGATCCGCGACATTGCCCAGCGCGCCGCCGATCACCAGCCCCGCCGCCAACGCCATCCAGCGCGCACGTCGGTGCGAGCGGCGAATCCAGATGGCCAGCACGGCACAGATCAGCAGCGAGAGGCCGATCAACACCCAGCGCGCCGTATCCTCGCCGCCATCGAACAGGCCAAAGTTAATGCCGGTGTTCTCGCCATAGCGGAAATTCAACAGCGGCGGCAGCACGTCGATGCTCTGGCGCTGGGACAGGCCCATCCAGTGAATCACCAGATATTTGCTGGCCTGATCCAGAAGAAAGGCCCAGAACGCGCCCCAGAACATCATACGCACTGCCATTTTCCGCTTGGTTCCCGTTGATCAGTGACGGAAGTGGCGCATGCCGGTAAAGACCATGGCAAGCCCAGCCTCATTGGCCGCCTTGATCACCTCATCGTCCCGCATCGAACCGCCCGGCTGGATCACGCAGGTGGCGCCAGCAGCCGCAGCCTCCAGGAGACCGTCGGGGAAGGGGAAGAAGGCATCGGAGGCCACGGCAGAACCTTTGGCCAGGCTTGCGTCCAGACCCAGTTCATCCGCCATGCGCTGCGCCTTGGCGGCGGCCACATTGGCGCTGTCCAGACGGCTCATCTGACCGGCGCCGACACCCACGGTGGCACTGCCTTTGACATAAACGATGGCGTTGGATTTCACGTGTTTGGCCACTTTCCAGGCGAACAGCAGGTCCTGCATCTGCTCATCCGTGGGGGCCTTTTCGGTGACGACCTTCAGATCGTCCATGCCGATGTATCCCACGTCCTTGTCCTGCACCAGAACACCGCCAGAGACCTGCTTGTAAGCGGTGATCGCCTTGCGCGGATCGGGCAGCGCGTCTGTCAGCAAGAGGCGCAGGTTCTTCTTGGCAGCAAAGATCTCTTTCGCCTCATCAGAGGCACCCGGCGCGATTACCACCTCGGTGAAGATCTCGGTGATCTTGGCGGCGGTTTCGGCGTCCAGCGGCTGGTTCAGCGCCACGATGCCACCAAAGGCAGAGGTGCGGTCGCAATCGAATGCCTTCTGGTAAGCCTCGGCCAGGGTAGCTCCACGCGCCACGCCGCAGGGGTTGGCGTGCTTGATAATGGCAACGGCAGCGGTTTCAGCCGGATCGAACTCGGCCACCAGCTCATAGGCCGCATCGGTGTCGTTGATGTTGTTGTAGGACAGTTCCTTGCCCTGCAGCTGCACGGCGGTGGCAACACCCGGACGGTTCGAGCCATCGGTGTAGAAGGCCGCTTTCTGGTGGCTGTTTTCGCCATAGCGCAGGGTCTGCTTCAGCTCACCGGCAAAGGCACGGCGGCGCGGTGCTTCCAGCTCCAGCGCGCCCGCCATCCAGTTGGAGACAGCCGCGTCATAGGCCGCGGTGCGGGCATAGGCGATCTGCGCCAGGCGTTGGCGGAAAACATAAGAGGTCTGACCGTCGTTCGCGTCCAGCTCGGCCAGCAGCGCGTCATAGTCTTCGACGTCGGTCACCACGTTGACGAACAGGTGGTTCTTGGAGGCCGCGCGGATCATCGCCGGACCACCGATGTCGATATTCTCGATCATCTCATCGTAATCCGCACCACGGGCCAGTGCCGCCTCGAACGGGTAGAGGTTCACCACCAGAAGATCGATGGCGCCAATGCCGTGTTCGTTCATCGCCGCCACATGGGCGTCATTGTCGCGCAGCGCCAGCAGCCCGCCATGCACCATCGGGTGCAGGGTCTTCACGCGGCCGTCCATCATTTCCGGGAAACCGGTGACGTCAGAGACGTCCTTGACGTCCAGCCCCGCATCGCGCAGCGCCTTGGCGGTGCCGCCGGTGGACAGCAGCTCGACGCCACGCTCGGCCAGCGATTTGCCAAGGTCAATCAGACCGGACTTGTCGGATACGGAAAGCAGCGCACGGCGTACGGGGTGAAGATCGGTCATGGCAGGGCGGTCCTTTGCAGGCTCAATCAAAAATCTCGGGGTCGTCCCGGTTCAGGTCGCGCACGGCTTCGGCAGTTTCCTGTGCCTTGCTGAGCGTCCACCGGACGCGGGTTGCATAGTCGATGACCCGGCCAGATAGAACGATCTGTTTTGACGCACGCGGCTTCAAGCGGGTCTTTTCCAGGTAAACGCCCGGCTCCAGCTTCAATTCGCAGGTGCCGTCATGGCGGAAAACCCAGATTTCGCCGCTCTTGAGCGCCATGGATACCGCCGCGCCGCCCAAGTCAAGGGTTGCATCCACTTCCGGGTGCAGATGCAGGCGGATATCAAAGCCGATCCCGCGTTCTCCATGGCTGTCCAGCGCCTTTGAACAGCGCCGCTCGGCCGCCTCATCCAGCGCTACCAGCATGTCTTCGCCCGCCAGCGCACGCCCGTCAAATCCCAGATCCAGCGTGCGCGCGTGGGTCAGACCGAATTCGCGCGCGTATCCGTCGTGTCCGCCCTGAAACCGGCTGCCATCGCTGAGCTGCTCCAGCTGAATCTGCACGTCGGTGGGGCCGCCAACCAGTTCTTCCTGACCGGTGCCACGGCTGGGCGGTGCCAGCCGGGCGCTGGAATGGCCCTCCAGGCACAGGGTCGAATGCGATGGTGTGGCCCGCCCGGCGCGGCGCCATTCCAGACCAAAGGTCTCTCCCGAGCCGCAATTGACGATCAAAGGCCGCCGCCCCGAGGTCAGTTCAAAGGCAAGGGTGGAGGCATGACCGTTAGCCGAGGCCCGCCCCTGCGGTGGCAAGGCCGCGTCAACCACCACCGAGGTCCGGCGTGCCGACAAGCGGGCATAGCCCATCGCCAACCCTTCGACCGGGCGCGCCGATACGTGGCTGGCCGCCAGCGCATGATCCAGCCAGCCTTCCAGCCCCCGGCCGCCACCGTGGAACCGTGCCAGCCCGCCATCGCTGTGGCGCAGGGTGCGCAGCGTTGGCGCAATCCGTTCAATGGCCGCGGTCTGCGCCGCTGGCACGCTGCGCCCGGCTTCGTGCAGGGCCGCGGCAGTCCAGGTCAGCAGGGTAAAGACCTCCAGCAGTTCTTCGGGATTGCGGGTCGGCAATCCGCCCTGCGCGTCGATCTGCCGGTCGCATTCTGCGCTCAGGGCACGGATGGCGGGATCAGCCAGCGCCTCCTGCCCCTGAAGGGCAAGCCCCGCATAGATCAGCCCCGCCAGCGCCTCGAATCGTGGCAGGCCAGGCGTGGCCCCCTGCCAGCGATGGGCCAGGAACCATGTCTGTTGCGATAGTGAGCGGTAAAAGGCCTCGGATTCCGCACGTTCCTTGCCGTTCAGCAGGAAAATCGCATGGTTGATCCATCGAATCACGCGCCGTCCCGTCAAATCCGGCGACCAACCGGGCCCCGAGCCGCGCCCGTGCGCCTTGATCCAACCCCAGACCCAGTTCTGCGCCTTGACGCGGGCCTTGATATCGCCGACCGCCGCCAGATCGTCGAGCCAGGCAAAACCGTGCCGCTCGGCGTCAAAGGCGGCGTCCGGCGCCGTCACTTCCCAAAGCCCGGTGGTTGTCGATTCGACCAGATACCCCGCCAGCAGCAGGTTCCCCGCCACCAGCTGCCGGCCGCGGGCAAAGCTGCCAATGGTGCGGGGTTCAGGCTGCGATACGAATCCCGTCGCCGCAGGCTGCTTGCGCGCCCGCCAGGCATATAACCGGTTCAGCAGGCGGGTGCTGCGCCCCGCCATTCTATCGTATCTGGACATGCTCTTCTGCCTCACGCCGTTGGCGTTTTGGGCGCAGCATAACCCGGGGAGGGGTTCAAGTCACCGACGAATGCGACACCCTCCGGCGGCACCGGCGGAATTGCCCCGCCGGGCAAAATCAAAGCACGTTCCGGTGGGAGAAAGGTCAGCCCGCCTTGCGCAACAGCGCCATGTAAAACCCATCCATGCTGCCCCGATCCGCCCAGTAATCCGGACGCAGGCGCAAGCCGCCTTCCTCGGTGATCCAGGCCGGATCGGTGCCCAGACCGTCAAAACACTCACGGTCGGCTGTCATGTCCGGAAACATCTCAAGCGCCTCTTCGACCTGGCATTCGCCCTCATCCGGCAACAGGGAGCAGGTGCAGAACACCATGCGCCCGCCGGGTTTGACCAGCTCCCAGGCATGGGCCAGCATCTGCGCCTGCAATTCAATGAGCCCGCCGAATTCGCTGCCATCCTTGGCATGGGGCAGATCCGGGTGGCGCCGGATCGTTCCGGTGGCCGAACAGGGTGCATCCAGCAGTACCGCATCGAATTGCCCGGTCTGCTCCAGTGCATCACCCACAATCAGATCCGCACTCAGCCTGGTGCGGGCAAGGTTTTCGCGCAGGCGCTCCATCCGTCCGGCAGAGGCATCGACGGCGGTCACCTGCGCCCCGGCTGCGGCCATTTGCATGGTCTTGCCGCCCGGTGCGGCGCAGAGATCCAACACCCGTTCGCCGGGCTGCACATCCAGCATCTGCGCGGGCAGCGCTGCGGCTGCATCCTGCACCCACCAGTCCCCGGCCTCATACCCCGGCAAGGCCGAAACCTGACCAGCATCGGACAGGCGCCGCGATCCGGTGGGCAGGAGTTCCCCGCCCAGCGCCGACAGGTCCGCACCGGGTTTGGCGGTGATATCCAGCGGCGCGCCTGCAAAATGCGCGGCCTCCATGCCCAGCACCGCCTCAGCGCCCCAGGCCTGCACCAGCGGCTTGCGCAGCCAGTTCGGCAGGCGGGGAATGCGCAGCTTGGCCCATTCCGCAGGCCCCTGATCGGCAACCTTGCGCAGCACCGCGTTGACCATGCCCTTTAGCTGACCATGGCGGCGGTGTTTCGACACGATGGTCACCATGGCATTGACCACCCCGTGGGCGGCCCCGCCCGAGCACAGCTCGACCGTGCCAAGGCGCAGCGCGTTCATCACCGTCAGCGGCGGTTTCTTTTTCAAGTGCTTCTGCAGGATCCGATCGGCACGCTCCAGGCTGCGCAGCCCTTCCAACGCCAGCCGCTGGGTGCGGGCGCGGTCCTGCGGCTGCAGTTTTTCAAGGGCACCCGCCGCAAAACATTCAGCCAGAAGCCGCCCCTCACCCAGCACCTGATCCAGAAGATAGATCGTGGTTCTGCGGGCCTGCAGCGCATCGGGGGCTTTGTCGGACATCGGGTCTCGGCTTTCTATGGCGGCGTAGAGCCAGCATGGGATCAGAAGGGCTTTGCGTCTCGGCGGCTTGTTCCCGCCGGACAGGGGCGTATATCATGGCCCAAGCATAAAGGAACCCGCGATGAGCGACGAGACCACGCCGGAAGGCCCCGCAGAAAAAGACCTGCCCCCCGCAGCCAAACGCGCACTGGCCGAAGCCGAAGAGCGCCGCAAGGCCGAAGCTGCCAAGGCATCACCCCCGACCGAGCTTGGCGGACGCGACGGCCCTGACCCGGCGCGCTATGGCGATTGGGAGAAAAAGGGCATCGCCATCGATTTCTGATCGGCAGCGGACTGCGCCGCCCCTTGTTCAGCTTGGGGGCGGCACCATGACAGCCCAAAAGTGACGGCTTAAAGTCCCAGCACGTCGATCATGTCGTATTCACCGGGGGATTTGTCCTGCCCCCACAGCGCCGCCTTCAACGCGCCACGCGCGAACAGGGCGCGGTCGGTGGCCATGTGGCGCAACACGATGCGCTCTCCGGCACCGGCGAACAGCACGTCATGCTCCCCGACGATGTCACCACCGCGAATCGCGGTGAAGCCGATATCGCCGCGTTTACGCGCACCGGTAATACCGTCGCGGCCCCGGTCCGAGACATCCGCGAGTTTCACACCGCGCCCTTCGGCGGCGGCTTCGCCCAGCATCAGCGCAGTGCCGGAAGGCGCGTCGACCTTGTGGTGATGGTGCGCCTCGATCACCTCGATATCGAAATCCTCGTCCAGCGCAGCGGCGACCTTCTTGGTCAGCTGCACTAGAAGGTTCACGCCCAGGGACATATTGCCCGCACGTACGATCACCGCGTGACGCGCGGCGGGCGCCAGCTGGGCGATCTGTTCATCCGTCATGCCGGTGGTGCCGATCACATGCACGGCGCGGGCCTGTGCAGCGAGGGCCGCAAATTCCAACGTGGCCTCAGGCGCGGTGAAATCGATCACCGCCTGCGCCTTGGAAAAAGCCTCAAGCGCGTCATCGGTGACGGTGACACCCACAGGCACGCCGCCCATTGCTTCCCCCACGTCGCGGCCGACCCAGTCGTGGCCGCCGCGCTCCACCGCACCGACAAGGGTCGCCTTGTCGCTGTCCAGAACCGTCTTGATCAGCATCTGCCCCATACGCCCGGATGCTCCGGTAATCACGATCCCCGGTTTATGAGTCATTGGCCCGATCCTTTTCGCTGGCTGGCGCTTCGTTCTTTTGCTGGTTTTGTCCTACCGTCTTGCGCACGTCTTGGCAAAGGGCAGCTTTCGGCATAGATCGAAGATATGGCAAAGAACAAATTCCACGATCGCCCCGGCCCCTCTCAACGTCAGCTGCGCGTCGGCGAACTGATCCGCCGCACCCTGTCCGAGGTGCTGGCGCGCGGTGATGTGCATGACCCCGAACTCAACCGCATGTCGATCACGGTGGGCGAGGTGCGCATTTCACCCGACCTGAAGATCGCCACCGCCTATGTGCTGCCGCTCGGTGGCAAGGGGCAGGACGAGGTGCTGAAGCTACTGGCCCGCAACAAGGGTGAGCTGCGCCGCATGGCGGGCAAGAAGCTCGGCCTCAAATACGCGCCGGATCTGCGGTTCCAGCTGGATCAGACCTTTGATCAGATGGATGACACCCGCCGGATGCTGAACCAGGACGCGGTGCGCCGCGATATCGACGATTGATCCTGCGGGCGGCAGTTGCGCTTGCCGCCTTTTGCCTGGGGTTGTCGGCCTCTGTCGCCGCAGCCGTCGAATGCCGTGACGCCTCTTATGATGGCAGCCGCTACACCATCTGCGAAGTGGACGCGGGCAAGGAAGAGTTGCGGCTGTTCCTGCGCAATGCGGAGGGGAAACCCTACGGCCATTTTGCCGCCATCGATGCCGACCTCGGCAAAGAGGGAAGGTCCCTCTCCTTTGCCACCAATGCCGGAATGTATCACGCCGACCGCTCTCCGGTCGGGCTTTATGTCGAGGATGGCCAGCAGGAAATGCGGCTTGTCCCCAATGCGGGCCCCGGCAATTTCGGCCTGCTGCCCAATGGTGTCTTCTGCATCAATGAGACCCGCGCCGATGTGATCGAAACGCTGAAATTTCGCGACAGCGGCGTCAGCTGTCGCGATGCCACCCAGTCGGGGCCGATGCTGGTGATCGACGGAGATCTGCACCCGCGGTTCCTGCCGGATTCGACCTCCTACTACGTGCGCAACGGTGTCGGCACCTCGGCAGACGGGCAGCGCGCGGTCTTTGTCATCTCGCGCAATGCGGTGACGTTTCACCAATTCGGCAGCCTATTCCGCGACTACCTGAAACTGCCCAATGCGCTGTACTTTGACGGCAATATTTCGCGCCTGCACGCGCCCCAGCTGGGCCGGTCGGATGCCGGTTTCTCGATGGGGCCGGTGGTGGGCGTCGTCGAATAACCGCCGTGCAGCCCGCCTGAGCATAGACGGGGCATAGAAATGGCGCCACAACAGACCCGGCACAATTGACAGGCTGTTCTGGCTGCGCTACCCCGCGCGCCTCTTTCAGCATCATCGAGGACCAAGCATGGCACGCAAACGCAAGGGGCGCGATATTTCCGGCTGGCTGGTGGTGGACAAGCCCGCAGGGCTGACCTCGACCGCTGTCGTGAACAAGGTGCGCTGGGCGCTTGAGGCCAAGAAGGCCGGCCATGCGGGCACGCTCGACCCCGAGGCGACGGGTGTTCTGGCCGTGGCCCTGGGTGAGGCAACCAAGACGGTTCCCTATATCACCGACGCGCTGAAGGCCTATACCTTTACCGTGCGGCTGGGGCAGGCGACCAACACCGACGATGCCGAGGGCGAGGTGATCGCGACAAGCGACGCGCGCCCTTCCGACGAGGAAATCAAGGCCGCGCTGGGGCAATTCATCGGTGAGATCATGCAGGTGCCGCCGAAATTCTCGGCCGTGAAGATCGACGGGCAGCGTGCCTATAAACTTGCCCGCGATGGCGACGAGGATTTCGAGATCGCCGCCCGCCCCCTGTGGGTCGAGGAACTGGTGCTGGTGGACCGCCCCGATCCCGATCACGTGGTGCTGGAAATGACCTGTGGCAAGGGCGGTTACGTTCGTTCCATCGCCCGGGATCTGGGCGCCGCGCTCGGCTGTCATGGCCACGTCAAAGAGTTGCGCCGGATCTGGTCCGGGCCGTTTGATGCTGCCGATGGTCTGTCACTGGAAGAGATCACGCGGATGGAGCGCACGCCGGAACTCGACACCCATCTGCGCCCGCTGGAGGAAGGTCTGGCTGACCTCCCCGAGCTGAAATGCACGCCCGAAGGCGCCACCCGCCTGCGCAACGGCAACCCGGGCATGGTGCTGGCCTCGGATGTGGAGTACGGCGACGAGGCCTGGGCCTCGATTGACGGAAAGGCTGTCGCCGTCGGCATCTACAAATCCGGTGAGTTGCACCCGAGCCGCGTCTTCAACCAGTAACGCCCGCGCTTGCCCCTCTGGGGGCAGCGTGGCATCCCTGCCCCATGATCACCCGCAGCCATACCAAGGGCGATGCGCCCTCCACCGCCGTCTATTCGGATTGCGAGACCTATCGCTACAGCCTGACCCGGATCTGGGATCCGGATGGGCAAAAGGTGATGTTCGTGATGCTGAACCCTTCGACTGCGACCGAGGTGCAGAACGACCCGACCATCGAACGCTGCGAAAGACGGGCGCGCACGTTGGGGTTTGGCGGCTTCCGGGCCACCAATATCTTTGCCATCCGCGCCACTGACCCGCGGGTGATGCGCGCCGCCAAGGATCCCGAGGGGCCGGAGAATGAGGCCGCGATCCTGTCCGGCGCGGAGTGGGCCGATCAGATCATCTGTGCCTGGGGCACCCATGGCGCCCACCGCGATCAAGGTCCCCGCATTGAGAATGCGCTAAGGGCCACCGGACAGCCTCTGTTTCACCTTGGCCTCAGCAAACACGGCCATCCGAAACACCCGCTTTACATCGCCTACAGCCAGCAGCCGCAACCCTGGGCATGATCCCAAAGGCGCCGACCCCGGTATTATTTCGTTAACCGATGTTCCCGGTTTGTTTTGAGGCAAATCCTTAATTGTGCTAGAGTATACTCAGGGATAGAAAATTGTTGCGTAAGGAGTGGGGCCGATGCTCTGGTTGGCCGGCCTTTTTGGTCTTGTGGCTGTTGGCGGGGCCATGTTTGTGGATTTCAGCGGCGGTGACGACGATCTGAACGACACCGACGACTCGGATGAGGCAGCGGGCGAAGGCTCCGGTGAGGACACCGGAGCCGTCATCGTGCCGCCTTCCGAATTTCTGAACCCCGACGATCCGGACAGCACCGCTACAGATGACGGCTCTGCCAGTGGCAGCGGCGACACCGGGACGTCCACCGATGACGAAACCGGGGACGGCACCGACAGTGCCACGGATGGGCTCAACCTGTCCGGCACCGATGAACCCGAACTGCTGACCGGCAGCGATTGGGCCGATATTCTGTTCGGTGGCGATGGCGATGACCAGCTGGACGGCAACGAAGGTGACGACTCCCTGTCTGGCGACGGCGGCCATGACGTCCTGCACGGTGGCGACGGCGATGACACGCTTGCGGGTGGCTGGGGACGTGATCTGCTGCATGGTGAAGACGGCGACGATCACATTGCTGGCGAGGATGGCGATGACACGCTGTATGGTCACTTCGGCAATGACACCCTGACCGGCGGCGGCGCCGAGGATGTGGCCCACGGTGGCCAGGGTCACGACGTGCTGAGCGGCGGCGAAGGCAGCGACGCGCTGCATGGCAACGATGGCAATGACACGCTGAGCGGTGGCACCCAGAACGACACGCTGTTCGGTGGCCGGGGCAACGATCTGGTCTGGGGCGCCGATGACGATGACACCAGCGATTTCCTGAACGGGGGCGATGGCGATGACACATTGGTTGCCGGAGCCGGGGATATCGTCACTGCGGGCAGCGGCGCCGATCTGATCATGGCCGGAGATATCGGCGGAGCCCCGGATGGCGACCAGCCCCCTGTCGAACTGGTCGATTATGATCCCGAAGAGGACCAACTCATGGTTCTCTGGTCCCCCGGCAGCGAATCGGAGCCGGAGATCACCGTGGAACAAGATCCCGATGCCCCGGACGAGCAGGTAATCCGCGTGAACGGCGCCGAGGCCTTGCGCGTGAGTGGTGCCGCGCCGCTATCGGCCTCGGACATTCAACTGGTCGATGTGAACGATCCGACCTTCGCCGACCTGCTGCCCAGCTGACCGATCCGCTTGCGGCCTGAACCGGCACGGATAGACGGCTTGCAGGGTTGCGCCTTTGCTTCTCTCGTGATTGTTATGTCATAACATAACATTTGGAGCAAACCATGCAGGATTCTCGCCTTCCCGTCACAGTGCTGTCCGGATTTCTCGGTGCGGGCAAAACCACCTTGCTGAACCGGGTGCTGAACAACCGCGACGGGCGCCGCGTCGCCGTGATTGTCAACGATATGTCAGAGGTGAACATCGACGCCGATCTGGTGCGCGCCAATACGCCCGAGCTGAGCAAGACCGAAGAAACCCTCGTGGAACTGTCCAACGGCTGCATCTGCTGCACCCTGCGCGACGATCTGCTAACCGAGGTACGCCGTCTCGCGGAAACGGGCCGGTTCGATTACCTGCTGATCGAATCCACCGGCATATCCGAACCGCTGCCGGTGGCGACCACCTTTGATTTCCGCGATGAGGCTGGCGTCAGCCTGTCCGATGTCGCGCGGCTGGATACCATGGTGACCGTGGTCGATGCGGTGAACCTGCCGGATGACTTCTCCAGCCACGATCAGCTTGGCGACCGGGGCGAGACGATGGGAGCAGCGGATACCCGCAGCCTTGTCCACCTGCTGACCGATCAGATGGAATTTGCCGATGTGGTGATCCTCAACAAGGTCACGGACGCAGGCCCAGCCCGCACCGATGCCGCGCGCAAGATCATCCGCAGCATCAACGCCGATGCCCGCATTATCGAGCTGGATCACAGCCAGGTCGCGCCCGACGATATCCTCGATACCCACCTGTTCGATTTTGAAACCGCGCATGAGCACCCGATGTGGGCCAAGGAACTCTATGGTTTTGCCGATCACACGCCCGAAAGCGATGAATATGATATCCAGTCCTTCGTCTTTCGCGCCCGCGCGCCCTTTGATCCGGTGGCAATCCACCGGGTTCTGAATGCGGACCTGCCCGGCGTGATCCGCGCCAAGGGGCATTTCTGGATTGCCACCCGCCCCGATTGGGTGGCGGAATTCTCGCTTGCCGGTGCCCTGTCCAGCGTTGCCCCGCTGGGGACATGGTGGGCCACAGTTCCCGAAGAACGCAGGCCCACTCATGCCCAGGCGCAGGAATACCTGCAGGCGCATTGGCAGGACCCCTTCGGTGATCGCAGGCAGGAACTGGTATTCATCGGCAGCGGGATCGACTGGCCATCCCTGAAGGCGCAGCTGGAGACCTGCCTGATGGCGGTTCCCGATGTCGATGCGCTGGAGAGGCTGAAGGATCTACCCGATCCTTTCCCGCGCTGGCGCCGGGCCTGAACGCCCAAGGGCGAAAAACCGGGAACCGGCGACATCTCCTTTGCTTTTCGCCGCAAAACCGCCTATACGCCCGCATCTGCCGTGGAATCGCGGCGGACTTCTCCATGGGCCTGTGCTGGACGACATCCCGGCCTGCGCCATTTCTCTAACCTTTTCAAAGGAGACCCCGATGTCGATTACTGCTGAAGAAAAAGCACGCCTGATGAAAGAATTCGCAACCAAGGAAGGCGACACCGGTTCGCCCGAAGTCCAGGTTGCCATTCTGACCTCGCGCATCAACACCCTGACCGAGCACTTCAAGACCCACAAGAAAGACAACCACGGTCGTCGTGGTCTGCTGAAGATGGTTGCTCAGCGTCGTAAGCTGCTGGACTACACCAAAGGCAAGGATGAGGCCCGTTACCAGGACCTGATCAAGCGCCTGGGCATCCGCCGCTAAGCGAGACATTTGCATTTCGATGCATGCGCCCGTTCCGAAAGGAGCGGGCGTTTTTATTGGCGGGAACCGGACGGGATGTGGTCGGCCCACCGCCAGCCCTCGTTTACGGGCTGCCGACACATGATGTAGGGTTTCACTGCGTGTGAAGCGCGCTTTCCCAGCTCAGACAATGAAAGACCAGAAATATGGAACACCCGACCTCGGGAAGTTGTCTGTGCGGTGCTGTCCGGTTTCACATCCGCGGCGCATTCGAAAGCTTCTTCCTGTGCCACTGCGCGCGCTGCCGCAAGGACAGCGGGTCCGCGCATGCGGCCAATCTGTTTTCCACCCAGGCAGAGATTGAATGGCTAACCGGGCGGGACAGGGTCAAGAGTTTCCAGTTGCCTGAAACACAGCACGTCAAAAGCTTTTGCACCGACTGCGGATCAGCGCTGCCGACGCTTCAGATGGATGGCGCCCTGCTGGTCGTGCCCGCAGGTGCGCTGGACAGTGAAATCCCTATCCGGCCCACGGCCCGCATCTGCTACGCCAGCCGCGCGGCCTGGACCGATGCGATTGTGACTGTGGAAACCATCGATGGGCTTCCCGGCTAACCGATCCTCTCCATTCACCTAGCGCAGTAGATCCAGCCGGGACAGGGTCAGCCGTGATTGTCGGCACAGCGCCTCATTCTTGCCGCCACGATAGAAACTGAGGGCAATGACCGCACAATAGAGCGCCCAGCCGCTAGCCCGTTCCCACGTCCTGTCCTCCAGTTCCAGCCGGTCGCAAAACGCGGTGCGGGCGGCAGGGTCCACCCAGGTCCAGGCCCCCGCATAATCGACGGCGGGATCGCCAACTGCCGACAGGCCCCAATCGATCACCCCCCGTAAGGTACCATCCAGGGCAATCAGATTGTCCGCCTTCAGATCCCCGTGCAGCCAGACGGGTCGGTACTGAAACCCGGCATCGCAGGCCGCGTCCCACAGGCAACGTGCGCGCGTTGCGTCGATCTCATCTTTGAGGATGTCGATGGCCGGATGCACCACGTGGGTCAGTTCCTGCAGCGCGACGCCACGCCTATTGTTGCTATCCCCCGCAACGGGTGCGCCCTCCGTGTCGGTCCGGTGCAGCGCCGTCAGCAAATCCGCAAGGCTTTGCGCCGCCGCAACCGGGTCTGCGATCTTTGCGGGGGTTGCGAGATCCCCTTCGATCCAGTCGAATATGCCAAAGGGCAGATCATCCCGCAGACAGCCGCGGTGCCGCAGCACCGGAACCGCAAGCGGCAGACCTTGTAGGCGCGGCAGCCAGTCCAACTCCTTGGCCAGATACTGAGTCGCCGACCACCGGCGCGGAACCCTTAAAACCATCTGCTCCCCGATACGGACCATGCAATTGTCCGTCCCAGACGATTCGATGCGCCTCCGCGGAAGGCCAGCCCATTGCGGCACCTCGGTCGCAAGGATATCGCCGACCATCGCGTCGCTGATTGCAATGTCATCCGTGTCTTTGCTCATCAGGCGAAGCTAACCGCCCGATAGCCCCACCGGCAAGGAAAGGGCGCGATCCGGGTCCCGAAGTACCGGCAGCTTGCCGCTTCAATTTGATATGTTATTACATACTAAATCAGCATTTCGAAGGACACCTATGCCACACCCGCGACGCCGCAATCTGGGCGCCACCGGCCTGCCCATCCGCAAACGTACCGGAAATGCGATGACGGAGTATGACCGCTTACCGCCCAGCCTGCGGGCCTGGATGCAAGAGGCCGCCCTGCCGTGGTCGCCGCGCTCTTGCCGCAGCATCTGGATGAAGGTGAAACAGGATGGCGGAACCGACCGGCAGGCCATTGCACGCCTTGCCGCTGTTGAGGCCGCAATGCTGAAACGCGCCGCAGAGGCGTGAACCTCCTTCCTGTAGGTCTCCACGAGCTGTTTTTCTTTCATTCCGGGCCAAAGTGATGTATAGGCCGGGCATCTGAGACGTTGCGCCATGGCCCCGGCGCTCGAAAGAAAGATGGAGGGGGCCGGCGGCAATGGGGCCGCCATGACAACGGGAGACCCGGGATACGCCTGGGAGTGCTCCCACTTAGGATGCTGACATGTTCAACGTTACGAAGAAATCAATGCAGTGGGGCGAGGAAACGCTCACACTGGAAACCGGCAAGGTTGCCCGCCAGGCAGATGGCTCTGTGATTGCCACCCTCGGCGAAACCTCGGTTATGGCAAACGTCACATTTGCCCGCCAGCAAAAGCCCGGCCAGGACTTCTTTCCCCTGACCGTGCACTACCAGGAAAAATACTACGCCGCGGGTAAAGTGCCCGGCGGCTTCTTCAAGCGTGAGGCCCGCCCCACCGAGAAGGAAACCCTGACCGCCCGTCTGATCGACCGTCCGATCCGCCCGCTGTTCGTCCCCGGCTTCAAGAACGAAGTTCTGGTGATGTGCACCGTGCTGTCCCACGATCTGGTCAATGACCCTGACATCGTCGCAATGATCGCTGCCTCGGCTGCGCTGACCATTTCCGGCGCCCCCTTCATGGGCCCGATCGCCGGCTGCCGCGTTGGTTTCGAGGACGGCGAATACGTTCTGAACCCGACCGTCGACGACATGCAGGACCTGCGCCTGAACCCCGATCAGCGCCTCGACCTGGTTGTTGCCGGCACCAAGAACGCCGTGATGATGGTGGAATCCGAAGCTTACGAGCTGTCCGAAGCAGAAATGCTGGGCGCCGTGAACTTTGCCCACGAGCAGATCCAGCCGGTTCTGGACCTGATCATCTCGCTGGCTGAAGAAGCCGCCAAAGAGCCGTTTGACTTTGCCGCACCGGATTACTCCGAGCTGTATGAAGCGGTCAAAGCCGCTGGCGAAGAGCAGATGCGCGCCGCCTTTGCGATCTCGGACAAGCAGGAGCGCACCGCCGCTGTTGCCGCCGCGCGCGAAGCCATCAAGGAAGCGCTGAGCGAAGAACAGCTGGAAGATTCCAACCTCGGCTCTGCTCTGAAGAAACTGGAAGCCGGCATTCTGCGCGGTGACGTTGTCAAAACCGGCAAGCGTATCGACGGCCGCAAGACCGACGAGATCCGCGACATCGTTTCGGAAACCGGCCTGCTGCCGCGGACCCACGGTTCTGCCCTGTTCACCCGTGGTGAAACCCAGGGTCTGGTCGTGACCACGCTGGGCACCGGCGATGATGAACAGTTCATCGACGCCCTGCACGGCAACTTCAAATCCAACTTCCTGCTGCACTACAACTTCCCGCCCTATTCGGTTGGTGAAGTTGGCCGCGTGGGTGGCCCCGGCCGCCGCGAAATCGGTCACGGCAAGCTGGCATGGCGTGCGCTGCAGGCGGTTCTGCCCGCGGCAACCGATTTCCCCTACACCATCCGGATCGTCTCCGAGATCACCGAATCGAACGGTTCCTCCTCGATGGCGTCGGTCTGCGGTGGCTCGCTGTCGATGATGGACGCAGGCGTTCCGCTGAAAGCACCGGTTGCCGGTGTGGCCATGGGCCTGATCCTCGAAGACGACGGCTCCTACGCGATCCTGTCCGACATCCTGGGTGACGAAGACCACCTCGGCGACATGGACTTCAAGGTTGCAGGTACCGAGAACGGCATCACCTCGCTGCAGATGGACATCAAGGTCGCAGGCATCACGCCCGAGATCATGGAAAAAGCCCTGGCCCAGGCCAAGGACGGCCGGATGCACATCCTTGGTGAGATGTCCAAGGCCCTGTCGGAAACCAACGCGTTCTCCGTCCACGCGCCGCGCATCGAGACCATGAACATCCCGACCGACAAGATCCGTGAAGTGATCGGTTCGGGCGGCAAGGTCATCCGCGAAATCGTGGAAACCTCCGGTGCCAAGGTCGACATCAACGACGACGGCGTGATCAAGATCGCTTCCTCCAACGGCGAGGCCATCCAGAAGGCCTATGACATGATCCACGCGATCGTGGCAGAGCCGGAAGAAGGCGCCATCTACAAAGGCAAGGTCGTGAAGATCGTCGATTTCGGCGCCTTCGTGAACTTCTTCGGCAAGCGTGACGGTCTGGTGCACGTCAGCCAGATCGAGAACCGCCGCCTGAACCATCCTTCGGACGTTCTGAAGGAAGGCCAGGAAGTCTGGGTCAAGCTGCTGGGCTTTGACGACCGCGGCAAGGTGCGCCTGTCGATGAAAGTCGTCGATCAGGAAACCGGCGAGCCCGCCGCGCCTGAAAAGAAAGAAGAAGCCGCAGACTGATCCGCAGCCTCGCTTCGAACAAGAAAGGCCCCGCTGGCAACGGCGGGGCCTTTTCTGTCAGCGCCGTTCAAGGAGCTGCGGCCTTCCCCCTCAGCGCGTTCCCCGATATGGATCTGACCATGCACACCCTGATCATCCACATGTCCGGCAACAGCAAACGCGGCGCAAATGTCGAACATCTGCTTTATACACTGCCGAATGCCGAGGTGGCCGAAGCGGTGAATGGCCGGACTGCGGTGAGTCACCATGTGCATCCGACGCGTCACGGCGATGTGCATGATCCGCGCTACCCCTTTCCCCTGTCACCAGGAGAGGTCGGCTGCTTCCTGTCACACCGTAGCTGCTGGCAGCGAATCGTGGATGCGGGCTGGGAGTATGCTTTGATCGTCGAGGATGATCTCTCGGTCGATCCGGAGGCATGGCAGACGGCCCTGTCGCTAGTCGAGGCCCACGCGGATGCGGACAGCTTCATCCGCCTGCCCGCCAAACGGCGCGAAAGCCCCGCCGCCATCATCGACCAAGCGGGCGACAGCAAGCTGTTCCTGCCCCGCGTCATCGGCCTTCAGACCGTGGCACAGGTGGTGGGGCGCAACGCGGCGGCGAACCTTCTGGCTGCCAGCACCACCATCGACCGACCTGTCGATACCTTCCTGCAGATGCACTGGATCCACGGCCAGACCATTTATACCATCCTGCCCAATGGCGTCAGCGAGCTGACCGAGGCACTGGGCGGATCGACCATCCAGAAAAAGAAACAGGGCAGCAAGCTTGCGCGTGAATTCAAGCGCACGCTTTACCGGGCCCAGGTCGCAGCACGCCCGCAAACTGCCTGAGGGTCCAGCAGACTGGATCCAAACCCGGGACTGTGCGATGAGGCACAGCATGACACCCCTTGTTCAGACATTGCCCCTGCCGCGCTGCGCGCGAATTACCGTCCCGGCCTGACAATCGGGCCGGGTGGTCGAACGCTGAACAAGACATGCGCGCCACTTGGAATCTGCGCGCTTTCAAGGGTTTCTGAAATGTCTCAAACACTTCCGACGCTGCACATGCTGTGCGGCAAGATCGCCTCTGGCAAATCCACTCTCGCCGATCACCTGACGCGCGAAGACAAGGCCGTACGCATTGCCGAGGACCAATGGCTGAACACTCTCTTCCGCGGCGAGATAGAAACCGGAACCGATTACCTGCGTTGCACCGCGCGGCTACGCGAGACCGTGGCGCCTCATGTCATCGACCTGCTCAACGCACGGGTTTCCGTAGTGCTGGATTTCGCCGCAAATACGATCCAGCAACGCACCTGGATACGCGGCATTCTCGACAGGACTAGTGCAGACCATCAACTGCATGTGCTGGATGTCCCGGAAGAAGTCTGCCTTGCCCGGCTGCGTGCGCGAAATGCCAGTGGGGATCATCCGTTCTCGGCAACCGAAGAACAGTTTCACCAGTTCTCGAAACACTTTGCCCTGCCCACGCCGCAGGAGGGGTTCAATATCGTGATTCACTCCGCGCCCAAAGACACGCCCCCGAAATGACAAAGGGGCCAAACGGCCCCCTTGCTGAACTTCAAAATGGTCTTCCGACTTATTCCGGCGCTTTGGTCTTGCGCAGGTAGGGGAAGATGGTTTCGAACTCACCGAACTTGGCCTTGGCGTCTTCATTCGACACGGTCGGCGGGATGATCACATCCTGACCTGGCATCCAGTCGGCAGGGGTGGCAACGCCGTGGCCGGTGGTCATTTGCAGGCCGTCCAGCGCGCGCAGGATCTCGGCAAAGTTGCGGCCCACCGACATCGGGTAGGTCATCGACAGTTTCAGCTGCTTGTCCGGGCCGATGATGAAGACCGAGCGCACGGTGGCGCTGTCGGCCGGCGTGCGGCCATCGGGCAGGTAGGCTTCGGCGGGCAGCATGTCAAAGGCCTTGGACACGGCGAGCCCTTCGTCCGCGATGATCGGGAAGCCTGCCGGAGTTTTGGCATAGCTTTCAATGTCGCCTTTCCATTTCTTGTGGTCCTCGACACCGTCAACGGACACGCCGATCACCTTGGTGTTGCGCTTGGCCCATTCCTCGGACAGCTGCGCCACGGCACCAAATTCAGTGGTGCAGACCGGGGTGAAATCCTTGGGGTGGGAAAACAGGATCGCCCAGCTGTCCCCGATCCAGTCGTGGAAGGTGATGGTGCCCTGATCGGTCTCGGCGGTGAAATTCGGAACCACATCGTTGATGCGCAAACCCATGACGGTCTCCTCTCTGCGTTCATATTCAGTTTTCAATACGTATCTTGCTACGCAAGGTAATCAATCGCAGCGCAGGTTAAACCCCTGCGGCGTCAAGACCAGCACAAAAGTGCCAATCACCTGCGACAAAACGGAAAACCCTGGGTTTATCCGCGAAAATCCGCCTCACATAATTTGATCAAATTATGTGAATGTGGTCTTGCCCAAGGGTCAAGGCAGTGACACAGTGGCGCGCGAAAGCGCCGGTACAAACTGGCGAAACGTCTGACTTGGGAGATCTGGACATGATCGAGAAACGCGACTTTTACATCAATGGCCAATGGGTTGCTCCTGCGGCAGCCAAGGATCACAATGTCATCGATCCTTCCACCGAAGAACCCTGTGCAGTGATTTCCCTGGGATCCGAAGCCGATACCAATGCCGCCGTTGCCGCTGCCAAGGCCGCCCTGCCCGGCTGGATGGCGACCCCGGTAGAAGAGCGGATCGCGCTGGTGGAAAAGCTGATCGAGGTCTACCAGGCCCGCGGCGAAGATCTGGCCCAGGCCATGTCCACCGAGATGGGCGCCCCGATCGAGATGTCCCGCACCCAGCAGGTTGGCGCCGGCATCTTCCACCTGAAGAATTTTGTGCGCGCGGCCAAGGCGTTTGAATTTGAACGCCCCCTGAGCGACCGTTTCCAGAACGACCGCATCATCTACGAAGCCGTCGGTGTTGCTGCCCTGATCACGCCCTGGAACTGGCCGATGAACCAGATCACCCTCAAGGTGGGCGCCGCGGCCATCGCGGGCTGCACCATGGTTCTGAAGCCTTCCGAGGAAAGCCCGCTGGATGCGATGATCTTTGCCGAGCTGATGGACGAGGCAGGTTTCCCCGCCGGCGTCTTCAACCTGGTGAACGGCGATGGCGTCGGCGTCGGCTCGCAGCTGTCCTCACACCCGGATGTGGACATGGTGTCCTTCACCGGCTCGACCCGCGCAGGTACCGCGATCTCCAAGGCGGCCGCCGACACCCTGAAGAAGGTGCATCTGGAACTGGGCGGCAAAGGCGCCAACGTGATCTTTGACGATGCCGACGAAAAAGCGGTCAAGCGTGGCGTTCTGCACATGATGAACAACACCGGCCAAAGCTGCAACGCGCCCTCGCGGATGCTGGTTCAGAAAGGCATCTACGATCAGGCCGTGGCCACCGCTGCCGAAGTTGCCGCCAAGGTCACCGTCGGCCCGGCGTCCGAGGAAGGTCGCCACATCGGCCCCGTGGTCAATGAAACCCAGTGGAACAAGATTCAGGACCTGATCCAGAAGGGCATCGACGAAGGCGCGCGCCTTGTCGCCGGTGGCACCGGTCGCCCTGAAGGCTTCAACAAGGGCTTTTACGTCAAACCGACCGTCTTTGCCGATGTGAACAACCAGATGACCATCGCACGTGAAGAGATCTTTGGCCCGGTCCTGTCGATCATCCCCTTCGAGACCGAGGAAGAAGCCGTCGAGATCGCCAACGACACGCCCTATGGTCTGACCAACTATGTGCAGACCCAGGACGGCGCCAAAGCCAACCGCATGGCCCGCGTGCTGCGGTCCGGCATGGTGGAAATGAACGGCCAGTCCCGGTCCCCCGGTGCGCCCTTCGGTGGCATGAAGCAGTCCGGCAACGGTCGTGAAGGCGGTATCTTCGGGATTGAGGATTTCCTGGAAATCAAAGCCGTCGGCGGCTGGTCCACCGACTGATTTTCAACCTCTATAAGACTAAAAAAAGCCGCTCCTATCCGGGACGGCTTTTCTTTTGCCTGTGCGGTGCACAGGGTCTTGCAGCTCCCCGTTACGCCCAGACCTGATCGGGATCGGGCAGCGGGATCGCGGACAGCAGCTCTTGCGTGTAGGGCGCAGTCGGCGCAGCGAACAGGTCCGCCGTCGCGGCGTTTTCGACAATTTCGCCTTGATAGAGCACCAGAATGCGGCTGCACAGGCGGCGGATCACCGACAGATCGTGGCTGATGAAGGCCAGCGTCAGGCCCAGCTCGCGCACCAATTCTTCGAGCAGGTTCAGCACCTGCGCCTGACTGGAGACATCCAGCCCCGAGACGATCTCATCCGCGAGGATGAAATCGGGGCGCAGGGCGATGGCGCGGGCGATACCGACGCGCTGACGCTGCCCACCGGACAATTCATGCGGATAGCGGCTGGCAAAGCTGCGTGGCAGGCCCACCATATCCAGCGCCTCATTTACGCGGGCGTCGATCCCCTCAAGCCCATGCAGGCGCAAGGGACCGGCGATGATCCCCCCCACCCGGCGGCGCGGGTTAAGCGAGGACAGGGGATCCTGAAAGATCATCTGGAACCGCCGCCGCAGGGGGCGCAGGGCCTCCTCTGACATATGGGTGATGTCTGTCCCCTCAAACGAAATCTGACCACTGTCCGGTTCAATCAACCGGATCAGCGCCCGCCCCAATGTGGATTTACCGGACCCAGAGCCGCCAACGATGCCCAAAACCTCACCCTTGGGGATCTGAAACGTCAGCCCCTTGAGGATCTCGATCCGCGGCGCAGGACCCAGCAGTGGCTTGCGCGACATGTCCGGAAAGCTGAGCCGCAGATCCTTCACATCATAGATGACATCACTCATGCCGAGCCCTCCATCTGTCGGTCAAATGCCGCAACCTCTTCCTCCACCGCGCGGATCACCGCATCGGGGACCGGGGTCAGACTGCCGTCCGGATCGGTGTATTTCGGCGTCGCCGCCAACAAGGCCGCCGAATAGGGATGCCCGGGGCTGGCAAAGAAATCGCGCACCTTGGTGTCCTCGACCACCTTGCCGGAGTAGAGCACGGTCATGGTCTGGCAGACCTTGGAGACCACGCCCAGATCATGGGTCACGAACAACAGCGCGGTGCCATGGCGTTGCTGCATGTCCGAGATCAGCCGCAGGATCTGCTTCTGCACGGTGACATCCAGCGCGGTTGTCGGCTCATCCGCGATGATCAGCTTCGGCTCTGCCGCAAAGGCGGAGGCGATGAGGATCCGCTGGCGCATCCCCCCCGACAGCTCATGCGGGTAGGCGCGCATGACGCGGGCGGGATCGGGAATATGGACCTCTTCCAGCAGCTCCAGTGCGCGGGCCTCGGCGGCCTTGCGCGACCAGCCAAGGATATCCACCAGCCGGTTGGTGATCTGCGGCCCGACCCGTCGCGAAGGGTTGAGCGCGGTTAGCGGATCCTGTGGGATCAGGGCGACCTTGGCGCCAATCCTCTGGCGGCGCGCCCGCGGCGACAACTGGCCCAGATCCTCGCCTTCCAGAATGATCTGCCCGCCGGTGATGCCCAGCGCCTGCGGCAGGGTGCCCAGCACCGATTTGCCGATCATGGATTTGCCTGCGCCGCTTTCGCCGACAAGGGCGCGGGATTCACCCGCCGCCACATCGAGGGACACACGCCGCAAGATCGGCACATTGCCCCTGAGGCGCACGGTCAGGTCTTGAATGGACAGAAAGCTCATCGCAGCACCGGATCGAAATGGTCCTTCAGACCCTCGCCAAGCTGCGAGAAGCTGAGAACGGTGAAAAACAGGGCGACCAGCGGGAACACCAGCACCCACCAGGCCTGATGGACCGAGGTGCGCCCCTCGGCGATCATCCCGCCCCAGGTCGGCGCATCGGTGGAGATCGACAGGTTCACAAAGCTAAGGATCGCCTCGACGATGATCGCGATGCCCATCTCCAGCGTCAACAGCGCCACGATGGTCGGCAGCACGTTGGGCAGGATTTCCGTCAGCGCGGTGCCGAACCGGGTGCGCCCCACCACCTGCGCCGAGGCGACGTAATCCATCTTGCCCTGGCTCATCGCTTCGGCCCGGACCACCCGGGCAAAACGGGTCCAGTCAATCACCACGATGGCGATGATGATCGAAGCCATGCCAGTGCCCAGAACCGCGATCAGCAGGATCGCGAACAGAACCGGCGGGAAGGCCATCCAGATGTCCACAAGGCGTGAAATCACCAGATCGGCCCAGCCGCCATAGTAGCCAGCGATCAGCCCCAGCGTGGCCCCAATCAGACAGGTCAGCACCCCGGCGATCAGCGCCACGCTCAGCGCCAGCCGGGCACCGTGCAGAATGCGGCTCAGGACATCACGGCCCAGGGAATCGGTACCCAGCCAGTAATTTGGATCGGCGCCCGCCTCCCAGAAGGGCGGCATTCGGCCTGCGAACAGGTCCTGCGCCAGCGGGTCGTGCGGGCTGATCCAGGGCGCCAGCAGGGCGGCCAGAACCAATAGGCCGATCCAGCCTCCGGACAGCCACAGGCGCAGGCCCGGTTTGCGGGTATGTGCTCTTGTATCACGCATGGCGGAGCCTCGGGTTCAGGGCGGCATAGGTCATGTCGACGACCAGATTGACCACGGTGAAAATCAGGGCGAACAGGATCACGATGCCCTGGATCAGTGGCAGATCGCGGTTGATCACCGCATCAATGGCCATGTTACCCAGCCCCTCGTAAGAAAACAGCCGCTCCACGATGACCGTGCCGCCAATCAGGAAGGCGAACTGCACGCCAACCAGGGTCAGCGTCGGCAGGATCGCATTGGGCAACGCCTCGCGGGTGATGATGCTGGTCTCGGCGTAGCCCTTGGTGCGGGCCAAGGTCACGTAGTCCAGATGCATGGTTTCCTTCAGCGACTGTTTCAGCAGCTGCGAGATGATCGCCGCCAGCGGGATCGCCAGCGCCAGCGCAGGCATGAACATATGAGCGACGATATCGGCCCAGACATCGAACCGCAGGCGGATGAAGCTTTCCCAGAGGTAGAAATTCGACTGGAACTCGAACCCCAGCGAGGGCGACACCCGGCCCGAGATATGAAACAGCGGCCAAAGCACGCCAAAGAGCAGGATCAGCACCAGCCCCCACAGGAAGTCGGGCACCGACAGGGCCATGCCCCCGGCCACATCGATCGCACCTTCGACGCGCGTGCCCCGGTAAAGCGTTGCGGTCAACGCCATGGTACCGCCCAGGATTACCGCGATTACCAGTGCCATCACTGATAGTTCCAGCGTGGCGGGCAGACGGCCCAGCACCAGTTCGGACACCGGCTGGCGCAGGGAAATCGAGGTTCCGAAATCCCCCTGAAGCACGCCAGAGGCCCAGATCAGGAATTGTTCGGGGATCGATTTGTCGAACCCGTAAAGCGCCTGAAGCCGCTGGATATCCGCATCGGTGGCCCCCGGCGGCAGCATCATGGCAATCGGATTGCCCGGCACCACGCGGATAACCACAAAGACGATGATCGCCACCCCGACCAGCGTCACCATAGTGGCCGCCAGCCGCGCGATCATTCTGCGCAGGATCTGCATTGTCTACCTTCGTTCTGTGAGGTCGTGAAAAAGGGCCGCGGGGCACCGGCACAATCAGACCGATGCCCCGCAACCAAGGGAGAGAGGGATCAGGCCCGTGTCATCAGATGCGGCAACAGCGCGCCCGAGGCATGCGGCACCACCTTCACCTGATCGCTGTGCAGGATCGGCTGAACATATTGCAGCAGCGGGATCACCAGCGCGTTCTCGGCGATGAAACGGTCCACGTCCTTCCAGCCCGCGATCCGCTTGTCCTCGTCCGATTCACCCCAGAGCGGTAGGATTTTCTGCATAAGGTCCTCACCGTCCCAGACCGAATGCGGCGAGGGGCCGAACATGGCAAAGCCGGTCGAAGTGGTGGGATCACCAATCGAGTTGCCCCAGTTGTAGAAGGCCGCAGGCGCCAATGTATCCGCCGCGCGCAGCTCGTAGTGTTTGGCAATCTCGTAGACTTCGATCTCGGCCTCGATACCGACCCGGCGCCACAGGCCAACGATGGCCTGGATGATCTCGTAATCCTTGGGTTTGAACCCGCGGGTGGTCTGGATAGTGAATTTCACCGGATTGTCGGGACCATAGCCAGAGGCCGCCAGCAGCTCCTTAGACTTCTCCGGATCATAGGCGACCTTGATCGTCTCGTCATAGCCCACGTAATCGGGCGTCTGCAGCGTGTCGATCGCCACGCCATAGCCGGACAGCAGCCGATCGATGATCAGCTGTTTGTCGATCGCATGGGCCATGGCCATGCGCACGTTGGGATCGGTCATCACTTCGATATCGTTGATGAAGATCATGCCGATATCCGACACCGGTGCGGCAGTGCCCATGATGCCCGATTTTTCCTTCAGGCGGTCGAATTCCTCATAGGGCATTTCCAGCGTCACATGGGCGTTGCCCGATTCCACCTCTGCCACGCGGCTGGCGGCATCGGTCACGAACTTGATGGTGACGGATTTGAATTCGGGCGCGCCGCCCCAGTAATTCTCGTTCGCCTTCAGGCGCACGAATGCGTTGCGCTCGAACTTTTCGACCATATAAGGACCGGTGCCCACAGGCGCGGCCTCAAAGCCATCTGCCCCGACTTCCTCGTAGTATTTCTTGGGCAGGATATAGCCAGTGAGGAAGCTCATCCATTTGAAGATCGTCGGCTCATAGGCCAGCACGTCAGCGGTGACGCGGTTCCCCTCGATGGAGAAATTACCGATCTTGCCCCAGATGAACTGGATCGGGTTGCCGGTCTCGGGGTTGCCCGCGCGTTCCAGCGACCAAACCACGTCTTCGGGGGTCAGGGGATCGCCATTGTGCCAGGTGACGCCTTCGCGCACATCCATCCAGACCTTTGTCTTGTCGTCGTTCCAGCCATAATCGCTGATGATCCCGGAACCAAAGGACAGATCCGGGTTCTGCGGGATGAACAGATCAAACACCGACTGATAGATGCCCTGGATCGTGGGGTTCACCGCCGAGGGACCAACGGTCGGGTCCCAGCTGGGTAGGTTGACGTTATAGGCAATCACCAGCTCTTCGATCCCGGCGGCAAAGCTGGGCAGGCTGGCTCCGGCAAGCGCCACGCTGGCGGCGGTGCTCTGAAGTAAAGTGCGTCTTGTCAATTTCATTTTGCTTTTCCCTGTTGGTTGGAAGGCCGACATGTTGTTGTGATTAGGTGCCGGCCAGTTTTTGCCCGAGGAGGTATCCCGCCCCAGCTCCGGTTCCCGCTCCGGGCCAGACAGCCGCCCCGGTGTGATAAAGATCACCGATCGGGGTGGAGCCATCCGCAAACCCGCGCAGGGGCCGGAACATGAAATGCTGGTTGAGCTGGTGACTGCCACAGACCTGATCCCCGCCCACAAGGTTGGGGTTATCGGCCTCCAGCATGGTGGGCGTCACGATATGCTGGCCAAGGATCTTTGCCCTTGTACCGGGCGCATAGGTTTCAAGGATATCGAGCGCGCGCTCTGCCATTGGCTGCGCTGCCTCTGTCCAGTCGGTGGCGGTGATCTGTCCGGCGGCATCGCCCTTGATCTGACCGGGCACCATGCGCACCTGCAACCACAGAACATGTTTGCCCTCGGGCGCGCGACTGGGGTCGATGACGGTGGGCTGACCGCAGACGATCACCGGCTCATCCGGCAACAGCCCCGCCTTGGCCTGCGCATAGGTGCGCGCCATCTGGTCAAGCTCGGGCGCCATATGCACATAGGCAAAGCGTTTCAGACCATCCCCCGCCGCCCAGTCCGGCAGATCCTCCATCGCCAGATGGATCATCATGGTCCCCGGCGCATGGGCGAATTTCTCCATCCCGCGATCATACCGTTTGTCGGGTGTGCCGCCGGTCAGCCGCAGCATCGCGGCAGGGGCGACATTAGCGATGACCGCCCGTTTTGCCTGCACCTGTGTCCCGTCCGACAACTCGATTCCCGTGGCCCGTCCGCCCGCGTGCAGAATCCGCGACACTTCGGCGCCGCAGGTTACCGATCCGCCACGCGCCTCGATCATGGCGATCATGGCCTTGATGATGCCATCGGCGCCGCCCTGCCCCAGTACCATGCCAAACGCCTGGTTCACCTGTCCTTCTAGGTAAGGAAACAGCGCACCGCCCGCGATGTCCGGGGCAAAATCCAGATGCATGCCCCAGGCCGCCAGAAGGGCACGGACCTTTGACGATTCGAATGTCTCTTCCAGCCAGCTGCGCGGCGAAGAGGCCAGAAACTGCCCCAGATCCATCAGCCCGGCAGCGCCCATCTTGCGCCAAGACTTCCAGCCTAAAAATGCAAATGCACGTTTATTGATCGGACTGCCCAGCAAAGCGAACAAAGTTTCAGCACGCTCTGGAAACGCGGCGCTCAACGCCTCCCAGGCTTTTGCGTCAGCCGCATTTTCAGCTGCGATTCGCGCCACATTGGCCGCCGCATCATTGCCGATACCCAACCAGGTCTGATCCGGAAAAACCGAGGCAAAACAATCCGCCGCAGGAGCAAAACCAAGCCCGTGCCCGGCCAGTTCCTCGGCATATTTCTGATGAAAGGCGGACCCTGCAAAGAGCGACAGATTCATCGCGGCCCAGTCATGGCGAAAGCCCGGAAGCGTATATTCCCCGGTTTTTACTGCCCCGCCGGGCGTTTCGGCGCGCTCGTATACGGCCACACTCCAGCCCTTTGCCGCCAGATGCGCAGCACAGGCCAAAGAGTTGTGACCGCTTCCGATAATAACTGCGTCCGGCGCCGCTGACATGGGCAGATTCCTTTATCCTTTACATATTGATATTTGCAAATGCATGTAATTATGTCTAGCATGGATTTGTCATCGCAAAAAGCGGCACCTTCAGACCGCGCACAACACGGGAGGCGATAATGACCGCAACAACCGCATTGGACGGGCTTGGCGCCAAGCTTTTGACCGGGGAAATCGAAGTGGTGGACTGCACCGGGGTTCTGGGGCCGAACACTCCGATCCTGCAGCTGCCGGAAGATTTCGCGAAAAACACACCCAAGGTCGAAATCCACAAGATCAGCGAATACGACGAAGACGGCCCCTTCTTTGCCTGGAACTGGATGAAGCTGGGCGAACACACCGGCACCCACTTTGATGCGCCGCATCACTGGATTACCGGCAAGGATTTCGAAGAAGGCTACACCGACACGCTGGACGTGCAGCGCCTGATCGCGCCGGTGAACGTGCTCGACTTCTCCAAGGAGTGCGGCGAAGATTCCGACTTCCTGCTGACCATCGACCACGTGAAGGCCTGGGAGGCCGAGCACGGCGAGATCAAGGCCGGTGAATGGGTCGTCCTGCGCAGCGACTGGGATCAATACGCCGACGACGAGGCCAAGTTCCTCAACGCCGATGAAACCGGTCCGCACACCCCCGGACCGACCGCCGAGGTGATCCAGTATCTGGTCGACAAGGGCATCGTCGGCTGGGGCAGCCAGTGCATCGGCACCGACGCAGGCATGGCCGGTGGCATGACCCCGCCCTTCCCGGCGCATAACCTGCTGCACGCCAACAACCGCTTTGGTCTGGCCTCGCTGGCCAATCTGGACAAGCTGCCCGCAAAGGGCGCCATCCTGATTGCCGCACCGCTGAAGATCCAGCGCGGCACCGGCAGCCCGATCCGCGCGCTGGCGCTGGTCCCCAAGGGATAAGAGCAGATGGCCGCCGCCCCTCACATCATCATCGGCACCGGGATCAATTCACTGGTCGCCGCCGCGCTGTTGTCCCGCAAGGGCAAACCGGTTCTGATGCTCGAACGCTCGGACCGCATCGGAGGCTGCCTGCGCACCGATGAGATCACGCTGCCCGGGTATTCCCATGATGTGATGGCGGCGACCTTCGTCCTGTTCCTCACCTCGCCTGCCTATGCAGAACTGGCGGGCGATCTGGCGAAACATGGGCTTGAGTTCTGTCACACGGACCGCCCCACGGCGGTCCTGCGCCCCGATGGCCGCGCCACCGTACTGACCATGGACCGCGCCGCCAATATCGCTGCCTTTGACGCGCTCAGCCCCGGCGACGGGGCGCAACATGGCCGCGACGTGGGCGGCATCGAAGCCGACGCCGACTTCCTCTTTGCGCTGCTGGGCGGACCGCTCTGGTCTGCTGGCACCGCCAAACTGCTGGCAAAACAGGCGTGGAAACGGGGCCTCAACGGTCTCAAATCCTGGGTCGGCGCAGCGCTGCAACCGGCGCGCGGCTGGCTGGAAAGCTCTTATGGCTCCGAAGACCTTCAGGCGCTTTGGGCGCCTTGGGTGCTGCATTGCGGCCTCACCCCCGAAAGCACTTATTCCGGCCAGATGGGCCGCGTCATCGCCTTTGCGCTAGAGGCCGCCGGGGCGCCGGTGGTCAAAGGTGGCGCCGGGGCTGCCGCCGAAGCCTTTGAACGGCTGATCACCGCCAATGGCGGCGAGATCCGTACCGGCACCGATGTGACGCGTATCCTTACCGAAAACGGCCGCGCCACCGGCATCGAAACCGCCGACGGAGAGGTCATCCGCGGCGCCTCGGTCATCGCTTCGGTCACGCCGTCGCAACTCTATGGCCGCCTGCTGCCGCAGGAAACCGCGCCGGAGGCCGCGAAGAACTACCGCCACGGGCGCGGCAATTTCCAGCTGCACTATGCGCTGGATGCCGTTCCGGAATGGCTGAGCGAGGGGCTGGAAGATGTCGCGCTTGTCCACCTCGCAGACGGGGTCGACAGCGTTTCGAAATCCGCCAACGAGGCCGAACGCGGCATGCTGCCGGAAACGCCCACGATCTGCGTGGGCCAGCCCCACCGCATGGACCCCACCCGCTGCCCGGATGGAAAGGCGATCCTGTGGCTGCAGATCCCCGACGCCCCCCGCGTTATCAAAGGCGACGCCGCAAAAGAGATCGACAGCGGACCCGAGTGGGATGAACCGACCCGCGAAGCCTTTGCCGACCGGATCGAGGCGATCCTGTCCCGTCACATCAAGGATTTCGACAAGATCAAACTGGCCCGCCGCGCCTATTCCCCTGCCGATCTTCAGGATCTGAACATGAACCTGGTGGGCGGCGATCCCTATGGCGGATCCTGCACGCTGGACCAGTTCTTTGTCTGGCGCCCCTTCCCGCAATCGGTCAATAACGCCACCGCAGTGAAGGACCTGCATCTGATTGGGGCCGCGACCCACCCCGGACCTGGTCTGGGCGGAGGGTCCGGCTACAACCTTGCAAAAAGGATGGGCGCATGAGCACGGACGACACCACCACGGCCACGGCAGACCAACCGGAGGCGGACACACCGCTGCCCCGTCTGGGCGAAATCGGGCTGGAAAACTTCCCCCCCTACCTGATGAACCGCATCATGGGCCGCTACAACGCGTCCTTGCGCGAAGAGATGGCGGCGCTCGGCCTCAACACGGCTAAGATGCGCGCCCTCGCCGTACTGTCGGTGCTCGACGGGCTGCTGATCCGTGAACTCGCCGTCTATGCGGTGGTCGAACAATCCACGCTCAGCCGGTCGCTGGACAAGCTGGAACAGGACGAGCTGATCATCCGCCGTCCCGACCCCGACGACAGCCGCGCCACCCGGATCTTCATGGCCCCCAAGGGCCGAGAGACGCAGGAAAAGCTCTGGCCGCATATCGCCGAGGCCTATGCCCAGATGTTCACCGGCATCAGCGCCGAAGAGCAGCGTCAGTTCGTGACCACCCTGCAAACCATCCTGCGCAACGTGCGCGTACACCAGATTTAACCCGACCGTCTTCCACGACGGTCCCCCAGAACGATATCCAAGGAGGCGCCAATGGCCGAAAGGTCGTTCAAGGCAGAAGTAGAGCACCTGCGCAAAGGTGCCGGGACCAGCTTTACCGGCGAAGGCATTCTGGCCATCACCAAGGCCCTGCTGGAAAACGGAGTCGGCTATGTCGGCGGCTATCAAGGGGCGCCGATCTCGCACCTGATGGACGTGCTGGCCGATGCCGAGGACCTGCTCGGCGAACTCGGCGTGCGTTATGAGGCGAACGCCTCCGAAGCGGCGGCAGCGGCGATGCTGGCGGCCTCGGTCCATTATCCCATCCGCGGCGCGGTTACCTTCAAGGGATCGGTCGGGGTCAATGTGGCCTCGGATGCGCTGGCCAACCTCGCCTCCTCGGGCGTCACCGGCGGCGCTCTTGTGGTGGTGGGCGAAGACTACGGCGAAGGCTCCTCGATCATGCAGGAGCGGTCCTATGCCTTTGCGATGAAATCGCAGTTCTGGCTCTTGGACCCGCGCCCGAACCTGCCGTCGATCGTGAAATCCGTGGGCGATGGCTTTGGCCTGTCGGAGGCGTCGAACACGCCGGTGATGCTGATGGTGCGGATCCGGTCCTGCCACGTGACCGGCACCTTTGAATGCCGCGACAACCAGCGTCCTGATCTGACCGTGCGCGATGCGCTGGCCAGCCCGCAGCGGGATTTCTCCCGCGTGGTGCTGCCGCCGATGTCTTATCAGCATGAACACGACAAGATCGACAACCGCTGGCCCGCCGCCGAGAAATACATTCTCGACAATGGCCTCAACGAACGCTTTGGCCCGAAAGAGGGCAAGGTTGGTCTGATTTGTCTGGGCGGCATGTACAACAGCGTCATCCGCGCCCTGCAACGCCTTGGCCTTGCGGATCTGTCGGGCAACACCGACGTGCCGCTTTACGTGATGAACGTGACCTACCCGCTGGTGCAAAGCGACCTTCTCGATTTCTGCGAGGACAAGGACGCCGTCCTGATGATCGAGGAAGGCCAGCCCGAGTTCATCGAACAGCAGCTTGGCGCCATGCTTTACAAGGCAGGCAGCAGCACCAAGCTTGAAGGCAAGGGCACCTTCCCCAAGGCGGGCGAATATACCGGCCAGGTGATGAAGGACGGCATCGACGATTTCCTGCGCACCTATGCCGCGCACCTGCTGCCCGGACAGGTTCTGGCCCCGAACGAACCGGCGCCCGAAATTCCCGACCTCAGCCAGACCGTGCCGATCCGCCCGCCGGGGTTCTGCACCGGCTGCCCCGAGCGCCCCATCTTTGCCTCGATGAAACTGGTAGAGCAGGAGCTGGGCAAGCATCAGATCTCGGCCGATATCGGCTGCCACCTGTTTGCCGCCCTGCCGCCTTTCGAAATCGGTGGGCAGACCATGGGCTATGGCCTTGGTCCGGCCTCCAACGCGGCCTTTGACGGCGGCGGCGAGAAACGCGCGATCTCGATCCTTGGCGACGGGGGCTTCTGGCACAACGGCCTCAGCTCTTCGATCGGCAACATGGTGTTCAATAAATCGGACAGCGTCGCGATCATCGTCGACAACTACTATTCCGCAGCGACCGGTGGGCAGGACATCCCATCCAGCCGCGCCAAGAACCCCAGCAAGGCGACCAACAACCCGATCACCAAGGCGCTGGAGGGTGCTGGCGTCAAATGGATCCGGCAGATCGACCGGACCTATGATGTCACCCAGATGCGCGCCACCATCCGCGAGGCGCTGACCACCGATTACGATGGGCCAAAGGTGATCGTGGCCTCCTCGGAATGCATGCTGAACCGGCAGCGGCGGGAGAAACCCCAGCGCAATGCCGCGATCAAGGACGGAACCCGTGTGGAGGTGCCACGCTTTGGCGTGGATGAGGATATCTGCACCGGCGATCACGCCTGTATCCGCCTGTCGGGCTGCCCCTCACTGTCGCTGAAGAAACTAGA
The DNA here is from genome assembly GCF_041008775.1 of Pseudophaeobacter sp. C1-32P7. Classification (NCBI taxonomy): domain Bacteria; kingdom Pseudomonadati; phylum Pseudomonadota; class Alphaproteobacteria; order Rhodobacterales; family Roseobacteraceae; genus Pseudophaeobacter; species Pseudophaeobacter sp. C1-32P7. Next base: position 233,170 of record NZ_JAXGFR010000005.1, on the reverse strand, counting down.
CGACCCGCTGCGCGACGATCCCGTCGCCCATATCGACCAGACCTGCGTCGGCTGCGGCAACTGCGGCGAGGTCGCTGATGCTGCGATCCTCTGCCCGTCCTTCTACGAGGCCCGCGTGGTGCACAACCCGACCGGTTTTGAACGCTGGACCGCAGGGTTGCGCAACCGGATGATTTCCTGGCTGCAGAACCGCCGCGCAGCGCGACGCCTGACCTTTTCCACCGACCTGAGCGAAGGAGCCGCGTGATGTCCATCGAACTGCCAATCGCATCTGGCGGAGACGCCACCCATCTGGACGGCGTCATCAAGGTCGCGATCCTTGCCGTGGGCGGACAGGGCGGCGGCGTCCTGACCAACTGGATCGAATCCCTGGCCCGCACCGAAGGCTATTCCGCGCAGGCGACCAGCGTCGCAGGCGTGGCGCAGCGAACCGGCGCCACCATCTATTACATCGAAATGGCGCCTGCCTCGGTGGCAACGCCGGTCTTCTCCCTCGCCCCGGCGCAGGGCGACATCGACGTGATGATTGCCGCCGAAATGATGGAAGCTGGGCGCGCCATCATGCGCGGCTTTGTCACCCCGGACCGCACCACTCTGATCGCATCGACCCACCGGGCGCTGGCAGTCTCTGAGAAAATGGTGCCGGGTGACGGCATGGCCGATGCCGCCGAAGTTCGCGCCGCCGCCGAAACCGCCGCGCGGCAACTGGTCATGGCCGATATGGAGCAGGCCGCTGTCGGTGTCGGCTCGGTGATCTCCGCGTCGCTGTTCGGCGCTCTGGCCGGATCCGGCGCTCTGCCCTTCAAACGCGCTGCCTTCGAGGACGCAATCCGCGCGGGAGGTAAGGGCGTCGAGGCCAGCCTGCGTGCCTTTGCCGCCGGATATGATCTGGCCCAGGGCGGGAAAGAGGCCCCGGCTGCAGCCGCCTCCACCCCCGCCGAGGCGGCTAAACCGGCGGGATCCGCCGGAAAGCTACGGGCCTATGGCGCGCTGCTGGACCGGATCAACGCACTGCCAGCTGCGGTGCAGGAACTGGCGCTGCCGGGCCTGCGCAAGGTGGTGGATTTTCAGGACATCGCCTATGGCGCCGAATATCTGGACCGGCTCGAAGGCATCCTGGGCCGCGACAACGCGGACCGGGGGTATGTGCTGTCGCGCGAGGCCGCGAAATACATCGCCAATGCCATGGCCTATGACGATGTGATCCGGGTGGCAGATCTGAAAACCCGCGCCAGCCGGTTCGACCGGATCGAGGATCAGGTTGGCAGTGCTGACAAGCTGATGACCCTGACCGATTATCTGCACCCGCGCGCCGAAGAGATCGCCGGTCTGCTGCCTGCGGGGCTTGGCGCCCGGATCGAGGCCAGCCCGGTCTGGATGAAACGGCTCGACCGGTTGTTCAACAAGGGCCGCCGCATCCGCACCGACCGCTTCCGTGGCTTTGCCCTGCTTTATGTGATGGGCGGCCTGCGCGGCTGGCGCCGCAAGAGCCGCCGCCACGCGCTGGAACAGGCGCATCTGGACGACTGGCTGAACCGCGTGATCGGCTATCTGCCCAGCAGCTATGACATGGCGGTGGAAGTGCTGCGCTGTCGGCGCCTGATCAAGGGCTATTCCGACACCCACACACGGGGCCTGTCGAAATTCGACCGGGTTCTGGACGGCGCGCGACTGGTCGAAACCCGCGACGACGGTCCCGAATGGGTCGCCCGCCTTCGCGAAGCGGCGCTGCTGGACGAAAAAGGTGAAGCCTTGGACGGCGCGCTAAAGACCATCCGCAGCTTTATCTGACCCCTGAAAACAGAACCTCCCGCGCCCAAAGGATGCCGTGGCCGTGCCACGACACCCTTTGCGGCCTTGGGCCCGGCGCCGCGCAAGGCGCGGCGCCGGGCCCAACAGAAGGCAGCCTTTCGCCAGAAAGGCAACCGACGGGCGGGAGGACGCCGCATCGCCGACCCCGCATCGGATCATCCTGTCCCTATCGACCTTCCAATGTGGCTGCGGCACCGATATGCAGGGAGCAACAGATCCCCTTGCAAGGACAGACAGCCGCGATGATCACCGCCCGCCTGCACGGCCGCCTTGGCAATCAGATGTTTCAATACGCCGCCGCCCGCGCGCTGGCCGAGCGCCTTGGCGTGGCCGTCGCTCTCGATAGCCGCGAAGCGGTGCGGCGCGGCGAAGGCGTGTTGACCCGGGTCTTTGATCTGGACCTGACCGAACCGGCTCCATTGCCGCCCCTGAAACAGGAGGCACCGCTGCGCTATGCGCTGTGGCGCGCCTTTGGCTCCGCTCCGACTTTCCGACGCGAACGTGGCCTTGGCTACAACGCCGATTTTGCGACCTGGGGCGATGGTAGCTACCTGCATGGCTACTGGCAAAGCGAGAAATACTTTGCCGCGATCGCCGACCGCATCCGGGCCGATTTCAGCTTTCCGGAGTTCACCAACGCGCAGAACGCCGACATGGCCGCCCGCATCCAGGGCAGCAATGCGATCTCGCTGCACGTGCGGCGCGGCGATTACGTGGCGCTTGCCGCCCATGTGCTTTGCGATCAGGCCTATTACGAGGCCGCCCTCGCCCGCGTTCTGGAAGGGCTGGAGGACACGCCAACCGTCTTTGTCTTCTCCGACGATCCGGACTGGGCCAAGGAAAACCTGCCCCTGCCCTGCGAAAAGGTGGTGGTGGATTTCAACGGCCCGGACACGGATTTCGAGGACATGCGGCTGATGACCCTGTGCCAGCACAATATCATCGCCAACAGTTCATTTTCCTGGTGGGCAGCCTGGCTGAACCAGAACCCGGAGAAACGCGTCACCGGTCCGGCGCAGTGGTTCGGAGATCCGAAACTCCACAACCCCGATATCCTACCGGATAGCTGGCACCGGATCGACGCCTGATCAGAAGGGCGCCTTGGCCCGGAACTTCATCGACTGTTCGCTATCGGGGTGTTTGATCCGCAGCTCTTCGGAATGCAGCATCATGCGGGGGAAATCCCGCGCCGCGCCTTCGGCATACAGCGGATCGCCCAGAATGGCGTGCCCCAGCGACAGCATATGCACCCGCAACTGGTGCGACCGGCCCGTCTTGGGCGTCAGCCGCACACGAGTCTCCCCGTCGCCGTATTTCATCACCCGCCAGTCGGTCACCGCAGGTTTACCCGTATCATGGCAGACCATCTGGCGCGGACGGTTCGGCCAGTCGACGATCAACGGCAGATCCACCGTGCCCGCCTTCGGCTCCAGCCGCCCGGTGACGCGGGCCACATAGACCTTGCGCGTGCTACGTTTCTCGAACTGCATCGACAGGTGCCGCTGCGCATGGGGCGTCAGCGCAAAGACCATCACCCCCGAGGTATCGCGGTCCAGCCGATGCACCAGCAGCGCCTCGGGAAAGGCAAGCTGCACCCGTGACAACAGGCAATCGGCGAGATGTTCACCCCGGCCCGGCACGCTCAGCAATCCCGCAGGTTTGTTCACCGCAAGGATCTGCGCATCATGGTGCAGGATCTCCAGCGGGTCCTGCGGCGGGGTGTAATCGCTCGATACCGTCATGGCCGCCTGCCTACTGCCTTGCTGCCGCCGGAGCAAGTTCCCGCCACGTCCGTCTTGCCCGGCCCGCCGCCGCAAGGGCAGGATCGCATCAACAAAGGGAGAGAAACCATGCATCCAACCATCACCCGCATGCAGGAGGTCGCCGCCAAGGGCGATGAGGCGCTGATCGCAGAGCTGCTGTCCGAGGACGTGAAATTCCTGCCCCCCACCTATTGGAAAACCTGGACCGGCCGCGCGCCGGTGGCGGCGGTGCTGGGCCATGTGGGGCAAGTGTTCTCGGACTTCCGCTATCGCAGGATCATGGGAGAGGGCAACGACTGGGCGCTGGAATTCCAGTGCAAGATCGGCGAGTTCGACGCCGTGGGCGTGGATCTGATAACCCTGGGTGATGACGGGCTGATCGAGGTCTTCGAGGTGGTCATGCGCCCCTATAAATCCGTCGGCGCCCTGCGCGATGCGATGAATGCACGGGTGCAGACCGATGCGCGCTTCCTGAAATTCCGTGAGGCACTCAGCTGAAATCCCCGATATTAGAGCCACATATTGGCAGATAACCCATGATCGCAGCCGACCAGATCCTGCGCCTGCCGCTGCTCCCGCTGTTGATTGCGCAGGGGCTGCACCTCCGGCGCCGGGCCTTGCGGCTGCCTGAGCCAGAGGGAGCGCGACAGGGAACTGCGGGATCCGGTGCGCCGCTGCGGCTGCTGATTGCCGGGGACAGTTCCGCCGCCGGTGTGGGCGCCGCGCATCAGGAGCAGGCGCTTACCGGGCAACTGGTGCAGCGGCTGGCACCCCGGTGGCAGGTTCACTGGCGTCTTGAAGCCACCACCGGGCATCGTACGGCAGATACGTTGCAGCGGCTGATGGCCCTGCCCGCGCAGCCCTTTGACGTAGCCGTACTGGCGCTGGGAGTGAACGATGTGACCGGAGCCGTCCCACAAGGGCAATTTGAACGGCAGCAACGCGATCTGGCACGGCTTCTAACGGATCGCTTTGGCGTGCAAAGAATCCTCGTCTGTGGGGTGCCACAGATGGAGTATTTCCCCGCCCTGCCGCAGCCGCTTGCCTGGGCGCTGGGGTGTCAGGCACGGCGGTTGGATTGCAGGCTTGCAGACCTCTCCGGGCAGATCGGCGGGTTTCACCATCTTCCGTTTGAATTGCCCAGTGACCCGGCGCTGGCCGCCGAGGATGGCTATCACCCGAACCCGCACGCCTATGCGCTTTGGGCGGACCGGCTGGCGAAAGAGATCGAAAACCCCTGATCAGAGCCTGATTCAGGTGACCTTCTGCACCTTCGGCTTGCGTCGCATCTGACGGATCAGGGGAATGGAATAGATCACCAGCGCCGCCCAGATCATCGGGAAGGCGATCATGCGGGCGTGGCCGAATTCCTCACCAAAGACAAAGACGGCGACCAGAAAGATCAGCGTCGGCGCGATATATTGCAGGATACCGATGGTCGACAGGCGCAGCAGCTTGGCACCATTGGCGTAGATGATCAGCGGCACCGCCGTCACCACGCCGCACCCCATCAGCAGCAGGCTTTGCCCCCAGCTGATGCCAAAGCTGCCCGTGCCTGTGGCGGTCAGATAGGACAGATAGGCCAGCGCGGGTACCGACAGGATCAGCACCTCCAGAAGGAACCCCTGATTGGGGCCGACCGGCAGCCATTTCTTGAAGAAGGCATAAAAGCCCCAGCTGAACGTCAGACCGACCGCAGCCCAGGGCAGGCTGCCGGTTTCCACGGTCAGAACCACAACCGCGGCCGCCGCCAAGGCGATCGCCAACATCTGAGTGCGGCTCGGCCGCTCCCCCAACAAAAGGGCGCCCAATGCGACACTAAACAAGGGGTTTATGTAATATCCAAGTGCTGCATCCAGCGCGTGATCGGTGGCGATGGACCAGACATAGATGCCCCAGTTCACCGAAATCAGTACCGCCGTGATGCAGGCCATCAGCAGGGTGCGCGGGCTGCGCAGGGCCGCGCGCAGATCGCCGGTGCGGCGCAGAACGATCAGCAGCGCCCCCGCCAAAGGCACCGACCAGATCACCCGATGGGCCACCACCTCGGCCGCGGGGATGTGCGACACCGCCTTCATGTAGAGCGGCAGGAACCCCCACAGCAGATAGGCCGTAATGGCAAAGGCCAACCCCTGAGGGGTGTCGACGTTCTCGCGCGTATGGGTGGTCATGGCAGCTCTCCTACGCGGCCTTTATGGCAGCTTTGCAGGCGAAGGGAATGCCCAAAACGCACAGGAATTGATCACGAAACAGATCACGCCGCACCATCGCCTGCATGGCTCGTCAGACCGAAGTATGACAAATTTGCCTGCATTAGAGCCTGATTCAGACCTTCACCCGCTCCGATTTCGGGTCATACATCGGCTTTAACGAAGCCTCTGCCTGCACCCGTGTCCCCATCACGTCGATTTCGTAAGAAGAGGCCAGAACCTCGGCAGCGCTTTCCCCTTCACACGGCACATAACCCATGCCGATGGCACCACCCAACGTATGACCATAGGCGCCCGAGGAGACATAACCGACGATCTCTCCATCGCGCAGCAGGGGTTCGTTGTGATAAAGAAGCGGTTCAGGGTCAGTCAGGCGGAATTGAAGCATCCGGGCCTTTGGGCCGCTCTCCTTGCGCGCGGCAACGGCCGCCTTGCCGATGAAATCAGGTTTGTTCAGATCCACTGCGAATCCCAGCCCCGCGTCGATCACGTGATCCTCGCAGGTGATGTCATGGCCGAAGTGGCGAAAGCCCTTCTCGATCCGGCAGCTGTCCATCATATGCATGCCGCAGAGCTTCAGATCCATGTCCCGCCCGGCATCCTGCAGCACCTCGAAAACGTGCCCTGCCATATCGGACGAAACATAGATCTCCCAACCGAGTTCACCGACATAGGACACCCGATGCGCGCGGGCCAGCCCCATGCCGATCTCAATCTCCTGCGCGGTGCCAAAAGGGTTCACCGCGTTGCTGATATTATTGGGAGAGACCTTCTGCAGCAACTCGCGCGAGCGTGGCCCCATGACCGCCAGGACGCCCTCCCCCGCGGTTACATCGGTAATGGTCACGCGGTAATCCCCGACCAGCCGCCGCATGCGGGTCTCATCCGCCAGCCGGGTCAGGGCAGGCGTCACAACCAAGTATACAGTTTCTGACAGGCGTGTGACTGTCACATCCGCCTCGATCCCGCCGCGGCTGTTCAGGAACTGGGTATAGACGATCTTGCCCACAGGGGCAGACATGTTCGCGCCGCAGATTTGGTTCAGGAAACTTTCGGCATCCGGTCCTTCCACACGGATTTTCCCGAAGGAGGACATATCGTACATGCCAACGTTTTCGCGCACCGCACGGTGTTCGGCGGCGGAGTTCTGGAACCAGTTCTGCCGCTTCCAGCTATAGCGGTATTCCCGTTCCTGCCCCGCCTCGGCAAACCAGTTGGCGCGCTCCCAGCCCGCCAGTTCGCCAAAAACCGCGCCCGCCTCAGCCAGTTGGTGATGGAAGGGAGAGCGCCGCACCCCGCGCGCGGTTGCCTTTTGCCGATAGGGGAAGTGATCGGCATAAAGCAGGCCCAGCGTTTCCTTGGAGCGCTCGAACAGGTAGTGTTTGTTGCCCTGGAAGGGATGCATGCGGGTGATATCCACATCGCCCAGGTCAAAGGGCTTTTCGCCATCCTGCATCCATTGCGCCAGCGCCATGCCCGCGCCACCCGCCGACTGGATCCCGATCGAATTGAACCCCGCCGCGACCCAAACGTTGTCCATCTCGGGCGCCAGTCCCAGGTGATAGGCATCGTCGGGCGTAAAGCTTTCGGGCCCGTTGAAGAAGGTATGAATCCCGGCATCGGCCAGCATCGGCATCCGGTTGCAGGCGGCCTCCAGGATGGGCTCGAAGTGATCGAAATCCTCGGGCAGCTGGTCGAATTCGAAACTGTCGGGAATGCCCTTCATCCCCCAGGGTTTCGCCTTGGGTTCAAAGGCGCCCAGCATGATCTTGCCCGCATCTTCCTTGTAATAGGCGCATTCATCCGGCACCCGCAGCACCGGCATCTGGCTGAGCCCCTGGATCGGTTCCGAGACGATGTAGAAATGCTCGCAGGCGTGCAGCGGCACGTTGACGCCCGCCATACGGCCCACTTCATGCCCCCACATGCCAGCGCAGTTCACCACCATGTCACAGGCGATATGCCCCGTATCAGAGCCTGAATCGGACACCCAGTCCACTCCCGTCACCCGCCGTCCTTCGCGGGCAATGCCGGTGACCTTGATCCTCTCCTTGACCAGCGCTCCGCGCTGGCGGGCACCCTTGGCCAGGGCGAGCGCGATATTCCCCGGATCCGCCTGACCGTCGGTCGGCAGCCAGACACCACCGGTGACGCCATCGAGGTTGATATGGTCGTAGCGCGCTTTCACTTCTGCCGGGGAGAGCTCCTCGACCGGCACGCCAAAAGCCCGCGCCATGGCGGCATTTCGGTACAGCTCCTCCAGCCGTTCATCGGTCAGCGCGACCGAGATTGACCCTACCTGCCGCATACCGGTGGCAACGCCGGTTTCTTCCTCCAGCCCGAGGTACAGATCGGCGGAATAGCGCGCCAGCTTCGTCATGTTGGAGGATGCCCGCAGCTGCCCGATCAGCCCGGCCGCATGCCATGTGGTGCCAGAGGTCAGCTGTTTGCGCTCCAGCAGGACCACATCCTGCCAGCCGAGTTTCGTCAGGTGATAGGCCACCGAACAGCCCACCACGCCGCCGCCGATGATGACCACGCCGGCCGACTTTGGAAGATCGCTCATCTCATGCTCTCCGAACCGATTTACGGATCAGAGTGGCACAGACTTGCGTCAGAAAATGCATCAAAAACGTCAAACGGGGGAATGTCTTATCCCCGACCCGTTTTTTCAAACCGGCCGTGGCGCCCCAGAATGCGCACTGTGGGCGGTTTCAGACACCGGGCGGGTGCGGCGCTGTTTGCGCAGGGCAAAGGGGGTGATCCCGAAAACGGATTTGTAGAGCGAGGAAAACCCGTTGGGAAACCCGCAGGCTAGGCCGATCTCACGCACGCTGAGCGTGGTGTTCAGCAGCAGGTTGTTCGCCTTGCTGAGCCGCATTTCCCGATAAAACCCGTTTGGCGTGGTGCCGAAAAACGTCCGGAACTTGCGCTCCAACGAGCGGTTGGACAGGCCCAGTTCGGTGACGATACTGCGGATTGGCATCGGCTCTTCGATATTGGCCTGCATCAGGCGGATGCAATCGTCCAGATCCCGGTCGCCCGATGTGGTCGGCGCATGACCGGCAAAGGGTTGCAGCGAGGCAAAGTCGCGGATGTGGTCGTGCAGCAGGATATTGGCCACCGTGACCTGCGCCGCCGCCGAGGTCAGCTGCCCAACAAGGGCCAGAACCACATCGGTGGTGGCGCCCATGCCGGCACAGGTCACCACCAGACCATCCTGACGGGCCAACGCATAGGCACCAAGATCCAGCCCAAGCTGTTCACGCAGCAGGTCCGAGTTCTCCCAATGGGTGGTGTGCGCCCCCGCCCCGCCGGACTGGCTGCGGATATGGCGGGCGGCGGCTTCGGCCAGCAGATAGACCTGCGCGCCGCGGCTGGTGTAGCTCTGGACCACCCGGCCCAGCGACAAGCCCGGATGCGCCGGATCGGAATTGCCAAGGACAAAGGCAAAATCAGCCTCTGGCTTTGCGGCGAAACACTGGGTGTCGACGCTCAGCCCTGACCGGCAGGTGATCTGCCCGCCAGAGGCAGAGCGCACCGTCCAGTCGAACAGAGGGCGCGCCAGCACTCGGTTGGCAATGCGCAGCGTGTCGGTGACTGCGGCCATTTCCGTCAGTACGAACCCATCGCAGACCAGAATGTCGAAATGCCAGCCTTGCGAGGCCTCTTTCAGATCCGAACCCTTCTGATCCACTCCGTGTACCCTCATTCAAACAGGACGTTAGGCCCGCAGGCGCGCGTTTTCCGGATCCCAGAGCGGTTCATCCTTCTGGACCACGGCCCGGTGCATTTGTCCGTAGATCTCCACCTCCAACTCGGTGCCGGGCGTGGCTAGATCACTGCGCACCATGCCCAGCGCGACAGAAGCGCCGACGCGGTATCCCCAATCGCCCGAGGTGGTCTCGCCCATGATCTCGCCATCCTTCCAGATGCAGGACATATAGGGCGCGTCCGCCTCACCCGCCTCGACAATCAGAGTGACAAACCGTTTGGCCGGGCCATCCTGCGCCTCTGCCGCCAGTACCGCCTTGCCGGGGAAATCATGCGGCTTGTTCAGTCGAATGAACCGGTCGAGGCCCCCTTCGATGGCCGAATAATCGGTGGACAGGTCGCCCTTCCACGCGCGGTACCCTTTCTCGATCCGCAGGGAATTCAACGCATACATGCCAAAGGGTTTCGCGCCTGCCTCCAGAACTGCCTCATAAAGCGCGGGAATATCATCTGGCGCGGCGTGGATTTCCCAGCCCAGCTCCCCGGCAAAGGACACGCGCGCCAACCCGCAGTCGCGCCCAACGATCCGCGCGCCCTGCACTGACAGCCACGGCAGCGACAGATCCGCCTCGGTCCCGATGGCGGTGAAGATCTCGCGCGCGGCGGGGCCAGTGACGATCAGGGTCGAAAAATCTTTCGTCCGGTCGCTGAGGGTGATCCATTCCGGCAGGTCATGTGCCAGAACATCGTAATCGTGCCATTGCGCCATGGCGGCGGTGATCAGCATGTAGTGATCCTCGCCATGCCACATCACGCTCATCTCGGTCAGGATACGGCCTCGGGGATCGGTGAAATAGGCCAGCCCCATACGCCCCTCACCGGGCAAGCCGCCGGTGATCTTGCCGAGCAGCCAGTCGCGCGCGCCGGGTCCCTTGACCTCGAACCGGGAAAATCCTGGCAGATCGAGCACACCGCAATGGTCGCGCACCGCCTCGCATTCCTCGCGGATGCGCTGCTGCCACGGTCCAGCGCGGCCCCAGGTGCGGGTGGCTTCCTCGGAGGTGTCATCGCCGTCTTTCGCGAACCAGTTGGCCCGTTCCCAGCCGTTGTAGGCGCCCATCTGACCGCCCAGCGCCTTGACCCTGTCATGAACCGGCGACAGTTTCCGGTCGCGTCCGGCAGGCCATTCGTGGCGCGGGAAGTGCATGGCATATTCGTGGCCGTAGACCTCCAGCCCCTTGGCGACGCAGTATTCGTGATCGGTGTAGTCGGTATAGCGGCGCGGATCGCAGGACCACATGTCCCATTCGGTCTGCCCATCGACAATCCATTCCGCGAGCACCTTGCCCGCGCCGCCGCCCTGCGCGATGCCAAAGGTAAAGACGCAGGCCTCAAAGGCGTTCTTCACGCCCGGCATGGGGCCAAGCAGCGGCAGCCCGTCCGGCGCATAGGGGATCGGCCCGTTGATTACGCGGGACACGCCCGAGGTCGCCAGCGCAGGCACCCGCTCCATGGCGTCGGTGACGATTTCCTCGATCCGGTCCAAATCGTCGTTCCACAGCTGAAAGGAGAAATCCTCGGGCATGGGGTCGGCCTCTGTCTCCCAATGGGCGCGGCAGTTCGGCTCATAGGGTCCAAGGTTGAAACCATGTTTTTCCTGCCGCAGGTAGTAGGACACATCCACATCGCGCAGGAGCGGCAGTTTCTTACCGGTCTCCTTGGTATGGGCCTCGATCTCGGGGATTTCCTCGGAGAGAAGGTATTGGTGGCTCATCACCATCATCGGCACGGTGCGCCCGCCGTAGGGTTTGAACCATTCCCCCACCCGCTGCGCGTAATAACCGGCCGCATTCACCACGTAATCGCAGGCGATATCGCCCTTGTCGGTGTGAACGATCCAGCCGTCGTTTGTTTGCGTAACGCCGGTCGCGGGGCAGAACCGCAGGATCTTCGCCCCCATGTCGCGCGCGCCCTTGGCCAGGGCCTGCGTCACCTGCGCCGGGTCGATGTCCCCGTCATTGGGATCATACAGAGCGCCCGCCAAATCATGCGTTTCAAGGAAGGGATAGCGCGCCTTGGCCTCTTCTGGGGTCAGGATCTCCATCCCCATGCCCTGATAGCGGCCCATGGCGGCAGCACGCTCGAACTCCTGCATGCGTTCCTTGGTGTGGGCCAGCCGGATCGAGCCGGTCTGGTGGTAGTTCATTGGGTAATCGACCTCGTTCCCAAGTCGTGCGTACAGCTCGGTCGAATACCGCTGCATGTTCATAATCGACCAGGAGGTCGAGAAGGTCGGCACATTGCCCGCCGCGTGCCAGGTCGATCCCGCCGTCAGCTCATTCTTTTCCAGCAGCACGCAATCGCTCCAGCCGCGTTTGGCCAGATGATACAGGGACGAGCAGCCGACAACGCCGCCGCCAATGATGACCACGCGGGCCTTTGATGGAAAATCAGACATATCCGCTCCCTGTTGCTGCGGGTGTTATGGTTTCTGCGGCAGCCCGTCGGCGATCTCGTAGTAATCGCCCTTGCTGGCGCAAAAGATGTGCTTTTCGATCTTCAGCCCGCTGGGGTCCTCGACCGCGCCAAGGGCAAAGCTGATCGTGTCCTCGTCATGGGCCTTCCAGAACAGAAAGGAGCCACAGCGCGCGCAAAAGCCCCGTTCGGCGCCCGCGCTGGCCGCGTACCAGCTGACCGGACCGTGAAGGATCAACTCGGTTTCCGGCACATAGGCCGAGGCCCAGACACCGCCCGATTGCTTGCGGCACTGGCTGCAATGGCACATCGACGATCCTTGCGGCGCGGCGGCGGTTTGAAAGCGGATATCACCGCACAGGCAGGCTCCTCGGATCATTGCACGCCCTCCAACTGCGGTGTGCTGCTGGCCCCCAGTAGCACGCCATAGACGATGAAGCAGACCGCCAGCAGGCGGCGGATCCAGACGTTGAACACCGCCTTCAGCGCCGCCTTGCCCATCAACACACCCAATAGGGTGAACCCCGTATAGCTGAGCGTCGTCAGCACCAGTGCCGTGGGCATGATCACCGACATTTGCTCCCAGATCGGCACACCGGGCTGCACGAACTGGGAAAAGGCGGCAAGGTATCCGGCAACGCTTTTGGGGTTGATCGTGGCGACCGCCAGCGCGTGCAGGTAAACATGGCGTGCCGGGCGTTCCACTGCGGGCGTAGGGCGCGTTGCGTTGATCCAACCACGCACGCCAAGAAAGATAAGAAAGCCCGCCCCGATTACCTTGGCCACGAAGAACCCGGTGGGCGAGGCCGCGATCAGCGCCGTCACCCCCAGCGCCGACAGGATCAGAAAGGCGCTGGCCTGCGTCAGGATCGCCAGCACCCCCAGCATCGCCTTGGACAGGCCCAGCGTCATGCCGTTCGAAATGCAATTCACTGCATTGGGGCCGGGCGTGGTGACAAAGACCACCCAGAACAGGGCAAACAGGGTCCAGGCTTCAAAACTCATCAGTCATATCTCATGCTTTAATAAACGGGCGGGGCAATGACCCAGACCGCCACGGCGGGCGCGTCATATGGGTTGGCCCATTGATAGGGTTCGTGACGGATGCGGAAACTGTCGCCGAGACCGACAGTAAAGGCGTGCCCGCCGATCACCAGATCCAGCTGCCCCGAGATCATGTAGCCAACCTCTTGCGTGGGGCGGTTGGCCGGGGTCTGCATGCGGGACTGCGGTGCGAAGGTAGAATGCACCATCTCAAAATCATCGGTCAGGTCCGGCGACAGCAGTTCCTCGATCAGACCTTCTTCGCCCGATCCCATCGGGCGGCGGGCACCTGCACGCACCACATAGCCCTGTTCGTACGCGGGCACGTTGGAATGGGCAAAGAGCATGGACATGGGCACGCCCAGACATTGTGCGATTTGGCGCAGATCGGAAATCGACGGTTCGGACAGGTCCCGCTCAACCTGGCTGAGCCAGCCCACCGACCGGTTCAGCCGCGCCGCGATATCGGCCAGCGTCAGCCCGCGCGCCTTGCGCAGGGCGCGGATATCCGCGCCAAGGGTCGCTGTCTGTGGGGATAGATCACTCAATGCCGGTTCCGCTTCGTGAAAAAAACACATCTCTTTTTCACGCTGACTCACATTGCATGAAATTTCAAAGCATTTTTTCACGAAACCCGCAAAAAGCCAGTCAGGCGGCAAAGACCTGTTTGAGGATGGCGCCCAGCTGATCCGCATCTTCCTGGGTGAAGGCATCGGGCTGGTCGCTGTCGATGTCAAAGACGCCGATTACCTCGCGCGCCTTGTTCCAGACAGGCAGCACCAGTTCAGACCGGGTGGAGGAAGCACAGGCGATATGGCCGGGGAAGGCCTCAACATCCGGCACCAGCTGCACTTCGCCGCTGCGCGCCGCCGCGCCGCAAACGCCGCGCGAGAACGGGATCTGCAGACAGCCGTGTCCGCCCTGGTAGGGGCCGATTTTCAGCAGCTCGGGCGCCACCACGCGATAAAACCCGGTCCAGTCGAACCGGTCATCGCTGTGATGCACCTCGCAGGCGACGGTGGCCATCAGGGCGACCTCATCGGTTTCGCCCTCGGTCAGGGCGGCGATGGTCTTTGCCAAAGTGGTGTAATCGAGGCTCATCTGGTCGGCTCCCGGGTCAGTCTGTTCTGGTGCTGCTGTATCCCGCGCAGGCGCAGGCGACGCAAGGCCCCCTTCACGCGGCGGTGTTCAGCGCGCCCCGCAGCCAGCCTGCAGCATCGGATATGGCTTCATCCGCCTGCGGGATCACCTTGGTTAGGTTCAGGAAGCCGTGGATCTGCCCCGGATACTGCTTCACCGTGACGGGCACGCCTGCCTGCTCCAGCGCTGCCGCATAGGACAGGCCATCGTCCCACAGGGGATCATGCCCCGCCAACAGCACGAATCCCTGCGGCTGCCCGGCCAGATGGGTCGACATCAGCGGCGATATCTCGGGCGCCAGACGGTCCTGACCTTGGGGAATATACTGATCCATGTACCACTGCATCCGCGGCAGCGACAGCAGCGGGTGATCCTGCAAGGCCTGCACCGAGGCCGAGGTGAGCCGCGCATCCACCGCCGGATAGATCAAGAGCTGCGCCCGGGGCAGAGGTTTGCCCGCTTCCGACAGGCTGTGCATCAGGCTGGCCGTCAGATTCGCCCCCGCGCTGTCGCCCCCGACAGCAATGCGCGCCGGATCGATGCCAAGATCCTCCGCCCGCTCTAGCAAGGCCAGATAGGAGGCCAGCACATCCTGCGCCGCCGCCGGAAAGGGATGTTCCGGTGCCAAACGGTAGCTGACTGAAACCACCCGCACCCAGGCCCGCACCGCCAGTTTCGCACACAGCGCATCATGGGTGTCGATACTGCCCTGTATCCAGCCGCCACCATGCAGATAGATCAGCGTCGGAAGGCTTTGCGCCCCGTCGCATTCGGCAGGGACATAGACACGCGCAGGCCGGGGACCATCGCCGCCCGGCAGGGTCATGTCGTTGCGCGTAACCGGCTCCCGGCATGGGGCATCGAATTTTTCCACGAAACCGGCGAGTTGCACCCGGCTGTCCTCAACCGTCGGCTGGACTGCGGGATCGCGCACCAGACCAACCAGATCCGCAACCGCCTGCGCCTTGGGGTTGGCCCGCCGTCCATCGACCACGGGCAAGGCCCCACCATAAAGCAGGCGCACCGCGCTCTCGGGCAGCAGCACCCGAAGCAAGGCCCAGATCAACTTTACTTTCTTCATTGGAAATCCCCCGCACTGAAATCACCTGCACCCCGCCAGAATTCACGGCGGAGACAGGGCTACTCTGCGGAGGAGAGGGCAACCGCGCAAGCCACGGCAGGCTGCAGGCACATAAAAGGGCAGAGAGGTCGCCCCCTCTGCCCTTCACTCACTGATCCGCGATTAGACCCGTTCGATAGCGATGGCGGTGCCTTCGCCGCCACCGATGCAGATCGCCGCAACACCGCGTTTCAGCCCGCGTTTCTCCAGCGCGTTCAGCAGCGTCACCATGATCCGCGCACCGGAGGCACCGATCGGGTGACCCAGCGCGCAGGCGCCGCCGTTCACATTCACCTTGTCGCGGGAAATGCCCAGCTCGTGCATGAAGGCCATGGGCACGACCGCAAAAGCCTCGTTCACTTCCCACAGATCCACATCCTCGACCGACCAGCCGATCTGTTTCAGCAGTTTCTGGGCCGCCGGAACCGGTGCGGTGGTGAACCATCCTGGTGCCTGCGCGTGGCTGGCGTGGCCCATGATCCGCGCCCGCACCGTCAGACCGTTGGCTTCTGCCGCCTCTTCCGAGGCCAGCACCAGCGCCGCCGCCCCGTCCGAAATCGACGAGGCATTTGCTGCGGTCACAGTGCCATCCTTGCGGAAGGCCGGTTTCAGGTTCGGAATCTTTTCCGGGCGGGCCGACTGAGGTTGCTCATCGGTGGTGATGACCTGTTCACCGCTGCGGGTATGCAGCGTGACCGAGGTGATCTCATCCGCAAAAGCACCGGTGCGTTCGGCGTCGAGCGCGTTCGACAACGAGGCCAGCGCGTATTGATCCTGCGCTTCGCGGGTGAACTGGAACTTCTCGGCGCAATCCTCGGCGAAGGTGCCCATCAGACGACCCTTGTCATAGGCATCCTCCAGACCATCGAGGAACATGTGGTCGATGACCTGCCCGTGACCGATCCGCGCACCCCCGCGCATCTTGGGCAGCAGATAGGGCGCATTGCTCATGCTCTCCATACCGCCCGCGATCATCGTGTCAGTGTGGCCAAGAGCGATCTGATCAAAGGCAATCATCGCCGCCTTCATGCCCGATCCGCACATCTTGTTGAGCGTCGTGGCCGGGACCTCTTCGCCCAGACCGCCTGCAAAACCAGCTTGCCGCGCGGGCGCCTGCCCCTGCCCCGCGGGCAGAACGCAGCCCATCAGAACCTCATCGACGGTGTCGGTTCCGGCCCCGGCGAGCGCTGCCTTGATCGCGGCGCCACCCAGTTCGGCAGCAGTCACGCCATCGAAAACGCCCTGGAACCCACCCATGGGGGTGCGCGCCGCTCCGGCAATTACAACGTGTTTCATGAAATTTTCCTCCAATCGTCGAAATTATCCATACAGAATGCTAAGGTTTGAGGTCTAGAGTCAGTGTGAAGTACAGAGAGACCCTCGGGGAACAAACATGAGCTTATCCAGTACGGTAACGGACGGTGCGCAGATCGTCACAGTGAATGCGGAGCGGATCGACGCGGCCATCGCGATTCGGTTCAAGGAAGACATGCGCTCTGCCACCGAAAGCGGACCCGACCGCGTGATCCTGGACCTGTCCGAGGTCCAGTTCATCGATTCCAGCGGTCTTGGCGCCATTGTCGCAGCCATGAAACAGCTTGGCAGCGGTCGCCGCCTTGATCTGGCTGGCCCGACCCCGATGGTGGAAAAGGTTTTCCGCCTCACCCGGATGGACACGATTTTCGATCTATATGGCTCGCTGACCGAAGCGATGTCTGAACCCAAAGTCGGCACGTGATTCCGTATATGATCCTCCGCGCAAAGCGAGAAACGAATGGTTGAAACCTTTGCCTGCTCGTTCACGGCAACAGAGCTTGATGCCCGGTCCGGCATTACGCAGGTTGTGAAACGGCTGCGCGGACTGGGCATCCCCGAGTTGCGGGTCGATGAAGTCCAGATCGCGCTGGCCGAAGCCGTGAACAATGTGGTCGAGCACGCTTATGCGGGCAAGACCCCGGGAGACGTGCGGATCCGCTGTTCCCTGGAACCTGAGCGTCTGTGGATCAATATCACCGATGCCGGAGCCCCCTTCCCCGAAGGCGAACTGCCCGAAGGCAAGCCGGCAAATCTGGATGTGGCGCCGGAAGATCTCCCCGAAGGTGGCTTTGGCTGGTTTCTGATCCGGGAGCTGACAAGCGACATCCACTATGAACGCAGCGCCGGCAACAACCAGCTGTCCTTGTGTTTCGAAATTCAGGTGACCCGGGCCTGATCCCCGTTACCTGCCCCCTGTTTTGATCTGGTACCGACCTGTCGCTGTACCAGCCGCAGAGCTTTTATTGCTCCAAACCCATGTTTTCTAAAGCGTCCTGCCAATAGCACGCCGAGTGCGCCGAAGGGGTGGCTCCGGACTTCGCCGCAATTGCGCCACATAATCACCCCTAAATCGCCTGAAAAATGTGCTTTCTGTTACATCAGAAGCTTTTGATAGCTGTCCCCGGCGCTACGTTCCACTGCCCCCATCGTGCATGTTGCGCCGGGGAACATCCTCTCCCCTTCCACTGCAAGCATGGAAATCTCCGCCCCGGTTTTGCACCGCTACCGGAAATGGCCGTCTTTTGATGCGCCGAAGACGCGACAAGCATGGATGCCTTTCGCATTGCCTTCGGCGGCGAAGCCACTAGTGTTTCGCTGCTATTCAAGAGGGAGAGGCATATGCGCGATTTTCAACAACCCGGACGCTCTGCGGTCTTTGCACAGAACGGTATCTGCGCCACATCGCACCCCCTTGCGGCCGGTGCCGCCATCGACATTCTGAAACGCGGCGGCAACGCCATGGATGCGGCCATCGCCGGGGCGGTTCTGCTCGGTATTTGCGAGCCGCAGATGACCGGGATCGGCGGCGATTGCTTTGTGCTTTATACCCGTCCGGGCAGCGATGAAATCCACGCGCTGAACGGGTCCGGCCGGGCACCTGCCGCCGCCAATGCCGCAGATCTGCGCGCCGAAGGGCTGAGCGCCGTGCCGCTGCGCAGCCCGCATGCGGTTACCGTGCCGGGCGCCATCGACGCCTTTTGCCACCTGTCGCAAACCGAAGGCAAACTGGGCCTTGATGCGATCCTGTCCCCCGCAATCCACTATGCCGAAACCGGCGTTCCGGTAGCGCCGCGTGTTGCCTTTGACTGGGCCAATGACGCGGACACCCTGCAAGGCGCGGCCCGCGACAGCTATCTGATCGGGGGCAACGTCCCGACCGTTGGGCAGATCTTCCGCGCCCCGGGCCAGGCCGAAGTTCTGCGCCGGATCGCCAAGGACGGTCGCGATGCCTTTTACACTGGTGAAATCGCCGAAGACATGGTTGCCGCGCTCAACGCGCTTGGCGGCGTGCACACGGTTGATGATTTCGCCGCTACCGCCTGCATGTCGGTGACGCCGGTTTCCGGCGATTACAAAGGCACCGATCTGGTCGAGCATCCGCCGAACGGTCAGGGCGCGACCGCCATCCTGATGCTGAATATCCTGAAACATTTCGACATCGCGGGCATGGACCCCTTTGGCGCCGAACGCGCCCATATCGAGGCCGAAGCCGCCAAGCTGGCCTATGATGCCCGCAACCGCTTCATCGCCGATGCCGATCATACCACCCGGCTGGACCACATGCTGGCGCCCGAAACCGCGGCCAAACTGGCCGCACTGATCGATCCGAAACGCGCCATGGCCGCCGCCGCCCCGCTGAGCGAGGCCGTGCACAAGGATACGATCTATATCACCGTGGTCGATAAGGACCGCATGGCCGTGTCGCTGATCTACTCGATCTTCCATGGCTTTGGCTCGGGCATCGCCTCGGACAAATTCGGCATCCTGCTGCAGAACCGGGGCGCCGGTTTCACCTTGGAAGAAGGCCACGCCAACGAATTGGGCGGTGGCAAACGGCCGATGCATACGATCATCCCCGGCATGCTGCGCCAGAACGGGCGCGTGACGATGCCTTTCGGTGTGATGGGCGGTGCCTATCAGCCCAATGGCCACGCGCGTTTCGTTTCCAACCTTACCGATTTCGGCATGGAGCCGCAGGCCGCCATGGACGCACCGCGCAGCTTCTCGGACGCAGGTGTCATGAAGGTCGAGCGTGGCTATTCCGACAAGGTGCGCCAAGAGCTGACCGAGATGGGCCACAAGGTGGAGGTCCCCGAAACGGCGATTGGCGGCTCGCAGGGCATCCGCATCCACGATGGCGATTTGCTGGAAGGCGCCAGCGACCCGCGCAAGGATGGCTGCGCGCTCGGCTACTGATCAGGCCTCACCGGTGCTTCGCTGCAGCAAAAGCGCAGCGGGGCACCGGACGCGATCCGGCGATTAGTTCAGCTGGTATTGCAGGGAATAGGCCGCGCCGTCGAATTTGCCGAACATTTCCGAAAGATCCGGATGGCTGATCGGTTCGCCGGAATAATCGGCAACCAGATTCTGCTCGGACACATAGGCCACGTAATAGGTCTGATCGTTTTCGGCCAGCAGATGGTAGAAGGGTTGATCCTTCACCGGCCTGCTTTCTTCGGGAATGGATTCGTACCACTCCTCGGTATTTGCAAAGGCTGGATCGACGTCAAACACCACCCCGCGGAAGGGATGCTTCCGGTGGCGGACGACCTGGCCCAGGTTATATTTTGCGCGCGTTCTCAACATGGTCTTGCTGCCCCCGTCTTTTGTTACTAACGCGGATGCGCGGCAGATGTCCAACTCTTGAGGCAAATTTTCGAGGAAACAGACTGTGAACCTTGCTCTGACAGTGCTTGAAATCGTGGCCCCCGTCTTCCTGCTTGCCGGGGTCGGGTTCGCTTGGGTGCGGCTTGGATTTGAGTATCGGATTCAATTTGTTACCCGTCTGGCCATGACGCTGGCGGTGCCCTGCCTGATCTTCACGGCGCTGATGAAAACCGAGCTGGACAAGGCCGCGATCGGCTGGTTCGTGCTGGCTGCCCTTGCCGGGCATGCGCTGCTGGCATTGGCAGGCGCAGCACTGGTGCGCGTGATGCAGCTGGAGCGGCGCAGCTATCTGGCGCCCTTCATTTTCGGCAATACCGGCAACCTTGGCATTCCGCTGTCGCTCTTTGCCTTTGGCGAGGCGGGCCTTGGCTATGCGGTGGCGATGCTCGCGGTTTCTGCGGTGCTGTCCTTCACCTTTGGCATCTATCTGGTCGCCGGTGAAGGCGGCGGCGGCAAGGCGCTGCGTGAACCGATGGTCTGGGCCACGCTTCTGGGCGCGCTCTTTCTGTGGCAGGGCTGGCAGACGCCGCAATTCCTGACCAATGCGCTGGATCTGATCGGGCAAATGGCAATTCCACTGATGCTGATCACCCTTGGCGTTGCGGTGGCGCGGCTGACACCGGGCAAGACCGGGCTTGCCGTGTTACTGTCGCTGATCAAGGTCACGCTCAGCGCGGCCATCGGCTGGGGGCTGGGGCTGGCATTCGGGCTCGATTACACGGCATTCGGCGTTCTGGTGCTGCAGCTGGCAACGCCCGTGGCGGTGACTTCTTACCTGCTGGCCGAAAAATTCGAAGCCGATGCGCAGGCGGTTGCTGGCATGGTGGTGGTTTCCACGCTGATGTCCGTTGCAGCTCTGCCTCTCCTGCTGTCCCTGCTTCTGGAATTGTGATTTCATCCACAGGCGCAATTCGCTAGACTGCCGCCAAAATAAAAAAGGCAGAGGCAATGAGCAGAATCATCGTCGCCCTGATCCTCCTGTTGGCGGTTGCCTCCTGTGGGGGTGGGTACAAGTCCCCGCCGCGCAATCTTGATAATGCCTGCAGCATTATCAAACAGCGGCCTGAATACCTGAAAGCCTTCCGCGCGACCGAACGGCGCTGGGGTGTTCCAGTGCACGTGCAGATGGCCACAATCTATCACGAGAGCCGTTTTGACGGCGATGCCCGCACGCCGCACAACTATCTTCTGGGCGTCATCCCGATGGGCCGCCAGTCCAGCGCCTATGGCTACAGCCAAGCCCTGGACGGCACCTGGGACGATTACCGGCGCGACACAGGACGCCGTCGGGCCAAGCGCGACCGGATCAAGGATGCCGCGGATTTCATGGGCTGGTACATGAACAAGAGCCGCGAAAAGAACGGCATCGCGCTTTATGATGCCCGCAATCAGTATCTTGCCTATCACGAAGGGCACAGCGGCTATGCCCGCGGCAGCTACCGTGCGAAATCCTGGCTGATGCGGGTGGCGAGCAAGGTGGAATCTCGCTCCTTGATGTATCAGGCGCAACTGGCCACCTGCCGTAAGTTCCGCTGACCCTCCGGGCACGTGCCACAACGAATTGGTTCCCGTCCGGGCTGCCCCAGGGAAACGCTTAGGGGGCACTCCCGCCAGTCTCGAACCCTTCTGCGAAGGCCCTCCCCCGTTGGGCCCGGCACCGCCTGACGGCGGTGCGACCCGCGCCACGGGCGCCAGTGTTCCACGGAATGTTCAGATATCACCGAGCGCGCCACGCCTTGGCGTGGCGCCCGGCCCAACACCGCCAAGGGGTTCGGGCAAAGCCCGGGCACCTGCGGGGGCGGGAGCATTCAGCTGTATGATTGACGGCCTACCGGCTGCCGAGGTCAGACTCTACAGTAGTCAGCGGGATCCGCTGCCTGCGCCCGTGGTGAAGAGGAAGGAGGATAGCTTGCCCCCGGTTTCCAGAGCGCCCAGAACCACCGTCGTGCGGCCCCCGGCGCTGTCATGCACAACCCATTTGCGCAATTCGACCGGGTCATCGGTGAACATCAGCTCCAGCCCGCCGTATTCGGGGTTCTCCGGGTCCTGCGCCTGCAGGATCGTTGTCGTTCCGTCGAACTGGTGGCCCACAACCATATCGGCTTGCCCCAGATCGACAGTTTTGGCCAGGATGATCGACAGCGGCGTACGCTTAAGCGGATAAGTCTCCGGCGGCTGGTTCGATTTCGGATCGTGGATCACCACCGACCCGGCCCCAGCCACCACCGTGGCGCCATTTTCGCCATCATATTCGAACCGCATCCGGCCCGGCCGATGGATATACAGCTTGCCAGTGGACAGCGTGCCATCATCGTTGATCTGGGTAAAACTGGCCTCGGCCGTGGTCAGGGCGTTCAGGTAAGCCGACAGTTCCGACAGGCTCAGCTTCTCTGCCGCCCAGGCAGCAGGGGCACACAGGATCAGCGCCGCGACAAGTGCAATCTGTTTCATGACCCTTAGATAAGCCCTGACTGTGGAAAAGGAAGAGCCACCCGCCGCTGCGGGAGACCCTGCGCACCCATCCGCCGATCTACTGTTCGGGGACCAGGATTTCCCGTTTGCCGACATGGTTCGCCGGAGACACCAGCCCTTCGTCCTCCATCTGCTCAACCAGACGCGCGGCCTTGTTATAGCCGATCGCCAGTTTGCGCTGGATGTAAGAGGTAGAGCACTTGCGGTCCTTGATCACGATCTGCACGGCGGAGTCATACAGCGCATCCTCGCCCGTAGTATTGCCGCCGGTGGACAGCCCCAGAACCGCGTCGATGTCGTCGGCCTTCTCGTCATCCGGGCCATCCAGAACCGTGCCCACATAGGCAGGCGGGCCGAATTGCTTCAGATGGGTGACGACTTCCTCGACCTCTTCATCCGACACGAAGGGACCGTGGCAGCGGGTGATCTTGGCGCCGCCCGCCATATAGAGCATATCACCCATCCCCAGCAGCTGCTCGGCGCCCATTTCGCCAAGGATAGTGCGGCTGTCGATCTTGCCGGTCACCTGGAAGGAAATCCGGGTGGGGAAGTTCGCCTTGATGGTACCGGTGATCACATCGACCGAGGGACGCTGCGTGGCCATGATCAGGTGAATGCCCGACGCCCTCGCCATCTGCGCCAGACGCTGAATGCAGGCTTCGATTTCCTTGCCAGCCACCATCATCAGGTCGGCCATCTCGTCGACGATCACAACGATATAGGGCAGTGCCTCGGGTGCGAACTCTTCGGTCTCGAACACTGGCTCGCCCGTGTCATCGTCAAACCCGGTCTGCACCGTGCGGGAGAACATCTCACCCTTGGCAAGCGCCTCTTTCACGCGACCATTGTAGCCTGCGATATTGCGCACGCCCATCTTGGACATCTTGCGATAGCGGTCTTCCATCTCGCCCACGACCCATTTCAGGGCGACGACCGCCTTTTTCGGATCGGTCACAACGGGCGACAGAAGATGCGGAATGCCATCATAGACAGAGAGTTCCAACATCTTGGGGTCGATCATGATCAGGCGGCATTCATCCGGCGTCAGCTTGTACAGCAGCGACAGGATCATGGTGTTGATCGCCACCGATTTACCGGACCCGGTGGTACCCGCGATCAATAGGTGCGGCATCTTCGAAAGGTCCGCCACCATGGCGTCGCCACCGATATCCTTGCCCAGCGCCAGCGGCAGGTTCTGGGTGCCATCGCCATAATCGCGGCTCGACAGGATTTCGCGGAAGCTGACCATTTCCCGTTTTTCATTGGGCAGTTCGATGCCGATCACCGAGCGGCCCGGCACGGTCGAAACACGCGCCGACAGGGCCGACATGGAGCGGGCGATATCATCCGCCAGACCGATCACCCGGCTGGCCTTCAGGCCCGGCGCCGGTTCCAGTTCGTACATGGTGACGACGGGGCCGGGCCGGACCGAGACGATCTCGCCTTTGACGCCATAGTCATCCAGCACCGATTCCAGCATACGCGCGTTCTCTTCCAGCGCCTCATCGCTCAGATGATGACGCTCGACCGCGGCAGGATTGGCCAACAGCGACAGCGGCGGCAGGTCGAAATCACTGGAATCGTTCTCTTCAAAGGCCAGCCGCGGCTGGGCTTCCGCCTTGGCGCGGGTCGACGGCTCCGGCGCGCGGCGCTGGGGCTGCTCCACAACCACCTTGCGCGGCTCTGCCACCGGGATGGTCAGGCCCTCGGCGGGTTGCTCTGCGCGAGCCGTGATCGCGGGCTCAGCGGTTTCAGCAGGCGCGTGGGTCGGCAACTCCTCGGCTGGGACCCGGTCGGGCTCCAGATCGGCGCCATATCCGGTGTCTGCTGCAGGCGCCCCAACGGTCGGCGCGGGCGGAACCTGCGACGGCCCGGGGGCGGCAGGCGCCTCGGCACTGAATTCCGCCGGAGCAGCAGGGGCATGCGCTGCGGTCAGTGGTGGTTCGGGCGGCAGCCCCGCATGGGGCGCGGGATCGGGATTGAAGACCAGCGGCTCAGGACGGCGACCGCGCCCCTTGGTCAGGGGCAGCTTCGGATCGGGTTCCGGCGGCTGCCCAGCAGCGCGACGCACACGCACGGCATTTGCGATCTTCTGCGAAATCCGGTCATCACCCGGCAGATCCTCATCACTGATCTGCGGTGCGCTCTCGACCAACTCGGGCTGCGGCATCGGCGCATTAGCCAAATCGGGATCAGCGCGGCGGATCAGATTGGGCACCCGAGAGAACAATCCGGTTTTTGTCGGTGCGGCAGGCGCTGCGACCTCGATCGGCGGAGGCGCAGTCACATCGGTTTCGAACATCTGAGGCTCTTCCTCCTCCTGTCCGAACCAGGTCGTATCATCCTCGGCGGCCATTGCCTGTTCTGCGGCGGCAGCGCGTTTTTCACGATAGGACAGCGCCGCCTGGACACCGCTGGAGGCGCCACGGCCCAGAAGGCTGGCAAGCGTGCCATAGGCCAGGATAAGCC
This sequence comes from Pseudophaeobacter sp. C1-32P7, assembly GCF_041008775.1. Lineage (NCBI taxonomy): Bacteria > Pseudomonadati > Pseudomonadota > Alphaproteobacteria > Rhodobacterales > Roseobacteraceae > Pseudophaeobacter > Pseudophaeobacter sp. C1-32P7. The sequence goes on along the minus strand of NZ_JAXGFR010000005.1, from coordinate 208,247 downwards.
CGACCAGCAGGAACCGTCCGGCCCGCTGCAGTTCCGCACGCGAAAAGCCGCAGACAAACGTGCCAAGCGCCAGCATGCCAATGGCCATCAGCAGCGACATCAGCTTGACCGCGAAATGCGAACTGATCGGCACCAGCGTCAGCAGCGCCCCCATCACGGTATCGCCAAACAGACCTCCAAGGCCAAAACTATGAGTGGCGCGCCATTCTGCGCCCGGCACCAGCGTCGCTGCATAGACCGAGCCCACGGCGATCAGAACCGGTGCAAAGACAATCCGCCCGATGACCCGCTCGGCGCCCTGATGCAGCAGGAAGCGAACACCCCAGGCGAGCAGCGTCACCGCGAGGGCCACGCCGCCCCAACCGACAACCATGAACAGCGGCGCCGCCACAGAAGCCCCCATCCGGCCCATCCAGTTCTGAACCGGCGCATCGGTGGAGACCATCCAGTTGGGATCATCCGGCGTATAAGAGCCGATCATCGCGGCGGCCATCAGGCCCAGCCCCAGAAGGGCGATCCCGATCAGTTCCTTACCGCGCTTTTCAATGGCTGCCTGCATGTTGCTGTCAAGCAACGGATCGCGGCTGCGGGTTTGAAATGCCATGCCTACCTCGGTTCCATTTTTCGGCGCCTGCCCCGCTTGTGCCGCGGGATCCTGGCATCCGGTGGTCTATTGATTTTGGCCGCGCGCCCCCAGCCGGGGCCGCGTGGCAGTCGTATCAGTACAGACAGCTGCGCAGGGTGGTCAGCGCCGTCTGTGTTGCCTCCGCCGGGGCGACCAGCGCCACGCGGATATATCCTTCACCCGGGTTCTGCCCCGGCGCGCCCTGCGCCAGATAGGCACCCGGCAGCACCCGCACGCCGGTTTCCTGCCACAGCTTCAGCGCTGCCGCCTCGCCGCCGTCCTTGACCGGTAGCCACAGGAAGAACCCGGCTTCGGGGGACATGTAGCCTTCCAGACCATCAAACACCTGATCGGCGATCTGGTATTTCTCCTGATAAAGCGCGCGGTTTTCCTCCACATGCGCCTCATCGGCCCAGACCCGCGCTGCCGCAGCCTGCAACGGGCCGGGCATCGGTGCGCCGCTATAGGCGCGCAGCTGTTTGAGGCGGGCAATGCATTCAGGGCCGCCCGCGATCAGACCAGCACGCAGCCCGGGCAGGTTCGAACGTTTCGACAGAGAATTGAACAGCACCACCCGTTCGGGATCGGCGCCCAGTTCCTGCGCTACGGTCAGCGCACCCACGGGCGCAGCGTCGCGGTAGATTTCGGAATAGCATTCATCAGCGAAAATGCGGAAATCATGCTTTTCCGCCAGCCGGATCAGATCGGCCCAGTATTCGCGCGTGGCCACTGCGCCCTGCGGGTTGGCAGGCGAGCAGATATAGGCCACCGCTGTGCGGTCCAGCACCTCGGTCGGCAGGCTGGCGTAATCGGACAGATGGCCGGTTTCGGCCGTGGCAGGCACAAACACCGGCTCGGCCCCGACGGAAATCGTCGCCACCATGTAAACCTGATAGAAGGGATTCGGTATAAGCACCGCCGGACGGGCGCCGTTCTTGGTTTCCGGGCACAGGGCCATCGCCGCATTGTAGAGCCCTTCGCGGGTGCCGTTCAGCGCCATCACCTGCCGGTCCGCATCCATCTTCACGCCATAGCGGCGCGCGATCCAGTCAGACATTGCGCCGCGCAGTTCCTCGGAGCCTTCGTTTGGCGGGTAGTTGTTAAACCCAGCCGCATTCTCCGCGATCACATCCGTGACCCAGGCGGGAAAGGTGTGTTTCGGCTCACCAATGGTCATATGCACCACATCCCCGCCGGGCGTATGGTGGTCAAGCAGCGCTCGCAGACGCGGAAACGCATAGGGCGGCAGGTTCAAAAACCGCTCTGGGAAGTTCATCACAATTGCCTCAGTTTCGGGATCATTCGTGCCCCGTTTGCAGATAAGGTACAGAGCGTGGGCGCCTGCGTCCAGCCGCATAGGGCACCCACGGTCCAGTTGTGCTTTTGCAACAACGTGCGATAGCCGTCAGATCAACACAGCGCCGCCTCGACGCTGGCCCCGATCCGCAACAGTGCCTCTTCGCAATCCGGTTGCCCCAATAGCTGCAAGCCGCAGCTGGGTTTACTCGTGGGCAAGGACAGCGCGCAAAGCCCCATCAGGTTGCCGATCCGGGTATTGCGCAGGGTCAGAAGATTGGCCCGGACGTAATAGTCATGATCGCCTTGAAGTTGTGCCATGTTCGGCGGCAGAATCGGGCAGGAGGGCGTCAGCACCGCGTCAAAGCCCGCCACCGCCTGATCCCAGACCATCCGGCATTGTTCCAGCTTGGCCCAGGCCGCCACATAATCGGGACCACTGTGCTGACCGCCAGCGCGGAACCGCTCCAGGATTTCGGCAAACATCAGATCCGGGCTCGCCTCGATCACATCCTTCCACAGACCATAAGCCTCTGTCGTATAAAGAATTCCGCTCAGATCCATGGCGTCCTGCAGCTCCGGCACCTCCAGCGGTACGATCTCAGCGCCGGCCGCCTTCAGCTTGCCCAGACACTCCACATGGGCAGCGGCAACCTCAGGCTCCAGATCATCGCGCGCCACGGTGCGCAGATCGGCAAAGCGGCGCCCCTGCAGCGACGGTGGGTTGCGCAGGTCCGGCCCCTTGGTGCCCTCCAGCAGCCCCAGCATCAGGCCCGCATCTTCGACCGAGCGCGCCAGCGGACCGACAGTGTCGAACTTCAGGCACAGAGGCACCACGCCCTCTAGGCTGATCCGACCTGCCGTGGTCTTAAGCCCCACAAGGTTGTTCCAGGCCGAAGGGATACGCACCGAACCGCCGGTGTCCGAGCCAATACCGCAGGCCGCCAGCCCAAAGGCCACCGAAGCCGCCGCGCCAGAGGACGATCCCCCCGGCGCCGCGCCCTCATCATTGACGCAGGGCGGGGTTTCCTTGACCGGGTTCAGCCCCAGCCCAGAGAAGGCCAGCTCGCTCATGTGGGTTTTGCCCAGGCAGACGGTGCCCATGGCGGTGGCATTGGCCAGAACCCGTGCGTCCTGATCCGGCACCCGGCCTTTGAGCAGGTCCGATCCCGCCTCGGTACCGGTTCCGGCACTGTCGAACAGGTCTTTCCAGCTGATCGGCACCCCATCCAGCGGCGAGCGCCGCAAATCCATCCGCGCCCGCTCGGCCGCGGCTTCCGCTTCGGCCAGGGCGCGCTCATGCGTAACCACGGTATAGATCCGGTCGCGCAGCGGATGCGCGTCAATGGCCTCCAGGTAGCATTTGGTCAGCGCAATAGGATCGATCTCCCCTGCCCCAATGCCGCGCCCCAGATCCGCAGCCGTCATCTTCAGCCAGTCCTGCATCCGCAAAGTCTCCCGTCGCGTGTTCCATATGTTTTGCCGGGGACGGTAACGGCAGCAGCGCTGAGGGACAATCCCGCGCACTCGCAAGACCGGACAATGCGATGGACATTCCGAATGCAAGGCGCATATTGCAGGGCATGAAGAACAGCTCCGATATCCTGATTGTCGGCGGCGGGCTGAACGGCCCTGCCCTGGCCTTGGCGCTGGCCCAGACTGGCCACAGCGTCACCGTCATTGATGCGCTGCCCAAGGTCGCCCTGAAGGACGAAGGCTTCGACGGGCGCGGCTATGCGCTGGCGCTGGCCTCCAAACGTCTGCTCAACCGGATCGGCGTTTGGCAACACGTCGCGGACAAGGCGCAGCCGATGCTGGAGATCAAGGCCTCCGACGGACACGCCGGAGAGGGGCCCGCGCCGTTCTTCATCCATTTCGACCATACCGAGATCGAAGACGGGCCGATGGGCTATATGGTCGAGGATCGCTTTCTGCGCCGCGCCTTTCAGCAGGCGATGGAGGACGCGCCCCGGATCACCACGGTGAATGGCCGCCGCGTGGTGGCGCAGGCACCGGATCAGAGCGGCGTCACCCTGACGCTGGATGATGGCGCCGAGCTGCGCGGTCGCATGCTGGTCGGCTCGGACGGACGCAAAAGCGGCACCGCCGCCCGCGCCGGGATCAAACGCACCGGCTGGGACTACGGCCAGACCGCGCTGGTCTGCGCCATCGAGCATGAAAAACCCCACCACGGCATCGCGCATCAGTTCTTCATGCCCGCGGGGCCGCTGGCCATCCTGCCCCTGCCCGGCAACCGCTCCTCCATCGTCTGGAGTGAAAAGACTGAGACTGCGGAGGCTATTCAGGGCCTGAGCGACGCCGATTACATCGCCGCGCTGAAACCCCGGTTTGGCGATTTCCTGGGTGAGATTTCTCTTGCGGGCAAACGCTTTACCTATCCGCTGAACCTGACGCTCGCCAACAGTTTCATCGGGGACCGTATGGCGCTGATCGGCGATGCGGCCCACGGCATGCATCCAATTGCTGGCCAGGGTCTCAACGCTGGGCTGCGCGATGTTGGCGCCCTCGCCGAGGTGCTGACCGAGGCCACCCGGCGCGGCGAGGATATCGGATCATCGCTGGTGCTGGACCGCTATCAGCAGTGGCGCCGCTTTGACACCGCAACGCTGGCGCTGGCGACGGATACCTTCAACAAGCTGTTCTCGAACGACAACCCGCTGCTGCGGCTGGGCCGCGATATCGGCATGGGTCTGGCAGGCGCCGTCCCGGGCCTGCGCCGCGGCTTCATGCGCGAAGCCGCCGGGCTGACCGGCGATCTGCCGCGACTGTTGCAAGGCAAGCCGATCTGATCAGGACGCAACCGCGCCGCCCGCTTGTGCGGCGCCGGGCCCAAGTCCCAACCTCTTGCTTGGGCGCAGCCAAAGGACAGGCCGGACGCGGGAGTATCCCGGCTTCGCCTCACTCCAGCGGGCGGGCCTCGTCCACCAACATCACCGGGATCCCATTGCGGATCGGGAAGGCCAGATTGGCAGGTTTGGAAATCAGCTCCTGCGCCGCGGCGTCGTATTCCAGAACCGCATTGGTCACCGGGCAGACCAGCGCCTCCAGCATGCGACGGTCAAAGGCGGGCGCGGCGGTGTGTTCTTCACTCATTGCAGGGGGTCCTCACTTGAACCGCTTCGCAAAGCGAATTCGATCAGGGTGACAAGGGTTTCGCGCCTTGTGGCAAGGCAGGGCGCCTCTAGCAAGGCCTGTTTGTCCTCGGGATCGAAATCCAGCAGCATCGACAGGGAATTGATCAACAGCTCGTCATCGGCCTCCTGCAACGATTCCCAATCCGTCGACAGGCCGCGTGCCGCGAAAAAGCGTTCCAACAGCTCCAGCAGGTCCCCCCGTTCGAACCCGCAATCCGGTTCGCTCCGGCCCAGATCACCCTCAAAGCCGCTCCAATTCACCTCGCAGCGGCGGTAGGGCGTGAAGCCATCGCATTCTTGCACCACCCGGAACCGGGATATCCCGGAGAGGGTGATCAGATAGCGCCCGTCATCGGTTTCGGAAAATTGCGATATGCGCCCGGCACAGCCGATGGCATGCAGCCCCTCGGCATCACCGCTGCGCAGCGGACAGGGCTGTACCATCCCGATCAGCCGCGTGCGCGTCTTCAGCGTGTCTTCCAGCATCTGAAGATAACGCGGTTCGAAGATATGAAGGGGCAGCTTTGACCGGGGCAGCAATAGCGCCCCGGGCAAGGGAAACACGGGAATCGTGTCAGGCAGATCTGCAGGCTTAAACATAGCCTTCAGTTTAGCGCGCAGGTGCCTTTAGGCAAATATCATCGAGCTCAGCTTGCGGCGCCCGTTCAGAACAACCGGATCGTTGGCAGGCAACGCCTCGAAGATGGTGAAGAGCTGCGCCTTGGCCGCGCCGTCGTTCCATTCGCGATCACGGCGGAACAGCTCCAGAAGTTCGGTCACCGCCGCCTCGGCATCACCAGCCGCATGCAGAGCCTGCGCCAGATCGAAACGCGCTGCATGGTCGGCCGGGTCGGCTTCGACCTTGGCGCGCAGATCGGCTACCGGACCGGCATTCTGCGCCTGACGGGCCAGCTCGATCTGGGCCCGAGCCGCTTCGATCTCGGGCGCGTCGGAAATCTCGGCAGGCGCGCCGTTCAGAATTGCCTCGGCCTGATCCAGATCTTCCATCGCGATATGCGCCCGCGCCAGACCACCATAGGCGGCGGCGTTCTTGTCATCCTCGCCCAGAACCGCGGCAAAGGTCTGCGCCGCATCGGCCGCCGCGCCTTCGGCGAGCATTTCCTCAGCCGCCTCCAGCGCCTCACCAAGGCCACCGCCTGCTTCCCCGCCTGCGGCCTCAATCACCTTTTTCAGGAAGGCGTCGATCTCGCTTGGTGGCAGCGCGCCCTGGAACATGTCGATCGGGCGGCCCTGCACAAAGGCCACCACTGTGGGGATCGATTGCAGCGGCAGCCCCTGCTGCGCCAGCGCCTGCGCCAGACGCTGGTTCTGGTCCACATCGATCTTGGCCATGGTGACCGCGCCATTGGCGCGCGTGACAGCCGCCTCCAGCGCCGGACCCAATGTCTTGCAAGGGCCACACCAGGGCGCCCAGAAATCGACGATCACCGGCGCATGCATCGAGGCCTCGACCACGTCCTGCATAAAGGTCGCTTCTGTGACGTCCTTGATCAGATCACCTGCGGGCGTGGGCGCGCCTGCGCCTCCGAGAATATCCATCATGCTCTTGTTCTCCGTTTGGAACTTGCCCCCTATATGGAATCCCAAGGCCAAGAAACCAAGAGAGGAGTTGCCGCGTGCCGGTTCCGCGCATCGACATCTTTGCCCTGTCCGAGCGCCTGATGGCTATGGACGACGCTGCCTGGGCCCGTCACGCAAATCCGCTGAGCGTTTACAGCCGGGTGTCGATCCTCCCGCTTATGACCCTCGCGGTCTGGTCTCATCTCTGGCTCGGGTGGGGCGCTTTGGCGCCGGTTGCTCTGGTACTGATATGGACATGGTGGAACCCGCGCGCCTTTGGCCCGCCAGCCACAACCGACAGCTGGGCAGCGCGGGGCACCTTCGGCGAACGGGTCTTTCTGAACCGTGCCAAGGTGCCGATCCCACCGCATCACGCGCAATGGGCCAGGATCCTGACCCTGATCTCCGGGCTGGGCGTTGTTCCGTGGGTTTACGGGGTGTGGCAGCTGGACCCAGGTCTGACACTGTTCGGTCTCAGCCTGATGGTCGGCGGAAAACTCTGGTTCTTTGACAGGATGGTCTGGCTGTATCAGGACATGCAGGTGCAACGCCCGGAATATGCAAAATGGCTGCACTGATGGCACGCCCTCCCGCGCCCGCAGCCGCCCCATGGGGCGACTTCATGCGGCCTTGGGCCGGGCAGCGCGTTACCGCGCTGCTGTTTCTCCACGACGGTGACTTCTGAACACGGCACCGCGCCGTGCGTCAGCACGGCGCCCGGCCCAACTGCGGCGGGGCAATCAACGATTGCTCCAAAGCAGGCGGAAGCGCCCCACCCTCTGCCTAAAGGTCGAAGGTGGCAAAGACCGGTGCGTGATCGCTGGGTTTTTCCCAACCACGGGCGTCCCGCAGAACGCGGCTAGAGTGACCTGCGCTGGAAATGTCGCCCGTCGCCCAGACATGATCCAGACGCCGCCCCTTATCCGCTGCATCCCAGTCCTTTGCCCGGTAGGACCACCAACTATAGAGTCGCCCATCCGGGATGTCCTGCCGGGTGATATCGACCCAGTCGCCTGCATCCTGCGTCTCGGCGAGGTGTTCGACCTCGACCGGGGTGTGGCTGACGATCTTCAGCAGTTTCTTGTGGTCCCAGACATCGTCTTCGCGCGGGGCGATGTTGAGGTCGCCGACCAGAATCGATTTCTGTGGCTTTTCGCCGTGGAACCAGTCCCGCATGCCAGTGAGGTAGTCGAGCTTCTGACCGAATTTCTCGTTGATCTCGCGGTCGGGTTTGTCGCCGCCGGCAGGGACGTAAAAGTTGTGGATGGTGACGCCATTGTCCAGCTGACCCGCAATATGGCGGGCATGGCCCAGATCGGCAAAATCCATGCTGCCGACCTCGGTGATGGGCATCCGCGACAGGATAGCGACGCCGTTGTACCCCTTCTGCCCTCGCGCGATCATGTGGGTATAGCCAAGCGCGGCAAAGCCCTCCATCGGGATCTTGTCGACCGGGCTCTTGCACTCTTGCAGGCACAGGACATCGGGCGCCTCTTCCTGCAGCAGCTTCAGCACGATCGGCTCGCGCAGGCGGACAGAGTTGATGTTCCAGGTGGCAAGGGTAAAGGGCATTGCGCGTCTCTTTCGTAACAGCGGGTCATGGCAGCGGCTCGGCGCTATTCTTGCCCTCCCGGCCCGTCGGATACCAGAGCCTATTTCTCCGGCTCCCCCGATCCCCCCCTGTAAGTCCGCAGACAAAAAAAGGCCGGGCACAAGGCCCGGCCCAGTCCAACAGGGAGGTGCATATCATGACCCGGATATGCGCGGGATGGGATCAGGGTAAAGATGACTGACAGACAGATCTTTGATCTGCGTCAACAGCTTTTCCCCGCAGGTTTCAAGCCCCGAACTGTCACAATCCGGTCAGGTCGACAGGCGGTAGCCACCGGATTCCGTTACCAGAATACGGGCATTGGAGGGATCGGGTTCGATCTTCTGGCGCAGACGATAGATATGGGTTTCCAGCGTATGAGTGGTCACGCCAGCATTATAACCCCAGACCTCGTGCAGCAGCACATCGCGCGCCACCACACCGTCGTTCGACCGGTAGAGGAACTTCAGGATGTTGGTTTCCTTCTCGGTCAGGCGAATCTTGCGGTTGTCCTCTGTCTCCATCAGCTTCATCGCCGGTTTGAAGGTATAGGGACCCAACGCAAAGACGGCGTCTTCGGACTGTTCATGGGTGCGCAGCTGGGCGCGGATCCGAGCCAGCAGCACCGGGAATTTGAACGGCTTGGTCACATAGTCATTGGCGCCCGCGTCAAGGCCGAGAATGGTATCGGCGTCGCTGTCATGGCCGGTGAGCATCAGGATCGGTGCCTTGACGCCCTGTTTGCGCAGCAGGCGGCACAGCTCGCGGCCATCTGTATCGGGCAGCCCCACGTCGAGGATCACCAGATCATAGAGCGCTTCCTTGGCCCGCTCCATGGCGGCCTGGCCATTCTCTGCTTCGAAGACATCAAAGTCCTCGGTCATGATCAGCTGCTCGCTCAGCGCCTCGCGCAGATCGTCGTCATCGTCTACCAGCAAAATCTTCTTCAGTTGCGCCATGGCGGTGTCCTCCAGTTCGTGTGCAGACAGATGCGGTCAGCATCCCCCAACGACAAGGTATGCTGCAGAAGTTTCACGCCCTCGTGTCCGTCAGACAGGAATTGTTTCACTTCCGTTGCATTTGGGCCTAGGTAAGGGCTGTTATAATGTCACGAACTTCCGGATGGTCGCATGAGCCTGATGCCCACCATGATTGAATTGCTGGCCCGCGCACGGGTCGATTTGCGCATGGGCCTGCCCGTGGTGCTGGAGGGTGGCGACAGCGCGGCGCTGGCGATTGCCGTCGAAAGCCTGACGCCCGAGCGGCTGACGGAGCTTCTGGCCCTTGGCCCGGTGTCGCTGGCGCTGACCGCCCGGCGCGCCGAAACCCTGAAGGCGCGCGCCTATGATGAGGATCTCGCGCGCATCCAAGTCCCCGCTCAGGCCTCCTTGCAGTGGATACAGGCGCTGGCCGATCCCGCCGATGATCTCAATACGCCGATGAAAGGCCCGCTCACCAGCCTGCGCGACGGATCCGCCGATCTGCACCGTCTGGCGATTGCCCTGGTGAAATCAGCGCGGCTGCTGCCCGCGGCGCTACTGGTGCCCATCGGGTCGGCCGCCCAATTCGCAGCCAAGCACGGGCTCACCCGAATCGCCCGGGCTGCTGCCGAGCCGCTGCTCAGCCAAAGTTCGCCCCTGCATCCGGTGGCCGCGGCCCGCCTGCCCATGGCCGCGGCCGAGGCGGGCCGGTTGCATATCTTCCGCCCCGAAGACGGCGCCGAGGAACATTATGCGGTCGAAATCGGCCGCCCCGACCGCAGCAAGCCCGTGCTGGCGCGGCTGCATTCGGCCTGTTTCACCGGCGATGTTCTGGGCTCGCTGAAATGCGATTGCGGGCCACAGCTGCGCGGGGCACTGGCGCAGATGGGAGACGAGGGCGCAGGCGTGCTGCTCTACCTCAACCAGGAAGGGCGCGGCATTGGCCTTGCCAATAAGATGCGCGCCTACAGCCTGCAGGACCAGGGCTTTGACACTGTCGAGGCAAACCACCGGCTGGGGTTCGAAGATGACGAGCGCGATTTCCGCCTAGGCGCTGCGATTCTGAAAGAGATGGGTTTCAGTTCCGTGCGGCTGATGACAAACAACCCCAACAAGATCGCCATGATGGAAAAGACCGGCATCGCGGTGGCCGAGCGGGTGCCGCTGAAGGTTGGCGAAAACGCCCATAACGCAGGCTACCTCGCGACCAAGGCGGCCAAATCCGGACATCTGCTGTGATGCCCCCCGCGCTGTCTCCCCGGGATCTGGTCCTGACCCCGCGCGGTCTGCGTTTCATGGGGCGCCTCCTGCCCTGCGCCATCGGCAAGGGCGGGCTGACGCGGAGCAAGCGCGAAGGCGACGGCGCTACACCCGTGGGCGTACATCGCATCGCCGGGATGCTCTACCGTCCGGACCGTATGCTTCCCCCCACGGATTGGGCGGTGCCGATCGGACCCAGCGACCTATGGTCAGACGATGTGAAAGATCCTGACTACAACCTGATGGTCCGCACGCCGCATAGCTACAGTCACGAGCGCCTGCGCCGCGCCGATCCGCTTTATGATCTGGTGCTGATCACCGATTGGAACTGGCCCAGAGCCACCCCCAAAGGCGGCTCGGCCATCTTCCTGCATCAATGGCGCCGCCCGGGCTACCCAACCGAAGGCTGCCTGGCATTCTCACGCCCCAACCTTGGCTGGCTGGCCCGGCATATCCGCCCTGGCGCACGCCTGATCATACCCGCAGGCCTGGCGCACGGCCGCTAGGCTCAGATCAAATCGACTGCCACAAACCGCCGCCCCCCTTCGTTTTTCCAGAAATATCCCGGGGAGCACGAGGGGCTGGCCCCTCGTATTAAACCGGCAGCACGAGGGGCTGGCCCCTCGTATTAAACCGGCAGCACGAGGGGCTGGCCCCTCGTACAATACAGCGGCACAAGGGCTAGCCCGCGCGCAAAATCTTCTCAAAATCTTCTATAGCGTCTGACGAAATACTTGAAACATCAGGTATCACGTAACGCGCCCCAATCTTTGATTTCAGGCAGCGTTATGTGATTCAGGTCTTTCGCATGACGCTTTAGTAGCCACGCGCGCCAAAGATGGCTGACCCAACCCGGACGTGGGTAGCGCCAAAGGCAATCGCCTGTTCAAAGTCGCTGCTCATACCCATCGACAGGCCCTGCAGCCCATTGCGCGCGGCTATCTTGGCCAAGAGCGCAAAATGCAAACTGGGCTCTTCTTCCACAGGCGGAATGCACATGAGGCCCTTGATTGGCAAATCCAGCGCCCGGCAGTCGGCGACAAACTGATCCGCGTTTTCGGGCAGAACCCCGGCCTTTTGTTCCTCGGCGCCGGTATTGACCTGCACGAACAGATCCGGGCAGGCGCCGGTTTCCTGGGCCAGCCGGGCCAGCGCAGTCGCCAGGCGGGGCCGGTCCAGCGTATGAATGACATCCGCCAGGGCCATGGCCTGGCGGGCCTTGTTGGTCTGCAGCGGGCCGATGAGGTGCAATTCGACCCCGTCGAATTCGGCGCGGAAGCCCGGCCATTTCCCGGCCGCCTCCTGCACCCGGTTTTCACCGAAAACGCGATGGCCCTGCTCCAGCATCGCGCGCACCCTTTCGTCGGGCTGCATCTTGGAGACCGCGATCAGGGTGACAGACCCGTTGTCCCGCCCGGCCCTGGTTTCGGCGGCCGCGACGCGGGCCAGAATGTCGTCCAGCGGCATAGTGTGCCCCGTACAGTTGCGTTCGGGTTCACCAAACACAACTGCCGCGCAAAAGTAAAGGGCGGGTCCGAAGACCCGCCCAAGTTCACGCGTTCAGCGTGCTGTGGTTCAGCTTAGAAGCTGAATACAGCGCCGGCCTGAACCTGAGTGTTGCCATACGAAGACCGCTGGGCACCGGCTTCGAAGGAAGCGCCGCCACCGAGGTCATACGAATAGTTGATACCGTAGGAGGTACCTTCCTGCTGGTTCGAAGTGGCAATCGCATCGCGGTTGTCGTTACGACCGTTGGCAACGTCAGTGGCGGAAACCGCGTCTTCGCTGGTCACCCAAAGCACGATGTTGGAAGCCGCGCCGATGTCCATGTTGCCATAGAGACCGAACTTGTCGATGCCGTCGTTGTCAGCATAAGCCAGACGAACGCCGAACTGACCCAGCTGACCTGCGATGGAGACAAACGCCTTGTCTTCGAAACGGTAGTTCGAATCCTGGAAGCCGACCGCAGCTGTCCAGTCACCGAAGGTGTAGGCAAGGTTCACCGCGGAACGCTTGCGGTTCAACGCCGTGACAGCGCCGGAGCCCACAGGTGCCGGGTTCGGCAGGGACGTAACGGCGGCGGAGCCATCGTCGACGCTGTAGGACACATGCGCGCTGAATGCGCCAGCCGAATACAGAGCTTCGACGCCATTGAAGCCGACGCCGTCGGAGTCAAAGTAATCCCAGTTGAAGTATTCGTTGTTCACGTTGCCGACGTGGGAAACGAACTGCATGCCGTCAAGACCGTTACCGGCGGAGCGTGTCTCGAGATAGGCACCCGGAACACCTTCGAAAGCGCCGATGATGTTGCCGACACCCAGGGTGAACCCGCCAACGGTGGCGTAGAAGCGCGGGGCGCTCCAGAGCACGGTCTGCGATGCGCTGCTTTGTCCGGTATCGGACTCGGTGCGGATACGACCACCAAGGGCCACGCCGCCGTCGGTTTCCGTCGACATGTCGAACTGCAGACGCATACGGCTGATGATTTGGCTCTTGGACGCACCGTTGATTGCCTGTTCGTTGCCGTTGTTCGGATATCCACCAGTGACCTGGACGCCGCCGGCGGTGCGCGCGTCGCTGCCGCTGGTGTAGCCCAGACCGAAACGACCGTAGCCGCTGATCCGCACTTCGGCGGCGGCCATGCTGGCAGTAGCAATCAGCGCCGTCGTTGCGAAGAGAACTTTTTTCATAGTTTTTCCCTCGGTTTAAAAATCATACGCCCATACCAGAGAATCCGGTGTGGGTATGAGGAGCGTTTCACTCCTTCGCCGGGTGTTTTGCAAGGCTTGGCCCCGGCATTGTGGCAAAGTCGTGGCGTATGGTGCAGCTTTGCCACAGTCTTACCATGTGTCGGAGGGCGACTCGAATTTTGTCGAAAACCCAAAGGACTGCGGGAAATATGCGCATTGTGGGCGGATTCAATATGATAGGCGGGCAAAAGGCCGGAAATGACAAGGCCCTTGCCCCCCCGCGAGGGCTTGGGTAGGATGGTTGGAAACCGCCGCTTCGGAACGAAACAATGACCCTGCACCGGACCCTAAAGTTGACGCTGATTCTCGTGCTGGCCACCGCCGTGGCCGCTTGTGGGGCGCGCAGGCAAGGTGGCGGTGGCGGCCTGTTCAATCGGGTGACTGTCGGGACGCCACATGCCGACGGGGGTGCGAACCTGGGCTCGGATTCGGCAGTGACCAACTACTCCAAATCCTCCATCTGGGACGTGTTCGGGTCGGGCACCGGCGATCAGACGGTGAATGTGAACCGTTACATCTGGGCGGCGACGCTGGATGTGCTGAACTTCCTGCCGGTGCAGACGGTGGACCCGTTCACCGGCGTGATCGTCACCGGCTACGGCACGCCGCCGGGCGGCGGCCGGGCGTATCGCGCCACGGTGCACGTGCGCGACCCGGCGCTGGACGCGCGCTCGCTCAATGTCTCGCTGCAAAGCCGGGGCGGATCGGTCAGCGCGGGCACCGTGCGCGCCGTTGAGGACGCGATTCTCGCGCGGGCGCGCCAGCTGCGGATCGCAGACAAAAAGTTCTAACACGCTGCCCTCTGGAAAGACGTGCAAAACATCAGTATCACCAGCGCCGGGCCCTGCAGCCCGGCGTTTTCATTCTAAAGGACCGCATCCATGTCGCGTTACTCTGCCTCCGAGATCGAAGCAAAATGGCAGGAGGCCTGGGAAAAGGCCGGAATCTTCCAGGCCAAACGGACGGCAGACAAGCCGAAGTATTACGTGCTGGAGATGTTCCCCTATCCGTCGGGGAAGCTGCACATGGGGCATGTGCGCAACTACACCATGGGCGACGTGATCGCGCGCTACAAGATTGCGACCGGCCACAACGTACTGCACCCGATGGGGTTCGATGCCTTTGGCATGCCTGCGGAAAACGCCGCCATGGCCTCGGGCGGGCACCCCAAGGACTGGACCTACGCCAATATTGACACCATGGTCGAACAGATGCAGCCGCTGGGCCTGTCGCTCGACTGGTCGCGGATGTTCGCCACCTGTGACGAGGAATATTACGGCCAGCAGCAGGCGCTGTTCCTGGATTTCCTGGAAAAGGATCTCGTTTACCGCAAGAACGCCGTGGTGAACTGGGACCCAGTCGACATGACCGTTCTGGCCAACGAACAGGTTGAAAACGGTCGTGGTTGGCGTTCCGGCGCGCTGGTGGAACGGCGCGAACTGACGCAATGGTTCTTCAAGATCTCCGACTATTCCGAGGAACTGCTGGACGCCCTTGATGGTCTGGACAACTGGCCCGCCAAGGTGCGCCTGATGCAGGAAAACTGGATCGGCAAATCGCGCGGCCTGCAGTTCTCCTTTGAGCGCGCCGACGGTGGTGAGTCGATCGAGGTCTACACCACGCGCCCCGACACGCTGATGGGTGCCTCCTTCGTGGGGATTTCCCCGGACCACCCGATTGCCAAGCAGCTTGAGGCCGAAAGCCCCGAACTCGCTGAATTCCTGGCCGAATGCCGCAAGGGCGGCACCACCGCCGAGGCGATTGAGACCGCGCCGAAACTGGGCCGCGACACCGGCATCCGCGTCAAACATCCACTGAACCCGGAGTGGGAACTGCCGGTCTGGATCGCCAACTTCATCCTGATGGATTACGGCACCGGCGCGATCTTTGCTTGCCCGGCGCATGATCAGCGTGACCTCGATTTCTGCCGCAAATACGACCTGCCGGTCACCGACACCTTCCTGGCGCTGGACGACCCCAAGCCGGTCGAAAACGAGGCCTTTGTGCCTCCGAAGACCGAAAAGGTGAAATGGATCAACCACTTCGCAGGGTTGGACGTGGCCACCGGTGAAGAGGCGATCAACGCCACCATCGACAAGGCCGAATCCGAAGGCTGGGGCGAAGGCGTCACCAAATTCCGCCTGCGCGACTGGGGGCTCAGCCGTCAGCGCTATTGGGGTTGCCCGATTCCCGTGGTCCATTGCGACGCCTGCGGCGTGGTACCGGAGAAGAAGGAAAACCTGCCGATCGCCCTGCCCTATGACGAAGACGGCAAGGCCATCGATTTCTCGGTGCCCGGCAACCCGCTGGACCGCCACCCCAGCTGGCGCGACTGCGCCTGCCCGAAATGCGGCAAGCCTGCCCAGCGCGAAACCGACACCATGGATACCTTCGTCGATTCCTCCTGGTATTTCGCCCGCTTCACCGCGCCGCGCGCCGAAACGCCCACGGTAATGGAAGAGGCCGATTACTGGATGAACGTTGACCAGTATATCGGCGGCATCGAACACGCGATTCTGCACCTGCTGTATTCGCGCTTCTTCGCCCGCGCGATGCACATCTGCGGCCACCTGCCGGAGAAGTCGAAAGAACCGTTCGACGCGCTCTTTACCCAGGGCATGGTGACCCACGCGATCTACCAGACCAAAGGCGACAATGGCCGCCCGGTCTATCACTACCCCGAAGAGGTCGAACTGCGCGACGGCAAGGCCTTCCTCAAGGAGACCGGCGCCGAGGTTGAGGTGATTCCCTCGGCCAAGATGTCGAAATCCAAGAACAACGTGGTCGACCCGCTGCACATCATTTCGGCCTTTGGCGCCGATACCGCGCGCTGGTTCGTGCTGTCCGACAGCCCGCCGGAGCGCGACGTGGAATGGACCGCAGCCGGGGCCGAGGCCGCTTACAAGCACCTGAACCGGGTCTGGAACCTCTCCGTGAAGATCGCAGAGATGGACCCGGGTGCGTCCGGCAACGGCGACGAGGATCTTTTGCGCGAGATGCACAAGGCGATCCGCGACGTGACGCTGGGTGTCGAATCCTTCGGCTTCAACGCGGCGATTGCCAAGCTTTACGCCTTTACCAATACGCTGGCCAAATCCAAGGCGGGCGCGGCGGCACAGAAACAGGCGATCATGGCGCTGGCGCAGCTGATGTCGCCAATGACGCCGCACCTGGCCGAGGCCGTCTGGGAAGCGCAGGGCGGCGAAGGTCTGGTCGCCACGGCCAACTGGCCCGCTGCCGACGAATCGATGCTGGTCGAGGACAGCGTCACCCTGCCGATCCAGATCAACGGCAAACGCCGCGGCGAAATCACCGTCGCCAAGGATCTGGACAAGGCCGAGGTTGAAAAACGCGCGCTGGCGCACGAAGCTGTGCAAAAGGCGCTGAATGGCGGCGCCCCGAAGAAGGTGATCGTCGTGCCGGGTCGTATCGTCAATGTCGTTGCCTGATCCAAGGCATATCCTCGCGCTGCCGCTGGTCCTGTTGCTGGGGCTGGCCGCCTGTGGTTTCACCCCGGTCTATGCGCCGGGGGGCACCGGCGCGGCGCTTTATGGCAAGATCGCCATTCAGTCCCCCGAGGAGATCAAGACCGACAACGAAGTGAACGCCTACCTGCTGGTCCGCAATCTGGAGGAACGGCTTGGCCGCGCCTCTGGCGGCGATTACCGGCTGGACCTGTCGCTGCGCACCCGCAGCGAAGGTCAGGCGATCACCGCGGGTAATGAAACCACCCGCTATTCCATCGTCGGCGTTGCCAGCTACAGCCTGACCCGCCTGTCCGACGGCGTGATCGTGGCCAGCGGCAGCGAAGATGCCTTTACCGGCTATTCTGCCACCGGATCGACGGTGGAAACCCTGGCCGGGGAACGCGATGCCAATGCGCGGCTGATGCAGATTCTGGCTGACCAGATCACCGCCCGGGTGCTGACCACTGCGGATCTGGCCGCTGCGGCGCCGACTGCGGAATGAAGCTCTCCCCGCGCGACGCCGAGGGCTATTTCAAAAAGCCCGACCCGGACAAGACGGGCCTGTTGATCTATGGTGCCGATGCCATGCGGGTGGCGCTGAAACGGCAACAGATGCTGGCGGCCCTGCTGGGCGCCGCCGCTGAGGAAGAAATGCGCCTGACCCGGATGCCCGGCTCCGAATTGCGCAAGGATCCGGCACAGCTTCTGGACGCGGTCAAGGCGGTCGGCTTTTTTCCCGGCCCACGTGCGGTCTTTGTCGAAGAGGCCAACGACAGCGCCGCCCCTGCGATTCTCGCGGCGCTGGAGGACTGGCAACCAGGCGATGCCCAGATCGTCGTCACCGCCGGACAGCTGAAAGCCACATCGAAACTGCGCAAGGGTTTCGAATCGCATCGCAATGCCTATGCCACCGGCATCTATGACGATCCGCCCTCGCGAGCTGAGATCGAGCGGATCCTCTCAGAAGCGCAGATCCGCGATGTGCCCGGCGACAGCATGTCGGCGCTGACCGATATCGCCAATGACATCGGCCCCGGCGATTTCTCCCGCATGATCGAAAAGCTGGCGCTCTACAAATACCAGGACAGCAGCCCCCTGAGCCTTGAGGATATCGACGCCGTCGCGCCGCAATCCACCGAAGCGGCGCTTGACGATGTGCTGAACGTGGTGGCCGAGGGGCGCAGCGCCGAGATCGGCCCGCTTCTGCGCCGCCTTCAGGCGCAGGGTACCAATGCGGTGACTCTCTGCATCGGGGCGACCCGCCATTTCCGCACGCTTTACACCGTGGCCGCCGATCCCGGTGGTCCGGCGCAGGGCATCGGCCGCCTGCGCCCACCGCTTTATGGCAAGCGCCGCGACCGGGTGCTGCGGCAGGCACAGGGCTGGGGCGCCGCCAAGCTGCAGACCGCGCTGACCATTCTGACCGATACCGACCTGCAGCTGCGATCAGCCGGGCAGACCGCCCCGGCGCTGGCGCTGATGGAGCGGGCACTGATCCGCTTGGCGATGCTCAGCCGCGCCCGCCAGTAAGGGCCCAAAAGGCCGCAACGTTCTGCGGCCATCGACGGGTGCAGGCAGGCTTCAGCCTTGACGCAAAGACAGCTGCGCGCATCTGATGCGCAGCAAAACCTGAGGGAGAGAAACCTATGTACACCGTGATCGGCAAACCGATGACCCGCGCCTTCCGCGTGATCTGGACGCTCGAAGAACTTGGCCAGCCTTATGATCTGAATACCGCCGCCCCGCACAGCCCGGATATCGTCGCCGTGAACCCCTCGGGCAAGGTTCCGGCGCTGGTCGAAGATGGCGAGGTGATCACCGATTCCACCGCCATCATCACCTATCTGGCGGACAAACACGGCGCGCTGACCGCGCCCGCGGGGACCATGGCCCGCGCCAAACAGGATGCCGTCACCCATCAGATCCTGGATGAAATCGACGCCGTGCTCTGGACCGCCGCCCGCCACAGCTTTGCCCTGCCCGAAGAGCAGCGCGTGCCCGAAATCAAGGACAGCCTGCGCTGGGAGTTCGAGCGCAACATCGCCCGGCTCGAAGCGCGCCTGACCGGCCCCTACCTGATGGGGGACGCGTTCACCATCGCCGATATCATCTGCGTGCATTGCCTGAACTGGGCCTATGGCGCCAAGTTCCCGGTCGAAAGCCGTGCCCTGCTCGACTATTCCAAGACCGTGCGCAGCCGCGACGCCTTTCAGCGCACCGCAGCGCTGGCCAAGTAATCGACCGCACCACGTCCGGCCCAGCGCCCGGTGGCAAGGCAAGCGGTCAGAAGGTAGCCCCCCGTGGGAGCCTCCCAATCCAACATCTCCCCGGCGCAAAAGGTGCCGGGGATTTCTTTCAGCATCAGCACCGCATCCAGCGCCTCACGGCACACTCCGCCAGCCGTCGAGATCGCCTCATCCATCGGCCGCAGCCCGGAATGGCGCACCGGCAGGGACTTGATCCGCGCCGCAAGCTCTGCAGAATCCTGCGGTAGCGGCCGGGCAAATTCCTGCATCAGCGCGATCTGCGCAGGCGTCAGTTTCAGCGCCTTGCGCAGATAATTGGCAAGGCTCGCCTTGCCACGCGGGCGCGTCAGTCTGCGCGTCACCTCTTCCACGGTCAGATCCGGCAGCAGGTCCAGCGTCAAATCCGCGCCCTCCCGCACCGCCGCGCAAATGGCGTAGATTCCGCCCCCTTCCAGACCCCGGTTTGAGATCACCGCCTCCCCGCGCGACGACAGCGCCCCCGCGCGCAGCGCAATCCCTTTCAGCGGAACGCCGAAATGCGCCGCCATGTGATCTGACCAATCCACCACTAGCCCGGCATTGGCAGGCTTGAAGGGCGCCAACGCCACACCCCGCGCCGCCAGCAACTCCGCCCAGGCCCCGTCCGAGCCGAGCCGCGCCCAGCTTGCACCGCCTAGCGCCAGAACCGTTGCCCCCGCGCGCAGCTGTACAGTTCCTTCGGGCGTCTCAAAACTCAGGCAGTCCCCCTCCCAGCCAGTCCAGTGCCAGCGGGTGCGGCGCGCAACGCCCAGATCCTCCAGCCGCGCCAGCCAGGCCCGCAGCAGTGGCGAGGCTTTCATTTCCCTGGGAAATACCCGTCCGGTGGAGCCGGTAAACAGATCCCGCCCCAGGCCCCGTGCCCAGTCCTGCACCGCCTCGGCGTCAAAGTCCCGCAACATCGGCGCCAGCCATGCTCGCGCCCCGCCATATTGCGTGATCAGATCGTCAAAGGGTTCATTCTTGGTGAGGTTCAGACCGGATTTCCCCGCCATCAACAGCTTGCGCGCAAGCGATGGTTTGGCCTCGGCCACCAGCACGCGATAGCCTGCGCGCGCCAGTTCCTCAGCCGCCAGCAACCCCGCAGGCCCACCGCCGATGACCACCGCATCCCACTGTTCCGATTGCCCCGCCATGAAACTCCGCCTTCCGCCCCTTGCCCGCATCCATCTGCGCCGCATCTAATGCAGTCCAGCCGCAAAGACGAGAGGTCAGGATGCCAGAGCCGAACCCGACACCCATATGTCCCCTCTGCAGCCGCCCCATCCCCGCGAACGTGCCGCAAAGCCTGCACCACCTGATCCCGAAACTCAAAGGTGGCAAGGGCGGCCCCACCGTGCTGCTGCATCATATCTGCCACCGCGAAATCCACGCCGCCCTCAGCGAGGCCGAGCTGGCCCGCGACTATGCCACCATCGACGCGCTGCGCAGCCATCCGCGCCTCGCCCGCTTCATCGCCTGGGTCAGGAAACGCCCCCCCGGCTTTTCCTCCCGCGTACCCGGAAAACGGCGCAAGCGGTGATGCGCCCCCGCTCTGCTCCGGCACCGACAGCGGGTCAAGGCTGGCCGCAGGCCACCCTGCACAGCAGGGGCAAAGCGCCTTGAGGCGGTGACGGTGCCTCTATACTCGATATGGCCCTGTTGAGGCAGTTTCTGCCCTCAAAGGGCCTCTCAGCGAAAAGAAAACGCCGCGCGGCAGCGCGGCGCTACGCCCAACGGGACGCGGGGCATGGCATGCCCCAAGGACGGGCGGGAGCCGCCCGTGCCCTTCCTAGCGGCACATCTCTAGGATCCCGCGCGCGGTCTCCGGCTTGGCCGCCAGCGCATCGCTCAGCAGGGCGCGGGCGCTGTCCATCAGGGCACCCGGTTCCACGATCCGGTCCACCAGCCCCCAAGCGCAGGCCTCTTCCGCCTCGATCTTCTGACCGGCGGCCAGAATCATCTTGGTGCGCGCCGGGCCGATCAAGGCCACCATCCGCGCCGGGTCCGAAGGTTGCGGCAGGTAGCCAAGCTTCATCACCGGATAGAAGAATTTTGCCGACGGCACCGCCAGACGGATATCACAGGCCAGCACCATACCGTTGGCGCCCCCGGCCAGCGTGCCGTTCAGCGCCGCGATGGTCAGGCAGGGCAGCGCCGCGATGGCGCCCGACAGCCGCTCCCACAGGGGCGAGGTCGCAAGCCCCGCGCGCGCCGCCTCCAGATCGGCGCCGGCGCTGAACACCTTGCCGGTACCGGTCAGGATAAAGCCTCGCGCCTCGCCCGCGCGTTCGGCGATCTCGGCCAGTTCCGTCAGCATCTCAGCCGTCAGCGAGTTCGCCTTGTCCGGGCGGTTGATCGTCACCACCCAAAGGCCCTCATTCGAAATCTCGAGATTGATCATACCAGACCCACCCTGCGGCGGATCGCGTCTTCACGCAGGGAAATCTCCTGGCCGAGGAAATCATCGGCATCGCTGCCGCACATCCACAACAGCGCCTTGGCGGGCCATTCTGCGGGAATGTGATCTTCCCAATCGAGCTCGCTGACCGGGTTGATGCCGCTGGCCTTGATCTCGCGCTGCATCTGGGTCGCGACGGTGCCCGGCGACAGGCCCATGGCGCGGATGCCGTTGCCGCCTTCCTCCAGGTGCAGGGCGCGAGTCAGCATCGCAGCCCCGGCTTTTGAGGTGCAATAGGCGCTCCAGGCCTCCAGCGGGTTATGCGCAGCGCCGGAACTCACCGTGATGATGGTGCCGCCCCCGGCGGGTTTCATCAACGGCAGTGCCGCGCGGATGCCGTTGAATACACCCTTGATGTTGATATCGATCAGCTTGCCCCAGGCCGCTGGATCGGCCTCTTCCAGACGCGCGATCGGTTCGATCACCCCGGCGTTGTTGATCAGCACATCAAGGCTTCCGAAATGCTCGTGTGCTTTTTCCAGCGCCGCCGCAACCGCGCTTGGTTCCGCCACATCACAGGCAAAGGCGAGCGCATTTCCGCCGAGTTCCCCGACCAGTTCGCCCAGCGCATCGGTGCTGCGCGCCAGCAGCGCCAGGTTGGCCCCCGCGGCGGCGAAAACCCTTGCTGCATCGGCTCCGATACCGCGGCTGGCCCCTGTGATGACGACCGTCTTGCCCTGCATATCCATATGATTTCTCTCCAATACCTGTATCGCGACAGTGGTTCCCCTCTGTGGTAAACTCCCTAGGGGGAACGGTCCAGCCCCAGGCCCCTTGACGCCGGTGGCGCCGCGACGGACCATGGTATCCAACGCTTGCTACGAAAGGTTTCACCCATGTCCATTTTTCTCGCGCGCAGCTGTGGCGCCGCTCTTCTTCTGACTGTTTCCGCCCAGGGGGCGCTGGCCGATCTCAGCGCCAAGGACGTCTGGTCCGACTGGAAATCCTACATGACCGGCACCGGTTACGAGGTGACCGCCACCGAAAGCATGTCGGGCGACACGCTGACGGTGTCCGATCTGTCGATGATGATGCCGATCCCCGACGAAGAAGACGTGACCGCCGGGCTCAGCATGCCCGAGATCAAATTCACCGAGAATAGCGACGGAACCGTCAGCATTCTGGTGCCCAAGGAATTTCCGCTGACCGTGCGCGCCAGCGAAGATGATGACAAGCTGACGGTAAATCTGATCATCACCCACGACGGCACGCCGGTGACGGTCTCGGGTGATTCCGAGAACATGACCTATGACTATGCCACCAGCGAGATGACGATGACGCTGGACGGGCTGGAAGCCACTGGCGAGGACATCCCCCAGGATGCGATCCGGGGCACCGTCTCCCTGTCCGACATGGTGACAAAAACCACCATGTCGCTGGCCGGGGTGCGCAGCTACGATCAGACTTGGACCGCTTCAGCGCTGAGCTATGATCTTGGCTTCAAGGATCCGGACAGCGAGGATTTCGCCTCCTTCAACGGCGCGATGCAGCAGCTTCAGGCGCATGGCACCAGCACGGTTCCGGCCGATCTGGACAAGAGCGGTGATTTCTCCGCGCTGCTGGCCGCCGGTTTTGGTCTTGATACCGATTTCTCCTACACCAGCGGCACCTCTGCCTTTGCCTTTCAGGATGGCAGCGACAGCCTGACCTTTGACAGCACCTCGGGCGGCGGCAACTTTGGCGTTGCGATGGACGCAAGCAAACTGACCTATGACGTCACGCAAAAGGACATGGCCTTCAACGTCACCGGATCGGACATTCCCTTCCCACTGGCGCTCAGCATGGCCGAGGCTGGTTTCAACATCACCATTCCCCTTGCCAAGTCCGAGGAAGAACAGGACTTCGCGCTTGGCGTGGCGCTGCGCGACTTCGCGGTTCCAGAAATGCTCTGGGGCATGGTCGATCCGGCCGGCGCCCTGCCGCATGATCCGGCCAGCGTCGTGCTGAGCCTCACCGGCAAGGGCAAGGTGTTGTTCGACGTCTTTGATGCCGAAGCCATGGAAAAGGTCGAGGATGGCGAGGTCGCACCGGGTGAGTTGAACGCGGTCACCATCCAGGAGTTGCTGGTCTCGGCAGCGGGTGCCAAGCTGACCGGTACCGGCGATTTCGCCTTCAACAACGATGATCTGACCAGCTTTGACGGCATGCCGGCCCCCTCGGGCGAAGCGAACCTGTCGCTGACCGGCGCCAACACCCTGATGGACAAGCTGATCGAAATGGGCCTGATGAGCGATGATGACGCCATGGGCGCCCGGATGATGATGGGCATGCTGGCTGTTCCCGGCGAAGGCGAAGACACGCTGAACTCGAAGATCGAGATTTCCGAAGACGGCAAGATCCTCGCCAACGGCCAGCGCATCAAATAAGCTGACCCACAGCAAAAACGCTTTGCGGGACCGCCTTTGCGCGGTCCCTTTTTCTTGCGGCAATTGTCCCTGCGCCCTTGCAGCAGGGGGTTCCTCTGGCTAGCTCTATGGCGACCCGCAGCAACAGGATGGCCCGAGACGCCCATGACCCAGACCCCCGAGACGCTTTGCCATGCCCTGATCGATGCCGCCCGCAAGGCAGGCGCAGATGCTGCCGATGCCATGGCCGCTGCAGGCAGTTCCCTCAGCATCGAGGTGCGCGAGGGCCAGTTGGAGCATGCCGAACGCTCCGAAGGCACCGATCTGGGATTGCGCGTCTTCCTGGGCCAGCGTCAGGCGCTGGTCTCCTCCTCCGACAGCCGCCCCGAAACCATTGCCGCCATGGCCGAACGCGCCGTGGCCATGGCCCGAGAGGCGCCCGAGGACCCCTATACCGGCCTTGCCGCACCGGATCAGTTAGCGCAGGACTGGGACCTTGCGGCGCTGGATCTGAACGACCCCACCGCCGATCCGGCCCCGGCCGCCCTGCAAGAGGATGCGCTGGCCGCCGAAGCCGCCTGTCAGGCCATCGACGGGATCAGCCAGGTGCAATCCGCAGGCGCGGGCTATGGCCGCAGCTCGGTCTATCTGGCGACCTCGAACGGGTTTTCCGGCGGCTACACCCGCACCGGCCGGTCGATTTCCTGCACCGGCATCGCGGGCACCGGCACCGGGATGGAGCGTGATTACGACGGCGATTCCCGCACCTATCAAAGCGACCTGCGCAGCGCCGAAGAGATCGGTCGCAACGCCGGGGAACGCACCGTGGCGCGGATGAACGCACGCAGGCCCAAGACCGGCACCTATCCGGTGCTGTTCGACGAACGGATTTCCGCATCGCTGGTCGGTCATCTTCTGTCGGCGGTGAATGGCGCCGCCATCGCTCGCGGCTCCTCCTGGCTGCAGGACAGTCTGGGACAGCAGGTGCTGCCCACGCATCTGTCGGTGATCGAGGATCCCCACCGCCCACGCATTGCAGGCTCGCGCCCCTTTGATGGTGAAGGTCTGGCCACCCGCCGCCGCGCCATCGTCGAGGACGGCACCCTGACCGGCTGGACGCTGGATCTGGCCTCGGCCCGCAAACTGGGGATGGAAAGCACCGCAAACGCCGCCCGTGGCATCGGCTCGGTGCCGTCGCCATCCAACTGGAACGTGGCGCTGACTGAGGGCGATCAAAGCCGCGCCGATCTAATTGCGGGCATGGGGACCGGGTTGCTCGTCACCTCGCTGATCGGCTCAACCATCAATCCCAACACCGGCGATTACTCGCGCGGCGCCTCAGGGTTCTGGGTCGAGAACGGTGAAATCGCCTATCCGGTGAACGAATGCACCATCGCGGGCAATCTGCGCGACATGCTGATGCGGATCGTGCCCGCCAATGACGCGCGGAGCTACCTGTCCCGCGTTGTACCATCTCTGCTGGTCGAGGGGATGACGCTTGCCGGCAATTGACGACGCCCAGACAGAAGAACAGGCAAAGGGCCTTACGGACCTCGAACTGCTGATCCGCGCCGCCGAGGCTGCGGGCGAGATCGCCAGCCGCTACAGCGGGCCAACGGCGCGGCGCTGGGACAAGCCCGGCGGTCAGGGGCCGGTGACCGAGGCAGATCTGGCGGTGAATGCGCTGCTGGAAGAGATGCTGCCCGAGGCGCGGCCTGATTATGGCTGGCTATCCGAAGAAACCGAGGACAGCGCCGACCGGTTAAGCCGCGACAGCGTCTTCATCATCGACCCCATAGACGGCACCCGCGCCTTTGCCGAAGGCTCGCGCACCTGGGCGCATTCTCTTGCCATTGCCACCGCGGGCCGGGTTACAGCTGCGGTGATCTACCTGCCGCAGCGCGGTCTGATGTACACCGCGGCCCAGGGACAGGGAGCTGCACGGAATGGCACCCCGATCCGCGCCTCCTCGCTGACCGATCTGGCGCTGGCCGAGGTGCTGACCGCGCGGCCCAACCTCGCCGCCGAACATTGGCGCACCCGCAATGCCCCCGGTTTCACCCGTAGCTATCGCCCCTCGCTGGCCTATCGCATGGCCAAGGTCGCAGACGGGCGCGCCGGTGCCATGCTGACCCTGCGCCGCAGTTGGGAATGGGACATCGCCGCCGGCGATCTGATCCTGCGCGAGGCTGGCGGGCAGGCGACCGACCGTCTGGGCCACGACCTGAGGTTCAACAATCCTGTGCCATTGCTCAATGGGGTGGTGGCCGGACCTCCGGCCCTGCATAAGGAGCTGATCGCAGCGCTGGACCCCGACGGCCCCGGCATTGCAAGCTGATCCGGACGTTACGGTCCGACCACACCGGTTGCCCGCGACACGCAGATGAATTTTTGGACGCCCCATATGCCCAGCCGCAGCTCCCGCCCCGTATCAAGGACGGTTCCCAGCACTGACCTGCCTCCGCGCCCGGAGGGGGAAGTTCTGTGGGTGCATGCGACCAGCACCGAACGCTACATGGCCCTCTGCGATGTCGGAAACCGGCTGAAGACGGCGCGGCCGGATCTGTCGGTTCTTGCCACCTGGGAGCCGGACATGGCGCCCCCGCCCGAGGCCGAAGGCTGCGATATCCCCGCTGGCCACCTGCCCCCTGACAGCCCGACGGATGTGCGCGCCTTTCTGAACCTCTGGCGCCCGGATTTCTGCATCTGGTCCGGCGGACGGCTGCGCCGCGTCCTGCTGCGGCACATGCGCGAACAACGGATCGACGCGCTGCTGGTTGATCTGACGGAGAAGGAACTGCCGAGCCGCACCAGCCGTTGGCTGCCCGATCAGCGCCGCCGCATGCTGGATGGCTTCGCTGCGATCCTGACTCCCGATGCCGAGGTCCAGAGCCAGTTGCAGCGCACCGGCATTTCGCCGGACAAGCTGCAGATGGCCGGACGTTTGCGGATCTCGACCTCGCCGCCCGGCTGCAACGACGAGGAACTGACAGAGTTGCAAGGGGTGCTTGGCAGCCGTCCCGTCTGGCTGGCGGCGCAAGTGCGCCCGGACGAATTGCCGATGGTTCTGGAGGCACACAGGATCGCTCTGCGGCTGTTGCACCGGCTGATCCTTGTGCTGTCACCAGACAGCTATGGTGGCCTCAATGAATGTCGCGCCGCCCTGAAGGACAGCGGGCTGCAATATGCCGATTGGGACGCCGGGGATGAACCGGACGACTACACGCAGGTTCTGCTGGCGGACAAGGACGACCTTGGCCTCTGGTATCGGCTGGCGCCTGTCTGCCTGATGGCGGGCAGCCTGCACCGGGGCCGCGAGGGTCATTCGCCGCTGGACGCCGCCGCGCTCGGCTCGGCCATTCTGCACGGTCCCGGCACCGTGCGGCATCAGGAGATCTATGCCCAGCTGGCGAATTGCGGCGCTGCCGAGTGCGTCTACACACCCCAGGAGTTGGCCGAAATGGTACTGCACCTGTCGGCCCCCGATATGGCGGCGGAAATGGCATTGGCAGGTTGGGAAGCCGTCACAGAGGGCGCAGCGATGACTGATCAGCTGATCGACCGGGTGCAGGATCTGCTCGACCTGAGGGAGGAGCGTAATGCGGCCTCCTGAGTTCTGGAACAAGGCGCCCGGTGCCTTTGATCTGCGCGCCATCCTGCTGGCGCCGCTGGGCCGTCTATATGGCGCGGTGACCCGCTCCCGCCTTGCCAAGGGCACGCCAGCGAAGGTCGATGTGCCGGTGATCTGCGTCGGCAACCTCAATGCCGGGGGCACCGGCAAGACGCCGACGGTGATCTGGCTGATCGAGACCCTGCGCGCCATGGGGCACGACCCGCATGTGGTCAGCCGTGGTTACGGCGGCACGCTGACCGGCCCGGAAGAGGTCATTCCCGCCCGCCACAAAGCCTCGCAAACCGGGGATGAGCCGCTGTTGCTGGCCGCCTTTGCCAATGTCTGGGTCGCCCGCGACCGCCCCGCCGGAGCACGCGCCGCTGCGGCTGCCGGGGCGACGGTGATCCTGCTGGACGACGGGTTTCAGAACCCAAGCCTGGCCAAGGATCTGTCGCTGGTTGTGGTGGATGCGGCGCGGGGATTCGGCAATGGCCGCTGCCTGCCCGCCGGGCCGCTGCGCGAACCGGTGGCCGAAGGTCTGGCGCGCGCCGATGCGGTGCTGTCCATCGGCGCCCCTGAGGCGCAGGAGAAGTTCGCCCAACTCTGGGGTGCGGCGCTGGAGGGGTTGCCGCATGTCTCGGCCCATCTAGCGCCTTTGCAAACCGGTATGCCCTGGCAGGGCACCCGGGTTCTGGCCTTTGCCGGCATTGGCTATCCGCAGAAGTTCTTTGATACATTGCGCACTCTTGGCGCCGATCTGGCCCGGGCCGAGGCACTGGACGATCACCAAAGCCTGCCAACGGCGCTTTTGACCCGGCTCGAATCCGATGCAAAGGCACTGAACGCGCAACTGGTCACCACCGAAAAGGACGCCGTGCGCCTGCCCGCCAGTTTCCGCCACAAGGTGATCACCCTGCCGGTGCGGCTTGAGATAGAAGAGGCAGACCCGCTGATTGATCTTCTGAAGCGGGCGGCACCGCCACCGCCCTAACCACGAACAGAATAGGCCATGTCAGAAAATCGTGTTGGTCGTGTTTGCTGACGAAGAAGACTTTCGCTGGGCTTGACATGTTAGCAGCCGCCGGACGCAAGTCAAAGTTGGTGACTTCAGGAATACACCTATGTATTCAGTTAAATCCCGCCCTTAGTGGCTTCTTCATTATTAATATCAATCAGCATGTAGGACGATTTAGAATGACAAAGAAGGCTGCAAAATTGAGCGACATGGTTTCGTCGTTCGGAGAAAACACACTGCATTGTCCCGCTTGCGACGGGTTCTACCTTCGCCAGGGCCGTACTGAGGTATTCAATCGCAGCGAGGATGAAGGCGAAGGAACTCACGTCACTATTGAGGGTGACAAAGTCCAAACGGATAGGGATCTTACGGGCAACCCTAGCGGTCGCCGCCATGGTCTAACCATCAATTTTACCTGCGAAAACTGCCCTGCCGACGTGCAGATGCACATCTACCAACACAAGGGCAATACGTTCGTTGGAATGGAATATCAGGATGGCGAAACATGACCAAAGTCTGTCCGGCTGGCGATTGCTCGGGCGGCTATTCTGATCGTCAAAGCGATATGAGCGCTGGAATGCTTGAGCAGCTACCAGAGGCACACAGGAAAGCTGTCGGAATACCGAAACGTTGCTCATATTGTGGGTGCGTCTACGACGGTGTTTCCAAGCAGGTTTTTGGCTTCTACGACAACTATAACCTTGGTCAGGGTTGGAAACCTTTCCGTTCTGTTTTGGAGTTTTAGAAGGGAGAATCTCTAGAAAACTTGCAATTCCTCCTTCGGAGAGACTTGAAACGATAGTCGACCTTCAAACGAAGTGCAGCATTCGAGTGTATGACCCCACACCGGACCAACAGGATTGCATATACAACCAAAGAAAAACCCGGCCACCGGGGCCGGGTTTCCATGTACTTGTCTCTGGACCTGATCAGCCGTCCAGTTCGGCGTCGATCAGGGCCTTGAAGGAGTCGTAGGAC
This sequence comes from Pseudophaeobacter sp. C1-32P7, assembly GCF_041008775.1. Lineage (NCBI taxonomy): Bacteria > Pseudomonadati > Pseudomonadota > Alphaproteobacteria > Rhodobacterales > Roseobacteraceae > Pseudophaeobacter > Pseudophaeobacter sp. C1-32P7. The sequence goes on along the minus strand of NZ_JAXGFR010000005.1, from coordinate 178,869 downwards.
TGGTTCTCGATCTTCTTGCCGTTCAGCACGAAGGACGGCGTCGCGGTCACGTCATGCTCTTCGGCGTTTTCCTGATACCAGGTCACCAGGGTCTGCGCCTTGGTGCCATCCTGCAGGCAGGCTTCCAGCTGATCGTTCTCAAGCCCGGCGAGGCGACCGATCTTGCGCAGCGCGTCGACGATCTCGGTGGCGCCACCGGCACGGGCCCAGTCGGACTGCTCCTTGAAGATCAGATCGGTCATGCCAAAGAATTTCTCGGGACCGGCGCAGCGCGCGATCATCGAGGCCCAGAGGCCATAGCGGTCAAAGTAGACTTCGCGGTAGATGAACTTCACCTTGCCGGTGTCGATATATTCCTCTTTCAGCTTCTTGTAGGGGCCTGTGTGGAAGTTGGCGCAATGCGGGCAGGTGTAAGAAGCGTATTCGATCAGGGTTACCGGCGCGTCCTCGGCGCCCTGCACCATTTCGGTGATGGTCGAGGTGTCGACCTCGGCGTCCTGGGCATAGGCGGCCCCGATCAGCGGGTTTTCGGGCAGCCGGTTTTGGCCACTCAGACCAGAGATGGCATAGGCGCCGGCAGCGACAGCCACCACGGCAAAGACACCAGACATAAGACGGGTCATTCATACCCCTTTCGAATTGTTTTCTGTTTTGTCAGAACGTTGCGCCCCAGCCGTTCCAGCGCGGCGCGCAAATCTTCGTTTCCCACCCCTTCGGCCGCCGCAGCGGCCTCGGATACGGCCTGTGGATCAGGCCGCAGCGGGGTGTTTTCCTTGGGTGCGTATTTGAACGAGACCTGACCGTCGGAAAACCCGATCGGCGCGGTCTGGGTGATCAGCACCTTGGAAATCGCATTGTAGCCATAGACCGCGTTCACCTTTTCGCGCAGCCGTTCCTTCTGCATCTCAAGCATCGGCGCATTGGCCCCGGTGGTCAGCACCGTCAGCGTCGCCCCGAAAGAACTGCGGCCATAGCCAACCTTGACCGGCCGGGCCATTGCCGCCAGATCGGCCCCGACGATCTCTTCCCAATGGGTCAACAGGCGCGATACCGCAAAGCCCCGACTTTCGCCAGCCTTGCGGATCTGGTCGTTCAAAAGCTTGGAAGTCCGTGCGAACCCGCGTGTGCTGCTGCGCCTAAATGCCATAACTGTGGTTTTGCGTGACTGACTGCCCTATTGTAAAGGGTCCGTTTGCAGGGGCCAGAAAAAGGCAGGAACCGGGAGTAAACTATGCGTGATCTGAATGCGGATCCAGGCGGGCTCAGCCGCGATATCCTGGACTGGTACGACCGGCAGGCGCGGGACATGCCCTGGCGCACCGGCCCAGCAGACCGCGCCGCCGGGGTGCGGCCCGATCCCTATCGCGTCTGGCTGAGCGAGGTGATGCTGCAGCAGACCACCGTGGCCGCCGTGACCGACTATTTTCAGCGCTTCACCGCCCGCTGGCCCCGGGTCGAGGACCTTGCCGCGGCCGAGGATGCCGACGTGATGGCGGAATGGGCGGGCCTTGGCTACTACGCCCGCGCCCGCAACCTGCTGAAATGCGCCCGTGTCGTTGCGCAGGAGCTGGATGGCACTTTTCCCGACAGCTACGAGGCGCTGCTGAAACTGCCGGGGATCGGCCCCTACACGGCGGCGGCCATCGCCTCGATCGCATTCGACCACCCCGAAACCGTTCTGGATGGCAATGTGGAGCGGGTGATGGCGCGGCTGCACGATATACACGCGCCGCTGCCAGGATCGAAACCGCTGCTGAAGGACCGCGCCGCCGAGCTGACCCCTGAGGTCCGCCCGGGCTGCTATGCACAGGCGGTGATGGATCTCGGCGCCACCATCTGCACCCCGAAATCGCCCGCCTGCGGCATCTGCCCCTGGCGGGAGCCCTGCGCTGCACGAATCGCAGGCACCGCGCCTGAATTGCCAAAGAAAACCCCGAAGAAAGCCAAACCCACCCGCCACGGCATCGTCTATCTGGCGCACAGCAGCGCCGGGGACTGGCTGCTGGAGCGGCGTCCGGACAAGGGGCTTTTGGGCGGGATGCTGGGCTGGCCTGGCCCGGAATGGGGCGAGTCGCCCCAGCCTGCGCCGCCGTTTGACGCGGATTGGCAGGATCTCGGCGCCGAGGTGCGCCATACCTTCACCCATTTCCACCTGATCCTGCGGGTGATGGTGGCAGAGCTGCCTGAGGGGTTTGCACCCGCCGAGCAACAAGAGATCATCTCCCGACACGCGTTCCGCCCCTCGGACCTGCCGACGGTGATGCGCAAAGCCTTTGACCTGTGGCGTGGCGGGCAGACCGGCGGCGACTGAGGCCATTCGACCTCTTGGGTTTGGGCCGGACCCGGCATAGGGTTTTCCCGACGCGCCATACTTTGGGAGTGCTGACGATGATCGCCGCCAAGATCGCACCGGAAACCCTAAGCCGCTGGCAATCGGCCCTGCCGTTCTGGCTGTCCTTCCTGCTGGTGCCGCTGTTGTGGTTTTCCGCCATCATGGGCGGCTGGTGGGTGCTGCTGACGCCGCTGGTGACATGGTATCTCTTTGCGGCGCTGGATGGGGTTTTCGGCCTCAACCTCGACAATGCCGACCCGATGACGCCCGAGGAAGACCTTCGATGGTACAGCATGCTGACCATCGCCTGGGTGCCGATCCAGTTCCTGACGCTGTTTGGCCTGATCTTCTACGTGGCAGGCAGTGAAACGCTGAACGGGCTGGAAAAATTCGGTATCTTCTTTGGCATGGGCGTGGTCAGCGGCACCGTGGGTATCAACTACAGTCACGAGCTGATGCACCAGCGCAGCAGGGCGGAACGCTGGCTGGCTGATATCCTGCTGGCGATGGTGCTTTACTCGCATTTCCGCTCCGAACACCTGCTGGTGCATCACCGCTATGTCGGCACGCCGCGCGATCCTGTCACGGCGCGCTACAACGAAGGCTTCCATCGCTTCTACCCGCGGGTGCTGCGGCAATGCTGGCAATCCGCCTTCCGCGCCGAAAAGGAAAAACTGGCCAAGAAAGACCGCCCCTGGAGCGATCCGGCCAATCCGTTCTTCCGCTACTGGGCGCTACAGGCGGCCATGCTGGTTCTGGCGGTTCTGCTGGGCGGATTTGGCGGATTGGTGCTGTTTCTGGTGCAGGCGGGCGTCGCCATCTGGCAGCTGGAGCTCGTCAATTACGTCGAACACTACGGGCTGACCCGCAAACATCTGGGGGACGGAAAATACGAACCGGTGCGCCCCTGCCATTCCTGGAACGCGGCGCATAAGGCGTCAAACTGGCTGCTGATCAATCTGCAACGCCATTCCGATCACCACTATAAACCCGACCGGCGCTTCCCGCTGCTCCAGAACTATACCGAGGCAGACGCGCCGCAGCTGCCCTATGGCTATCCGGTGATGACGGTGGCAGCGATGATGCCGCCCCTTTGGCGTCGGGTGATGAACCCGCGCGTGCGCCACTGGCGCCAGATGTATTATCCGGAAATCACCGACTGGACGGCCTACAACAAGGCGCGCAACCCGATGCCCCGCTGACGAGGCTGCTGTGGCCGGGGCCACGCAGACCCCGGTGTTCGCGGCTCAGGAGGCGCGGCTGTAGCGGGCGCCTTCGGGTTTATGCGCATCGAAATGGCTGGCGATCAGCCGGGTCAGGGCGCGCCCTTCGGGGCGGATCTCCAGCGCCTTGCCATCAAGTGTCACCAGCTCTCCGAACCGGGCCTGAACGGCGACCAGATCGGGATCGATACTGCGCGACAGATCACCGAATTCCCGTTCCAGCGCCGCGCGGTCGAGACGGAAATCACACATGATCATCTCGATGGCGCGACCACGCAGGTGGTCCTCTTCGCTCATCTCATGGCCCCGCGCCCCGGCGAGCTGCCCTTTTTCGATCCGCTCCACATAGGCAGGGGTCGCAGCGGCGTTCTGCACGTATCCCCCGGCAAAACGCGAAATCGAAGAGGCACCCAAACCGATCAGCGTCGGGCACCGGTCATCGGTATAGCCTTGGAAATTGCGCCGCAGGTGGCCGCTTTTGGCCGCCTTGGCCAAACCGTCCTCGGGCAGAGCAAAATGGTCGATACCAATCGTTTCATAACCAGCGGCGCGGAACTGATCCGCAGCCGCGCAGGCCAGATCATAGCGTTCGGCGTCTCCCGGCAGGGCGGATTCGTCGATCAGCTCCTGACGTTTGGCCATCCAGGGCACATGGGCATAGCCGAACAGCGCGATCCGGTCCGGTGCAAGGCTCAGCACCTTTTCAACGGTATCGGCCAGACGCGCGGCATCCTGATGCGGCAGGCCATAGACCAGATCGGCATTGAGCGAGGTGATCCCCGCCTCGCGCAGATCCTCGACGCAGGCGCGCGTCACCTCATAGGGCTGTTCCCGGCCGATGGCGGCCTGCACCTCGGGATTGAAATCCTGAATACCGATACTGGCCCGGTTCATGCCTTCTTCGGCCAGCGCCGCGATCTTGTCCCGGTCCACCAGCGTCGGGTCGATCTCGACCGAGAACTCCCAGTCCGGCGTCGGCGGGAAGACCGCCTTGACCGCCTGAGCCAGCTTGTGGATCAGCGCTGGCGGCAGGATGGTCGGCGTGCCACCGCCCCAGTGCAACCGCCCCATCTGCAGCCCCGCGGGCAGATGCGGCGCGACCAGCTTCAACTCGGCCTCCAGCGTTTCGACATAGCTTTCCACCGGCTCGGGCCGACGGGTGCCCTGGGTCCGGCAAGCGCAGAACCAGCACAGCCGTTCGCAGAACGGGATATGCAGATACACCGAAACCGGAACGCCCGGGTCAAGCGCATCAAGATGCCCGGCCTGTTCCGCCGCACCCACGGCGGAAGAAAAGACCGGAGCGGTCGGGTAGGAGGTGTAGCGGGGCACCCGGCTGTCAAACAGGCCAAGGGCGGCAAGGCGGTCAATCTGTGTCATACCGCCTTTTTGCCGCTCAGGCGCACGCTGACTTTGCGCAGGATCAAAAAGGACAGGAAAAAACAGCCGCCCGGTCGGCCATATCGGCAACCCTGTGCCGGATGCGCAATCAACCGCCTGAATTCGCGGGATATCGGCGGCTTTCATCGCCCTGCAAAAAATTTGTGACATTGGGGTCATTTTGAGTTTGACGCCCCGCGCGACTCTGCTTATACGGCCCCTCACCAACCCGTGCCCAGATGGCGGAATTGGTAGACGCGCTAGCTTCAGGTGCTAGTGTCCGTATGGACGTGGAGGTTCGAGTCCTCTTCTGGGCACCATATCACTCTCCTGAAATTGTTGTAGAATCTTGGCCCCGAGCGCCTCTGATCTGTCGCTGTCCGTGATCGGTCCGTGCGGGGCTGCGGGACGGGTTTTCCTGTGCTAGGCATCCATCACGATACCGCAGCCCAGCCCGTGACCATCAGGAGCGCCCGAGATGACCGATACCCTGTTTACCCTGCCCGAAACCGCTACGATCCCGGTTCTGGGAGAGGACCGCACCTATCCCATCGGGCGTATCTTCTGCGTCGGGCGCAACTACGCCGCACATGCTGCCGAGATGGGCAATGAGGTCGACCGCGAAGCGCCCTTTTACTTCACCAAATCCGCAGCCAATGCGATTCTGACCGGCGCTACCGTGCCCTACCCGCTTAGCACCTCTGATTTCCACCACGAGATGGAGCTGGCCGTGGCCATCGGCGCGCCGCTGTTCCGCGCCACACCGGAAGAGGCCCGCACAGCGGTTTATGGCTATGGCAGCGCGCTGGACATGACGCGCCGGGATCTGCAGGGGCAGGCAAAGGACAAACGGCGCCCCTGGGATCTGGGCAAGGATCTGGAGCAAGGCACGGTTTTCGCCCCCCTGACCCGCAGCGCTGACTGGGACGGCCCAGCGGGCAAGCGGATCTGGCTTAGCGTCGACGGTGAAATACGTCAGGATGCCAGCCTGGATGAGATGATCTGGTCGGTCGAGGACATCCTCTGCCACTTGTCGGGTTATTACCACCTGCGGCCGGGCGATCTGATCCTCACCGGCACCCCAGCAGGAGTGGGAGCGGTAACAGCCGGACAGTCGATGACTGGCGGAATCGACGGGTTGAGTCAGGTCGAACTGACCCTCAGCGCCGCTGAATAAGATCAAAGGGACATAGAGCCGCCCCGAAGGTTCGAAACCGTCAAGAATATGTGCGCTGGGTCCATTCCTGATCCCGGCGCCTTGGCCCTATCAATTACTGGGCTGTGCGCAAAGCGTACCACAGTCCTGCGCAGCGATAGGGAGGGTTGCGACCGCAGCGGCAAGGCAGCGATCCGCCGAAATGTCTTTTTTCATGGCTCCTGCGCCAATCAGTGATTGATCTTCACGAAATGAAATGCTGGAATGTATCCGGTATGGCTCAGATATGGAAATCTTGTAACATTTTCTAAACGAGTCTGAGCGCTGATTTGGGACCAGCCAATTCATGAGTGAAAAATGCATGATCTGCTGTTGATGGTTACAAATGCACCAAATAGCAGGAGGTCAGCGAAGTTTGTTTTGTGATCCGCAGGGGTGTGGAGGGGACCAAAACAGAAAGAAAATAGGCAATATATTGCAATAATGTTAGTTGCCTGCATTATGTTGCTTGGAAGTAGGGTCAAAGGGAGGAATCACATGACCACTCGCAGAAAGATTCTTGGCGCAGCAGGCGCGGCGGCCATTGCCGCAGTATGCGCCACATCCGCCTTCGCGCAGGAGGTAACGCTGAAGCTGCACCAATTCCTGCCGGCGCAGGCAAATGTGCCGAAACTGGTTCTGGATGTCTGGGCCGACAACGTTGAGGCCTCCTCGAATGGCCGTATCAAGATCGACCGCTATCCCTCCATGCAGCTGGGCGGCAAGCCGCCGGAACTGATGGACCAGGCCATCGACGGCGTTGCCGACATCGTCTGGACCGTGGTCGGCTACACGCCGGGCCGCTTCCCGTCGACCGAAGTCTTCGAACTGCCCTTCATGATGACCAACGCGCGTGCCACCTCGCACGCTTATTGGGAAATGTTCGAACGCCACATGAAGGACACCGAGTTCAAGGACGTCCACATCCTTGGCACCTGGGTGCACGGCCCCGGTATGATCCACACCACGGATCCGGTTGAAACCCCCGCCGACCTGCAGGGCATGAAGATCCGTGGCGGTTCCCGCTCGGTCAACGCGCTGCTGACCGAACTGGGCGCAACCCCCGTCGGCATGCCGGTTCCCGCGATCCCCGAAGGCCTGTCCAAAGGCGTGATCGACGGCACCACCATCCCGTGGGAAGTCACCACCGCCCTGAAAGTTCCGGAACTGGTCGAGAACCACACCGAATTCACCGGCAAGGCGCTTTATACCCTGACCTTCGTTCTGGCGATGAACAAGGACAAGTATGAAAGCCTGCCCGATGATCTGAAGAAGGCCATCGACGACAACTCCGGTCTGGAGTTCTCCGTCTTCGCCGGCGGCACCCAAGCAGATTCCGACGGCCCGGCCCGCGAATTTGCGCTGGACAACGGCAACAACGTCATCACCCTCAGCCAGGAACAGACCGACGAGTGGCGCGCGCTGGCTCAGCCGATCTACAACAAATGGCTGGCCGACATGACTGAAAAAGGCATCGACGGGCAGGCCCTGCTGGAAGAAGCAACCTACCTGATCGAAAAATACACACCGCAATACGTGAAGTAAGCGGTAGCATAGTCAAAGGGCCGCAGCGCACCCGTGCCGCGGCCCTTTGCGTACTCAGAAAAGGGTAAACACCATGCAAAAGCTCATGATGGGGTTGGCCAGGAAGATGGCCATATTGGGCGGTATGGTCCTCGTTCTCCTGATCATCCTGACCTGCCTTTCGATCATCGGCCGCCTGCTGAACGGCGTGCTGCACGGAAGCCTCATGCAAGGGCTCGCTCCTGCGCTGTCAGACTGGCTGATCAACTACATCGGACCAATCAACGGGGACTTCGAACTGGTAGAGGCCGGCGTGGCATTCGCCATCTTCGCGTTTATCCCACTGTGCCAGATCACATCGGGCCATGCCTCGGTCGACGTGGTGGCAAACGCCTTTCCCGTCAAGGTGAACCGGTTCCTGCGCATGGTGGTCGCGATCCTGTTCGCGGGGGTTCTCGCCCTGATCACAGAACGGCTCGGCGCCGGCATGGTCGGCAAGTACTACAATGGCGAGACGTCGTTCCTGCTCGAGTTTCCTACCTGGTGGGCCTATGCCGCCAGCCTCTTCGCCTCCAGCATGGCTGCTGTGGTGGCGATCTATGTCGCGATCGTGCGTACAACCGAATTTATGACCGGCCGCATTGAGCTGTGGGACGGTGTGGAGGGTGAGCAGTGACAGCTCTTGAAATCGGAATATCCTCATTCCCCATCCTGATGATCCTGATCTTCCTTCGGGTTCCCATCGGGCTTTCGATGTTCCTGGTGGGCCTGGTCGGGTTGATCCTGGTCACCGACGGAACCCAGGTTGCCTTTGGTCGCCTGAAAAGCGAGACCTACTCGACCTTTTCCTCTTATTCTCTGACCATCGTGCCGATGTTCCTGCTGATGGGCCATTTCGCGACGCTGGGCGGCATGTCATCCGCCCTATTCAAGGCGGCCGCGAGTTTCCTGGGCCACAGGAAAGGCGGCGTCGCCATGGCATCGATCGGGGCTTGCGCCGGCTTTGGCGCGATCTGCGGCTCCTCTCTCGCCACAGCGGCAACCATGGGCCGTGTCGCCCTGCCCGAGCTGAAGGAATACGGCTATGCCGGTGGCTTCTCGACCGCAACACTGGCGGCGGGCGGCACGCTAGGCATCCTGATCCCGCCCTCGGTGGTGCTGGTGATCTACGCCATCCTGACCGAACAGAATATCGCCAAGCTGTTCCTTGCAGCCTTCATCCCCGGCCTGCTGGCGGCTCTTGGGTATGTCATCGCGATTTCGATCTACGTGCGCATGTACCCCAAAAGCGCGGGCACCCGCCCCTCGGTTCCCTGGGCGGAACGGATGGAAAACCTGGTCAAGGTCTGGCCAGTTCTGCTGGTCTTTGGCCTTGTGGTGGGCGGCATCTACGCCGGTTGGTTCACCCCGACTGAAGGTGCAGCCGTAGGCGCATTCGGCACCGGGTTCATCGCCTGGCTGAATGGCGGTCTGAACCGTGAAACCATGGTCGACAGCTTCATCGTTACCGCCCGTTCGACCGCGATGATCTTCTTCATCGTGCTGGGCGCCGGCTTCTACAACGGCTTCCTCGCCCTCACCAAGGTACCACAGGAACTGGCAGATTTCGTCGTCAGCCAGGGGCTGAGCCCATGGATGGTTCTGGCGCTGATCCTGGCCTTCTACCTGGTCTTTGGGTGCCTGATGGACAGCCTGTCGATGATTCTGCTGACCATCCCGATCTTCTTCCCGGTGATCTCGGTGATGGACTTCGGCCTGTTGTCCCTGCCCGCGATGCAGGCGGATGCCGCGATGGAGGTGCTGCGCAACGGGGTGCCGGATGGCATGGGGGCTGAAATGCTGGCCTCGATACAGGAAGCCATCGCCAACGGCATGGAACTGACCCGCGAGCAGATGAAGGAACTGGGCATCCGCGTCACCGAAGGTCGCGTCAACCGGATCGAATCGGAGTACGTCGCCATCTGGTTCGGCATTCTGGTGCTGATCGTGGTCGAGGTTGGCCTGATCACCCCGCCTGTGGGGATGAACCTGTTCATTATCAATGCGATGGACCGGACCACCCGCATGGTCGACACCTACAAGGCGGTGATGTTCTTTGTGGCATCGGACATCATCCGGGTGATTATCCTGGTCGCCTTCCCGATCATCACGCTGCTGCCGCTGATGCTGCTGCACTGACCATCGGGTCCGACGACCCCTGCAATTGATCCCCCCGTCAGACCTCTGGCGGGGGGATTTTTTGTCTGCAAGCCACCAGACCGGCCCGCCTTGCACCTGCATCGGCGGAAATATGTGCAAAATAGTGCAATTTATTGCAGCGATATGTTGCATTATTTTGCGACCGGTGCATTAATCCGTCCCAGATCAAGACTGCGCCGCCGGGGAGGGCCGCGCAGGCCGCCGGAGCGCCCCGCGCCTTCCGCGGCACATCAGGGAGGAGCGAGGATGACACCCAGCGGCAATGCGGCAGGATATTTTGTGGATCGCCACCGGAGCGAGCGCCCGGACAAGGTGGCCTTCCGGGAGGCCGCCGGCGCGCAGCGGCAGCTTACCTATGGCGATCTGGCCGAAAGCTCGGACCGGATGGCAGGCGCCCTGCGCCGGGCGGGCATAGCCCGCGAATCCCGCGCCGCCATGCTGGTGCTGGATCAGATCGAATTCCCGCAGATTTTCTGGGGCGCGCTCAAGGCCGGTGTCGTGCCGGTGCCGCTCAACACCCTGCTGTCCACCTCGGTTTACGAGGTCATCCTGAAAGACAGCCGCGCCACCATCCTGTTTGTCAGCGCCGCCTTGTGGCCAGTGGTGGAACCCGCCGTCGCCGCCTGCCCGGATCTACAGCGCGTCGTGGTGATCGGCGGCGAGACACCGGAAGGCTGCGACAGTTTCGAGGATTTCCTCGCCGGGGCAGAGCCGATGGAGGCCGTGGCCTGCTGCCCTGATGAAACCGCCTTCTGGCTTTATTCCTCTGGCTCCACCGGGCAACCCAAGGGCGTGCGCCATGTGCATGGGGCGCTGGCTGCCACCGCCGACACCTATGGCGCGCAGGTGCTTCAGGTGGCCGAGGACGATGTAATCTTCTCGGCGGCAAAACTGTTCTTCGCCTATGGGCTGGGCAATGGCATGACCTTCCCGCTGTCGGCGGGCGCCACCACCATCCTGTTCGATGGCCGTCCGACACCGGACTCGGTGCTGTCGATCCTCGATTCAGAAAAGCCAACCCTCTATTGCGGTGTGCCGACGCTTTATGCGGCCACGGTTGCGGCGCTGGAAACCGCCGAGAAACCTGACGCGCCCCTGCGCCGCTGCATTTCTGCAGGTGAAGCCCTACCCGAAGAGGTCGGCCGCAAATGGGAAGACATCTGGGGCGTCGAAATCCTCGATGGTGTCGGGTCGACCGAGATGCTGCATATCTTCCTGTCGAATGCGCCGGGCGATGTGGTCTATGGCACCTCCGGCGTGGCGGTGCCGGGGTACGAACTGCGGCTGGTGGACGAGAACGACGAAGAAGTGCCCGCGGGGGGCATCGGCGAACTTCTGGTGCGCGGTGCCTCGGCCGCCGAAGGATACTGGAACCAACGCGGCAAGAGCCGCAGCACTTTCGAAGGCGAATGGACCCGCACCGGCGACAAATACGAACGCGGCGCGGATGGCCGTTTCATCTACTGTGGCCGTACCGATGATATGTTCAAGGTCTCCGGAATCTGGCTGTCTCCGTTTGAGCTGGAACAAGCGCTGGTCGCCCATCCCGCCGTGCTGGAAGCTGCCGTTGTGCCCGCCCGCGACGAGGAGGGTCTGGAAAAACCCAAGGCCCATATCGTGCTGAAGGACGGGACCGGGAACGACGCCCTGACCGCCGATCTCAAGGCGTTTGTGAAGGAAAAGGTCGGCAAGTGGAAATATCCGCGCTGGATCGTCTATGCCGACGACCTGCCCAAGACGGCAACCGGCAAGATCCAGCGCTTCAAATTGCGGGAGGATGCATGATGGCGTTTGAATGGGGTGGAAGTGGCACGGTCACGGCAGGCGGTGCCAATCTGGAATATGCCTGCCATGGGCCTGCGCCCGATCAGGCGCCAACCCTTGTGCTGCTGCACGAAGGGCTAGGCTGCGTGGCGCTGTGGCGCGATTTTCCCGAAAAACTGGCTGCGGCCACCGGCTGGGGCGTCTTTGTCTATTCTCGTCAGGGCTATGGCCAATCCGATCCCGTGACCCTGCCCCGGCCGCTCGATTTCATGACCCGCGAGGCAAAGGACGTGCTGCCCGTGCTGCTGGATACCATCGGTCTGGAGCATGGCGTGTTGATGGGCCACAGCGACGGCGCCACTATCGCGGCGATCTACGGCGGCAGCGTGCTGGACCACCGGGTGCGCGGGCTGATTCTGATGGCCCCGCATTTCTTCACCGAACCGGGCGGCCTTGCGGAAATCGCCAAGGCGAAAGAGGCCTATGACAGCGGCGATCTGAAGGAAAAGCTGGCGAAATACCACAAGGACCCCGAAGGCGCCTTCCGCGGATGGAACGATGTCTGGCTCGACGAAGGCTTCCGTGACTGGGACGTAGCAGATGTGATCGACTATCTGCGGGTGCCGGTTCTGGCCATTCAGGGCCGCGAGGACCAATACGGCACCCTCGCCCAGGTCGAGGTGATCGAGGAACGCACCTATTGCCCCTGCGATATGCTGGTGCTGGAGGATTGTCGCCACAGCCCACAACAGGACCAGCCACAAAAGGTCATCGACGCGGTCGCCGAATTCACCAGCCGTCTGGCCCGGATCGAGGCCGCCGAGGTCGAAACCGCCTGACATGGCCCGCTTTCCGGATCCGCCGCACGCCCATATCCCGGGCCAGACGCCCCGACATCTGGAAGGCACCTTCGATGCGATCTGCGAGACAGCAAGACCGGAACAGCCCCTTGGGGCTGTTTTCGCGTCAGACGCGTGGCGCGCCGGATGTCAGTATTTCCGGACCGGTTATTTCTGGGAAGCACATGAGGTCTGGGAAGCGGTCTGGATGGCCCTGCCTGATCCCTCGGCCGAACGACGACTAGTGCAGGGGATGATCCAGCTCGCGAATGCAGCGCTGAAGCAGAAGATGCAGCGCCCGCGCGCGGTGCAGCGGCTCTGCGATATCGCCGACGCGCAGATGACCGACCTGCCAGGGGCGCTGTGGATCACCGCAGACCTGCAGGAGGATCAGATTCGGACGCAGCTGCTAGACCTTCGCCGCCAGACCGAGAACACCACAAAAAGTGCATTATAATGCATTATCAAAGCGGATACTCCGCAACCACACCGCAATATTCTGCATTATTCTGCCGAAATAAGGCACTATTATGCATCTTTTCCTTTGCCAGCCTGCAAAGCTGCGGTAGGTTACTCACAACAGAACTCAGGAGCGCGACATGCCCCAGGCAATCGATTTTCAAACCGACCCTTCGAAGTATCGCCACTGGCGGGTGGAGTATGATGGCCCCATCGCAAACCTCTACATGGATGTGGACGAAGACGGCGGCCTGTTCGACGGCTACCAGCTGAAGCTCAATTCCTACGATCTGGGCGTCGACATCGAACTCTCTGACATCGTGCAGCGGATGCGGTTCGAACACCCCGAGGTCAAGGTGGTGATCATGCGCTCGGGCAAGGACAAGGTATTCTGCGCCGGCGCCAATATCCGCATGCTGGGCGGCGCCAGCCACGCCCACAAGGTGAACTTCTGTAAATTCACCAACGAGACCCGCAACACCTACGAGGCCGCCGAGGCGGACTCGGGTCAGAAGTACATTGCCGCCGTTCAGGGCGCCTGCGCCGGTGGTGGCTATGAACTGGCCCTCGCCTGCAACTACATCATGCTGACCAATGACAGCGCCTCCTCTGTCGCCCTGCCCGAAGTGCCGCTGCTGGCGGTTCTGCCCGGCACCGGCGGGCTGACCCGCGTCACCGACAAACGCAAGGTGCGCCGCGATCTGGCCGATATCTTCTGCTCGGTCGAAGAAGGCGTCAAAGGCCAGCGCGCCGTCGACTGGCGTCTAGTGGATGAGGTGGTGCCGAATTCGAAATTCGCCGACACCGTTGCCGAACGCGCCCAGGAATTTGCTGCTGCAAGCAGTAAGGCAGACGGGCTGACCGGCATCACCCTGGGCCCGATCACCCGCAGCTTTGGCGAGGATTCGATCACCTATACGCTGGTCGAGGTCGAAATCGACCGCAAAGGCGGCCGTGCCACCGTGACCCTGAAAGGCCCCGATGGCGATGCCCCGGCAGATACCGCTGCGCTGCAGGCCGAAGGCGATCAGACCTACCTGCTGCGTCTGGCGCGCGAGCTGGACGATGCCATCCTGCATCTGCGCCTCAATGAACGCGAAGTCGGCACCGTGGTGTTCCAGACCCAAGGCGACGCCGAAAAACTGCTGGCGCATGAAGCGCTGCTGCTGAACAACCGCGATCACTGGCTGGCCAATGAAATCCTGATGTACTGGAAGCGCCTGCTGAAACGCGTCGACATGACCTCGCGCTCGCTGGTGGCCGTGGTCGAACACGGCTCCTGCTTTGCCGGGCCGCTGGCGGAGCTGCTGTGGGCCGTCGACCGCTCCTACATGATGCTGGAGGAATTCGAAGGCGACAATCGCCCGCTGGCCGCCATCACCCTCAGCGAAGGGAACTTTGGCACCTATCCGATGGGCAACGACCTGACGCGGCTTCAGACCCGGTTCCTCGGCACCCCCGAGTCGGTCGAGGCGCTGCGCGATCATATCGGTGAGCCGCTGGAGGCCGATCAGGCCGAAGAGCTGGGCCTTGTGACCTATGCCTTTGACGATATCGACTGGGAGGACGAGGTGCGCATCTTCCTTGAGGAACGCGCCAGCTTCAGCCCCGATGCGATGACCGGCATGGAGGCCAACCTGCGCTTTGCCGGGCCCGAGACGATGGAAACCCGTATCTTTGGCCGCCTGACCGCCTGGCAGAACTGGATCTTCCAGCGCCCCAACGCGGTGGGCAGCGATGGCGCCCTGCAGCGCTACGGCACCGGCCAGCGCGGCGAATACAACATGGAACGCGTGTAACCAGGAAATACAGCGGTAGCCCAAGGCGGCGCCGCGTGACGGAGGAACGATATGCTTGATCTCATCAATGTCAGCTATGACACCCAGATTCCCAACAACGTTGGCCTGTCCAGCGACAAGAAGGTGCTGAAGGCGCTGGAAAAATGGCACCCCGGTTACATCAACTGGTGGAACGACCTGATCCCGCAGAACTTTCAGGAATCGATGGTCTACCTGCGCACCGCGGTTTCGGTCGACCCCAAAGGCTGGGCCAAATTCGACTACGTGAAGATGCCGGAATACCGCTGGGGCGTGCTGCTGGCGCCGCAGGTCGAAGGCCGCACCATCCCGATGGGCGAACACTATGGCGAACCTGCTTGGCAGGAGGTTCCGGGCGAATACCGCAACATGCTGAAGCGCCTGATCGTCATTCAGGGCGATACCGAGCCGGGCTCGGTCGAGCAGCAGCGGTTCCTCGGCCTCACCGCGCCGTCGCTCTATGACATGCGCAACCTGTTCCAGGTCAACGTCGAGGAAGGCCGCCATCTCTGGGCGATGGTCTACCTGCTGCAGAAATACTTTGGCCGCGATGGCCGCGAAGAAGCGAACGAGCTGCTGATCCGCTCCTCCGGCTCCGAAGAGGCGCCGCGGATGCTGGGTGCCTTTAACGAGGAAACACCGGACTGGTTGTCCTTCTTCATGTTCACTTATTTCACCGACCGCGACGGCAAGATGCAGCTGGAATCGCTGGCACAATCGGGCTTTGACCCGCTGTCGCGCACCTGCCGCTTCATGCTGACCGAAGAGGCGCACCACATGTTCGTGGGCGAAACCGGTGTGGGCCGGACCATTCAGGCCACCTGCGAAGCGATGAACAAGGCCGGGATCACCGACCCCTATGACATCAACAAGATCCGCGATCTGGGTGTCATTGACCTGCCCACCATCCAGAAAAAGCTGAACCTGCACTACACGCTGTCACTTGATCTCTTTGGTCAGGAAGTCTCCACCAACGCCGCCAATGCCTTCAACTCGGGCATTAAGGGGCGTTACATGGAAATGCGCCTGAAAGACGACCACAAGCTGACCAACGACACCTACGTGGTACGCACCGTCAAGGATGGTCAGATCGTCGCCGAAGAGGTCCCCGCCCTGACCGCGATCAACATGCGTCTGCGCGACGACTACGTCAAAGACGCCGCAGGTGGCGTGGGCCGCTGGAACAAGATCATCGAAAAGCACGGCATCGAATTCGAGATGAAGCTGCCGCACGAAGGCTTCCACCGCCAGATCGGCGTATTCTCCGCAGTGCGCTGCGACCCCGAAGGCAACATCATCTCGCAAGAGCAGTGGGACGCCAAGGTCAAGGACTGGCTGCCCAACAAGGAAGATGGCGCCTTTATCCAGTCGCTGATGAAACCGGTCTACGAGCCGGGCAAATACGCCAGCTGGATTTCGCCGCCCAAGGTCGGCATCGACAACAAGCCGGGCGATTTCGAATACGTGAAACTGCACATGGCATAAGCAGGGTTTAACCCTCTCTTTGCCGGCGCCTGTCACACTGACCGGCAGGCGCCGGAATTCAACAGCCAGACCGGAGGATCCCCAGATGGACATCACCCGCAGCCAAGCTGAAACGCCCAATGCCAACCGTGTGTCGGTTCAGATCAATGGCCTCAAAGGCCCCTGTGTGGGCTGTTCCGACTGTGTCGGCATGTGTCGCGAGCTGATCGATGCGCTGACCGTGCCCGATGCGATCCTCAAAAAAGCGCCGAGAAGCTGAATGACAAACGCCCCCACCGCGCCGCTGAAACAGCATCTGATCGATCCCGAGATCTGCATCCGCTGCTACACCTGCGAAATGACCTGCCCCGAAGAGGCGATCGAGCATGACGACATGAACGTCGTGGTCGACGCGGAGAAATGCAATTTCTGCATGGATTGCATCCCGGTCTGCCCGACCGGTTCAATCGACGAATGGCGGGTGGTGAACACCCCCTATTCGGTGGATGAGCAGTTCGAATGGATGGAACTGCCCGAGCAGGAAGAGATTTCCGGCGGCGACGCTGCCGAAGGCGATGTCGAGGCGATGGACGATGCCGTTGCTGCGCTGCTGGCCGATGCCCATGCCGGCGCGGGCGGCAAGGCGACCGCCCCCGCGAGCGCCAGCAAGCCGGTGATCAACATGTACACCCCCGGCAAACCGGCCCGGGTCAAGGTGCAGGGCAATTACCGGCTGACCGACAAGGACAGCGACAGCGATGTGCGCCACATCATCCTGGATCCGGCGGGCCTGCCCTTTCCGGTTCTCGAAGGCCAAAGCATCGGTATCATCCCCCCCGGCACCGACGCCGAAGGCAAAGCGCATCTGCCGCGGCTTTATTCCGTGTCCAGCCCGCGCGACGGCGAACGCCCCGGATACCACAACATCTCGCTGACCGTGAAACGCGAGGAACAGGGCCTGTGCTCCAACTATGTCTGCGACCTTGCTGCGGGCGACGAGGTACAGGTGACAGGGCCCTTCGGCGCCACCTTCCTGCTGCCCTCGGATCCGGCTGCTGACATCATGATGATCTGCACCGGCACCGGCTCGGCCCCCTTCCGCGCCTTCACCATGCGCCGCCTGCGTGAGGCACCGCATGAGACCGGCAAGATGACCCTGATCTTTGGCGCCCGCCGCCCGGGTGAGCTGCCCTACTTCGGCCCGCTAAAAAAGATCCCCGATACGTTCATGACCAAGCTCTTTGCCTTTTCCCGGCAGGAGGACGCGCCCAAGCAATACGTGCAGGACCGGCTGCGCGAGGAATCCGACCGGGTTGCCGCGCTGATGCAGAACCCGGCGGGCCATATCTATATCTGCGGGCTGAAAGCAATGGAACAAGGCGTCGAAGAAGCCTTGCGTGATATTGCCCGCTCCCATGGTTTGAACTGGGCCGAACTGCGCGATAAGATGCGCACCGACGGACGTTACCACGTCGAAACCTATTGAGCCGCAGGACAAAACCCAGATGACAGACCAGATCGCCCCCGCCGGACAGGACGCCGGGACGGAGAACTTCGTGCACGAAATCCGCGTCGGTTGGGGCGACTGCGATCCGGCCAAGATCGCCTATACCGGCCGCCTGCCCGCCTTTGCGCTGGAGGCGATCGATGCCTGGTGGGAACATAACCTGGATGGCGATGGCTGGTTCCAGATGGAACTGGACCGCGGCACCGGCACCCCCTTCGTGAACATGAACATCGATTTCCGGTCGCCGGTGACCCCACGCCACCGGCTGATGTGCGAGGTCTGGCCCTGCAAGCTCGGCACCAAATCGATCACCTTCCGGGTAGATGCACGGCAGGACGGTGTTTTGTGTTTCGAAGGCACCTTTACCTGCGTCTTTATCGATCCGACCAATTTCACCGCCAAGGCGGCACCCCCGGATTACCGCGCCGTGGTCGAACCCCGGTTGCGCCCGGCCTAGGTTCCCATTCCCCGCTCCCGCGCCCCACTGACGTGGGGTCCCGCAAGATAATGCACTCCGCAGCCGCGCCCGTACCGGTTTTCATTTGAACCGGATGCGGCAGCGCCTTAAGTTTGTGTATTATGTTTCATATATCGGCGCCGCATGAGTGAGATCACCAATTTCCGGGGCGAAACCCGGCCCGCGCAGGGCAAAAGCGAGATCGACCAGGTCGTTCCCGCCCTGATTGCGCGCGTGGGGGAACGGGTCCGCAAGGCACGCGAGCGCAAGGGTATTCCGCGCCGGGTTCTATCGGACCGTTCGGGTGTGTCGCCGCGCTATCTGGCGCAGCTGGAGGCCGGAGAGGGTAATATCTCCATCGGGCTGTTGCAACGGGTGGCCGTGGCGCTGGATCACCGCATCGAATGGCTGATCGGCGAAGAGGATCCCTGGACCTCGGACGCGGTGCGGGTGGCGGATCTTTATCGCGGCGCCACCAGCAGCACCCAGCAGGCGGTTCTGGACCTCTTGGCGCCGCAGACGCCGGAAACCCAGCGCGCCGGGCGCGTCTGTCTGGTGGGTCTGCGCGGTGCAGGCAAATCGACCCTTGGCAGCATGGCGGGCAAGGAGCTGGGCATTCCCTTTGTCGAGCTCAACAGCGAAATCGAAAGCCAGTCCGGCATGCCGGTGTCCGAACTGATGGCGCTTTACGGCCAGGAAGGCTACCGCCAACTGGAGGCGCAGGCGATCAACCGCATCATCGCAACCCATGACAGCCTGATCCTGGCCGTCGCGGGCGGCATCGTCGCCGAACCGGAGACCTACACCAACGTTCTGGCGCATTTTCACACCATCTGGATCAAGGCCCGGCCCGATGAACATATGGCGCGGGTGCGGGCGCAGGGCGATGAACGCCCGATGGCGGGCAACCCCGAGGCGATGGAACAGCTCCGCTCGATCCTGACCAGCCGCGAGGCCCTGTATGGCAGGTCGCTGGCGCAACTGGACACCTCGGATCAGACCGTGGATCAGTCTCTGGCCAGCCTGATCACCATGGTCCAGGAGCGCGGCTTTACCGGCTGATCCGGATTGCATCCGCAAGCTTGTCTCATATCGGGTCGCGCAACCAATCATCGGCGAAGGCAACGATTTGCAGCCCGGCGAAGCGCGCCACCCTGTCCAGTTCCGCCTCCAGCCTGCCGATACGCGGCGCTGACCAGCTGACCCCGCGCTCGGGCCAGACGGCGGTAACATTCAGCTGCCCCGCGCCGCGATCCGCTTTCATGTCGATCCGCCCCACCAGACGCTCCCGCTCCATCAGCGGGAAGACGTAGTAACCGAATTTGCGCTTGGGTGCGGGGGTGAAGACCTCGATCCGATAGTGAAAGCCGAACAGGCGTTCGACCCGCTTGCGATCGCGCAGGGCCGGGTCAAAGGGGCTCAGCACCCGCATCCGCCCCGGCGCCGGACCCAACGCCTCGGCCTGTTCCACGATGCCCGGGCGCGCCAGCACCCGGCGCCAGCCACCATCGGCCTGTTCGATCTCGACCTCCTCAAGGGCGCCAGATTGCAGCTGCGCCGCTGCCCATTCCTTTGCCTCAGTGGCCGAGGCAGTATCCCAGAAGGCCGCGAGTTCGCCCGAGGTGGCAAAACCCAACCGATCCATCGCGCCATTGCACAGCCAGTCGACCGTCGCCGCCACATCCACAGGCGCGGCGTCCGGGTGCAGGTGTTCGTCGATCACCCGCTCGGTCAGGTCATAGCGTTTCTGAAACCCCTCGCGCCCGACCACCGTCAGCGCGCCGGACCGCCAGAGGTATTCCAGCGCGGTCTTGGAGGGATGCCAGTCCCACCAGCCGCCCGATCCCTTCTTCTCGTCCTTGCCGATATCCGATGAGCTGATCGCCCCGTGATCGCGGATATGTTCCAGCACGGTGGCAAACTGCGCCTCGAACCCGTCCCGCCGCCAGTTGCGCCAGCGGCTGCGCAGCAGATCGGCATCGCGCTGAAACCTAAGATGCCAATGGGGATAAAAATCCATCGGGATCACGGCGGCATCGTGGGTCCAGTGTTCGAACAGTCCCCGGTCGGCCTCGTACAGGCGTTTCAGATGGGCGGGGCGATAACTGGGCCTGCGGGAATAGAGGATCACATCATGCGCGCGCGCAACCGTGTTGATACTGTCGAGCTGCACAAACCCGAGCCGCGAAATCAGATCCAGCAGGTCAGCGCCCTTTGATGGGCCGCTCGGCGCCTCCAGCAGCGCGTGCCGGTCCAGAAACAGCCGCCGCGCCGCCCGGTTGCCCAGCCGTGCCCGCGCCATCAGCGCCGTTTCAGCGTATCGCCATAGGCGATGGTCGGGGTCAGGGTCACGTGGCGTTCGATCTCGGCGTCGGGATCTTCCAGCTGCGCGGCAATGATCTCCGCCGCCTTGCGCCCGATTTCCTGACGGCAGGCATCCATGGTGGCCAGCTTGCGCGGCAGACCCTGCAACAGTTCAACGCCGTTGAAACCCGCAAGGCCGATCTGCCCTGGCACGTCGATGCCCTGCTCCAGCAGATACAGCAGCCCACCAGCCCCGATCATGTCATTGGAGTAATAGAGGAAATCCAGATCCGGAGAGCGTTCCAGCATTTCTGCCGTCATCTCGCGCCCCTTGGCCAGCGCCGAGCCGCCGGAATAGAAGGCGCGATCTTCGATCTCGACGCCTTCCTTGGCCAGCGCCTCGGTGAACCCTTCGAAGCGTTTGCGGGCGCGGTGGTCCAGCGGCATCTTGGTGCCCATGAAGCCGATGTGACGGTAGCCGGCTTTGATGATCGCCTTGGCCATTTCGCTGCCCGCACGGCGGTGGGAAATCCCGACCATGGCATCCACCGGCTTGCCATCGGTGTCCATGATCTCGACCACCGGAATGCCCGAGGCATTGAGCATCGCGCGCGCCGCCTCGGTATGTTCAAGCCCGGCGATGATCACCCCCGAGGGCCGCCAGGACAGCATCTCGTAAAGGACCTTTTCCTCTTTTTCCGGCTGATAGTCTGTTACCCCGACGACTGGCTGCAGCTCGGTGTTTTCCAGCACCTTGTTCACCCCGGTCAACACCTCGGGAAAAACCATGTTCGACAACGAAGGAATGATCACCGCCACCAGATTGACCCGTTTCGACGCCAGCGCACCGGCGATCTTGTTGGGCACATAGCCCAGTTCCTTGGCCGCGGTCAGAACTTTGGTACGGGTCTTTTCCGACACGTCCCCGCGGTTGCGCAGCACCCGGCTGACGGTCATTTCCGAAACACCTGTGGCTTCCGAGACATCACGAAGGGTGAGCGGGCGCTTGTTGTCGGTGGTCACGGGCGTGGACCTCTTTGATTGTTTCCTGAGCGATGTTAGCGCAGACGGCGATGACAACACAATGGCAACCACGCCGACCTGCCGGATCTGAAAAATACGACCACGCAGCCACATAGCATTGTGATGGCAGATGTGATTTGCTATCGCCTGAAACGCGCGGCCCCGTGGCTCAACTGGATAGAGCAGCCCCCTCCTAAGGGGCAGGTTGCAGGTTCGAATCCTGCCGGGGTCGCCAGTGATCAACTATTGGAAGATCAGGTTTGGGGTCCGGGTCACAGAACTGGAAAGGCGCCGTATTCGGTTGCCCATGTTCTGCCGTTTCGCGTTGGCAACATGTCAGACCAGGCACCGCCACCGACCAGTGTCAGCGGCGGATAGGTCGTGCCCGCGCCCCCGGTTTTCAGGCGGCGTTGGCTTCGGTGCCGTCTACTGAATTGGCTAGGTAGGCTTCGAACTCCTGGTCCATCCGGCCCTCGGCTCCACCCACCGCATGAAGCCCAAGGGTACTGAACCCATCCATGCTGGTCTTCAGTCGGCCCGAATCCTCGGCAAGCTTCGATGTGGTTTCATAAACCGCACCCGCCCGGGTGGCGTTATCCAGCGTGGTCTGGCCCAGATCGCTCATGCTGCTGTCGATTTCCTGCAGGCTGAGCGATTGACGAGAGATTACCCCGGAGATTTCCGACATCAGCTGCGAGACGTCGATCACGCCTTGACGAATGCCGGACAGGCTTTGCCCCGTGGCGCGAACCAGATCGCTGCCATCGTTGACGTGGATCGAGCTTTCGGCAATCAGGGCCTTGATCTCGTTCGCGGAATCCGACGCCCGCGCCGCAAGCGAGCGCACCTCGGAGGCGACCACGGCAAATCCGCGCCCGGCCTCTCCGGCCCGGGCCGCCTCGACCCCGGCGTTCAGCGCCAGAAGGTTGGTCTGAAAACTGATATCCTCGATCACATCTACGATTTTGGCGATTTTCGACGAAGACGTTTCGATACGTTCCATCGCTTCGATGGCCCTCTCCACCACAAGACCGCCTTCTTCGGCATCCTTACGGTTCAAGTCCGAGTGTCGACTGGCCTTCTCGACCATATGGGTGGCCTCGGTGGTGCCAGCGGAGACATGGCTGACGGCGGCGACGGCCTCTTCCAGGGTGGCCGCCTGCTGTTCAGCGCGCTCTGCCATTTCCCGTGTTAGCTCCGAGGTTGAGCTGATTTTGTCGGCAACCGAATTGGCGCGTGTTGTGGCATCGGAAATGATCCCAGACCAGCGGCCAAGCAGATTGTTGTAAGATTCTCGGATCCCGTCGAACCGCGCCGGAATCCCGTCTTCTTGTCGGATCGGCCTGGTCAGGTTGCCCTTCTCCAGCTCGAAAATACCGGTGGTCAGCACGTCCAGTGCCTTGCTGTGTTCGGCATGCTGCGCCTCGAAATAGGAGGCGATCACCCGCTCGCAATCGGCCATCATCAACCGGTTCACCAGTTGGACCTGTTTTGACAGCACCGCCCGGCTGGTCATCCGCTTGCGCACCAGGATATCCATCATATCGGCCCCGGCCGAGGAATAGCCGCCGAGATACTGAATGAAAGGCAGGCGCAACTCGTAGTGAACCCTGCCGACCCGAGCAGCGGAATCAAAATACTCCTGGTCGAACCGCCCCGAGAACAGCCGCTGCCAATGCGCCTTCTGGGCCGCTTTGGCGTGGGCAACCACCTTGTCATCGGCAAAGAAACGGCGGGTTTCCTCGCGTTCCAGCACGCGATCATAAAACCGCTCCAGCACCCGGCCGAGGTGCGGCACGAGCAGTTTTTCGGTCTGGGCGATCAGATCCTTGCTATCGGTATCAAGAGAAAACCACTGGAAAAAACTCTGATGATCTGTGGATGACATGTGACGCCCGTACCCTTGTTAAACTTGTGATCTTTCTGCCTTGCAGCATTTGATGACTAGTTAAAGACGTGCGTGAAAGTTACAAGAATACCGACCTAAACCTTTGTGGTGAAATGATTTTAATTCACCATAAATTCGATTATTGAAATCTAAAAAAGAGAGCAGCATACCGCATGCACCCCGCCTTACGCCAAGGGTCCGCATTAAACGGTTCGAAAATGCCCTGAAACGCTCTTCTCTGCTGGCGTAGCTTGACCGAGTCAGCCACAGGTCGCGGTTACGCTCCAGACGCGCATGGACTGATCCAGACCGCGGATATCCTGCCCATCGTGACAGGTGAACTCATTCAAAAGCTCCGGCGCCTGCCCCTCGGCCATGACCTGCCCGCGTAAATCATCACTCATCACGATCTGCGCCTGCAGTCTGCGGGTCATTTCTTCGAGCCGTGCCGCCACGTTGACCGCAGTCCCGATCACCGCATACTCCAGCCGGTTTGCACCGATATCCCCCAACACGGTCTCGCCATAGTGAATGCCGATACCGGCGCAGATCTCCGGCTCTCCCCGGCGGCGCCGGTCGCGGTTCCAATCCGCCAGCGCCTCTTGCATCGCAATGGCACAGGCCAGCGTATCGGTGGCATCCTGCGGTCCAGCCATCGGGGTACCAAAGGTCGCCATCAGCCCATCACCCAGATATTTGTCGAGCGTCCCCCGATGACGGAAAACCTCGCGCTCCATCCGGGCATGAAAGGCCCGCAGCAACTCGATCACCCGGTGGGGATCTTGCCCCGCGCTCATCCGGGTAAAGCCGACGATGTCGATGAACAACACGCCCACATCCTGGCTGCGCACCTGCTTCAACGGATCGTCGTTCTGCGACAGCTGGTCCACCACATTGGGCGAGAAATAACGCGATAGGTTGGCCCGTTCGCGTTCAAGCCCCGCGTTGTCCATCAGCAACCGACTGAACCGGCGCGCGGAAATCCCCAGCGTCACCGCCACCAGAAGAAAGACAAAGATCTCCTGAACACGCAGGGGAATGTTGAAACTGTTCGGATCCATCATCGACGCCAATTCGGTGCCGGGACCAAAAGCGGCCTGCGTGGCGGCGGTCAGTTCTGGAAAGGGGTCCGCAAACCACCACGCCAGGCCCAGTCCAGCGGCCCACATCGCAGAGGTCCAGACCCCGATCGCGATCACCGTACGCCAGGAAAACGCCAGTGTCCCGCCCGCCAGGATCACAAAGAAATAGAGGAAGTTGTCGATCCTGTACTGCATCGCCAGCGGCAGATCACTGGGGCTGAAGGGATTCGGCGCCACCATGCCCACCGTCATGATCAAGAGGTCCATGAAGATCAGCAACAGTTCGACCCGGGAACGCCCCACCTGTCCATAGCGCTGAATCAGCCAGCCGTTGAGGCACAGCAGCAGCAGAATGCCATGGTAATAAAGCACATCCCAGGTCGGGCTGACGGCAACCAGAAAGACCGAGATGACAGCCATCGCAATCCAGCGCGCCCGCACCGCGAGTTCCAGACCCTCGCGCTTGTGCGCCTCCAGCGCCGCCGCTGCGTATTGGCTGTCCCCCACGGGATCCGCCGCATTGACCGTCTCAGCGGCGCGCATCTGCTGCGCCGCACCCAGAGCCGTATCCGCCATCGTCCGTTCCTTCGTTCCCGATCCGACCATAGGCATCACCCCGGCGGGACGCACCCCCTATCCCGCAGGTAGAACCAAAAAAGCCCCGCCAGATCGGCGGGGCAAGGTGAGGTGCCCGCGCCCCTGACCAAAGGTCGGGGCACAGGCACCAGCGGTGTTGTTTGGTTTTCTCGGTTAGATCAGGCCTGCATTTCCGCGCGGATCTGCTGACGCAGAACATCAATCGGAACGGTTTTGCCATCGCGGCGGAAGCACCAATAGGTCCAGCCGTTGCAGGACGGTGCGCCCTCCAGCGCGGCGCCGACCTGATGGATCGAACCTTTGACCTCGCCGCCGACCAGCGTGCCATCGGCGCGCACCTTGGCCTTGTGGCGCTGGTTCATCGAGAACAGCTCTTCGCCGGGGCGCAGCATACCGCGTTCGACCAGCTGGCCAAAGGGAACACGCGGTTCCGCGCGTTTGCTGGCCGAAACCTGCAGGGCTTCACGGTCGAACTTGCGCACTGCCTTGATGCGTTTTGCTGCCACCTCGCGGTAGGCCTCTTCCTGTTCAATCCCGATGAACTCGCGGCCCAGCATCTTGGCCACGGCACCGGTGGTACCAGTACCAAAGAAGGGATCAAGCACCACGTCGCCCGGGTTGGTCGAGCCGACCAAGATGCGGTGCAGCAGCGATTCCGGCTTTTGCGTCGGATGCGCCTTGTCGCCATTCTCGTTCTTCAGACGCTCATGCCCGGTGCAGATCGGCAGCACCCAGTCGCTGCGCATCTGGATGCCTTCGTTGAGGGCCTTCAGCGCTTCGTAGTTGAAGGTGTATTTTGCGCCTTCCGACTTCGACGCCCAGATCATCGTCTCGTGGGCGTTGGTATAGCGCTTGCCACGGAAGTTCGGCATCGGGTTGGACTTGCGCCAGATCACATCATTCAGGATCCAGTAGCCCTCGTCCTGCAGCGCCGATCCGACCCGGAAGATGTTGTGGTACGAGCCAATCACCCAGATCGAGCCGTTCGGCTTCAGGATCCGGCGCGCCTCGCGCAGCCAGGCGCGGGTGAAATCGTCATAGACCTTGAAGCTGTCGAACTGATCCCAGTGATCATCGACAGCATCGACCTTGCTGTTGTCGGGGCGATGAAGCTGGCCCTTCAGCTGCAGGTTATAAGGGGGGTCCGCGAAGATCAGATCGACGGAATTTGCCGGGAGTCCGGCCATGACCTCGATGCAATTGCCACCAAGAATCGCGTTTAGAGGGAGCGCCGCGGCGCCCTTCGTCATGGTTTTGTTCATTTGCTCTGCCTCAATAACCACGGCGCATTTTTGCGCTCATTTTGGTTATCCACAGGATGAGTCATCCGGGATTCGAGGTCAATTTGTTTTTTAGAACAGCAGTCTACGGTTCACTCTTGATACAATATCTTGTGGACCGGCTTGAAGGATCTCCGATGATGTGGGGTGACGCCCAATTCCTCCAGCGCCGTGCGGTGCTGTTTCGACGGGTAGCCTGCGTTTTTCTCCCATCCATATCCCGGAAACTGTTGCGCTAAATCCACCATGATCCGATCCCGCGCCTCTTTGGCCACGATCGAGGCCGCCGCGATCGACAGTGATTTGCCGTCTCCCTTGACCACTGCTTCGGCCGGAATCTGCAGCCCGTTGGGGATCATGTTCCCGTCGATCAGCAGGTAATCCGGCTGCGGGTTCAGAGCTGCCACGGCGCGTTCCATCGCCAGATGCGAGGCGCGGAGAATATTAAGGGAATCAATCTCTTCAACGGTGGCATGGGCAATCGCAACCACCCCATTGTCAAAGATCGCCTGCTCCACCGCCTGGCGTTTTTTCGGGCTCAGTTTCTTGGAATCATTCAGCCCCTCGGGAATGCATTCAGGGGTCAGTATGACGGCTGCTGCCGTGACCGGTCCGGCCAATGGCCCCCGGCCCACCTCATCCACTCCGGCGATGATCAGGGACCCGCGGGCGCGGGCGGCGTCTTCAAGGCTGTAATCTGGCTTGTCCATGGATCCGAGAGACCCAAACCAGCGCGGTATTGCAATCCCGTCACGCCCGGCCAAAGGAAAAAGAGGGGCAATGCCCCTCTGAAATCGCCTCTCACTGTTGCGGAAATATCACAGCCCTGCCCGTCACCGGCGCACCAACCAGTAACCTCGGTTCTGCAGGCAGGTCGGCTTGTAACCGCTGCGATGCTTGTGCCCGTTCCAGAAGGTCACCCGGCAGACCTGCGGCAGCGCCGATTCGTACCGGTATTGGCGCTTCAGGCAGTTCTCCCCGACCAAGGTATGGCTGCGGCTGTAGCGGGGGAAATAGCGCACGCATTGCGCAGGAAGGTCATAACGCGCAACCCGGGGCGGCAGCGGGCGCGACCCGTGATGCGGACGACCGTGGTGGGGGTGTGCGCCGTGCTGAGGATACCCATGGCCATGCGGCGGCGTGGTCACCGGTGCAGTGTAACGGTCCTGGTGCCGCGCATCATTGATCGCCGCGCCCAGAATGCCAAGCAGAGCCACTCCTGCCAGCACCTTTGCCACGTCTTCGTCGGCACGGGCAGGCGCGGCGGAGATACCGGTAATGGCCAGCGACAGCGACAGAATCAACGCAATGAACTTGCGGTGGGATTTGCCCTGTGGGCAGCGGCGGGTGGAAGCGGAGTAGGTCATATCAAAGCCTTTCATCAGGGGCGCAGGGCGGCATGTCGTTGAATGTTTCATCGTGGCCAGAAGCCGGTGATCCAACCCTGGCTTTGCTGCCGTCGGACAGGCAATAACGCCCCCCTGATATCGGATATCAGCCCCGCCAAGACGCTGCTGTTATTGAATATCGGCGCGATCGGGCGCAGGGTTGCGTCATGAAACACATGCTCCTGATCCCCCTCCTGGCTCTGGCCCTGACTGCGGGCGCACCGCAGGCGCAGGCCGCCGATTGCTATGCCGATTACAAGGCCAAGCAGGACAACCCGCTGAAACTGCATTATGGCGTCATCCAGCTGTCCGGCCCCTGCAAGAAGGGCCCGGCCCGCAAGGAAATCACGGCCCGTCTGGCGCCTGCCGGATGGACCCTCTTGAACGTGCTGTCGGTCTTTGGGCCCGAAGGCCTGCAACAAAGGAAGGCCAATGCGGGCTCCTATTACCTCCGTTTCTGAAATGCGCGCCGCGGGTGGGCGGGTGGTCGCGTTTGGTATCGTCGCCATCGTGGCGCTGCTGGCGATTGCCGGGACCTGGCTTCTGCTGACCCTGCCCGATGCCAACGCCTTTGACGCCCGTGTCGAACGGGTCTTTGTGGAAAACGATCTGACAACCCAGGCCGAGATCAAGCTGCTGGAGATTCTCGCCCAGTCCGGCACCGCCTTTGCCGATACGCTGGCCAGCTACCGCATGGTGATCTTTGTGCTGCTGGTCTTTGCCGCTGCGATGATGCTGGCGGCGCTGGTGGTGCTGACCATGCTGCTGCTCCTGAACCGGCGCATGGCGCAGATCGAACGCGCCGGCATTCAGGTCAACGAGCTGCTGATCAGCCGCGAGGAAAACACCGTCTACCTCAACAGCATGGGCTTCCGCCTGACCCCGGCAGCGATGGAGACCCTCGCGGCCCTGGCCGAAGCGCGGATGGATGATGATGTCCTGTCGGGCGCTGAAATTGAAGCGGTGATTTCCGGCCGTCACAGCAGCGATTGTGACGAGGCCGCCGGCGCCACCCGGATCAAACGCCTGCGCGATACCCTTGGCAACCAGATGATCAGCGAGCTTCTGGTCAAGAACATCGCCAAACGCGGCTATGTGCTCGCCATTAGCAAGGATGTCATCCGCATGGTATAATGCGCGACAGAGCACCGACATCGTGCGCAACCTGCACATCACCTGTGCGGCATCTGCCGGTTTCGCATCTGGAAACCCGGCAGAGCCCGCCCCATATAGGACCAACTCCACAGATCGGTTTTTAAAAAGGACAGCCCGGATGAATGTGCACGTTAAGCCCCCCGCCCGGGGATACGGCATTCTGGTCGAACCGCTCAGCGGTCCGGTGCGGGTATTCCGCAACGGTGTCCTTCTCGCCGAAAGCAGCGCGGCAAAGGTGATGTATGAAACCCGCCTGCCGCCCACCGTCTATTTCCCGCGTGACGATGTGCTGGTGCCCCTGTCAGAACGGGTGGCGCTGCAAACCTTCTGCCCGTTCAAAGGCACCGCCTGCTATCACGATCTGAAGCTTGAGGACGAGCGCGTCGACAATGCGGTCTGGATCTACGAGAACACCCTGCCGGAGGCTGCCGGGATCACCGGCCATGTGGGTTTCGTGCAGGATGATGAAACACAGCTGGATCTGGGGGAGAACACGCTCACCCCGCCTGATTCCGGCAATATCTCCGGCCCGCTGATCGACTGGCTGCTGCGCGAAGCGGCAATGCTGAACACTCCCGAAAGCTTTACCGAGGCGCTGGCGGAAAAACTGCGCGAACAGGGCGTGCAACTGGCCCGGCTGTCGGTGCTGGCCTGGTCCCTGCACCCGATGATCGCGGGCAAGAATTACGTCTGGAAACGCCGCTCCCCCGAGATCATCGTCACCGCACCCAGCTATGACCTCCTCAGCAAACCGCAGTATCAGAACAGCCCCCTGCGCCACGTCTCGCAGGGGCTTGGCGGTGTGCGCCACCGGCTGCACCGCGATCTGCCCGACGATGCCTTCCCGATCCTTCAGGACCTGCGCAGCGAAGGCGCCACCGATTACGTCGCCATGCCGCTGCCGTTCTCGGACGGGCGCATCAACGTGATGACCGTGGCCAGCGATCACCCCGACGGGTTCACCACCGCCAATCTGGGCCTGATATTTGAATGCAGCGCCGTGATCGCCCGCTACTACGAGGTCTTCATGCAGCGCGAAAACGCGCAATCGCTGCTGGAAACCTATGTCGGCAAACGCTCCGGCGCGCGGGTCCTGGGCGGTGAAATCCGCCGCGGCGACGGGGATGAGATCGACGCCGCCATCATGTTCTGCGATCTGCGCAATTCCACCCGGCTCGAAGAGGACCTGGGCCGCGATACCTATATCCAGCTGCTGAACGGCTTTTTTGAAACCGCCTCTACAATCGTGCATGACAACGGCGGCGAGGTGCTGAAATTCATCGGCGACGCTGTGCTGGCGGTCTTCCCCGCCGACCCGCAGAAAAGCTACCGCGCCCGCAGCCAGGCACTGGCCTCGGCCCGCGCCATCGTCGATGCACTGCCCGAGCTGGCGCGCGACACCGGGCTGGCGGCCCTGCAATGCGCCACCGGCCTCGCCTATGGCTCGGTCACCTATGGCAACGTCGGCTCGCAGGAACGGCTCGATTTCACCGTCATCGGACGCGCCGCCAACGTCGCCGCCCGCCTGGGTGAATATGGCAAGACGCAAGGTCACCAGATCGTGGTCAGCGCCGATGTACTGAAAGACCCCTCCAATGCCATTCCGCTGGGCGAGGTCGAACTGCACAATGTCTCCCGCCCGGTGAACAGCTACGCGATCCCCACCTCCTGAGCGGCCCTTCTGCCCCCGCTCTCTGGTGATGGGTCAAGGGCCGCACTGCGGCCGCGCGATAGCGCGGTTCACCCTTGAGGCAGCGCCAGAGGGTATGATCCTTGTGTAGGTCCGTTGAGGGCAGATCTGCCCCTCAATGGACCTCTCAGCAATTACACTTGCGCTGTCCAAAGGACAGCGCCCGGCCCAATGCCACACAAAGGGTGCTGGCGCAGTCGGCCCCCTGCGGGCGCGGGAGCATTCCGCCTGCCCCAAAGACTTAGATCAGACCAGCAGCCACAACAGAACGGTCAGCGTCACAAAGGCGAGGCTCGTGGCGGTCAGCATGGCCAGACTCGCCGCGCCCTCCAACCCCTGCCGCTGGGCCAGCACCGTATAGATCCCGAACATCGGCATCGCCGCCGACAGGATCACCGCGCTGTGCAACTCTTCCGGCAGCGTCACCAGACCCGCCCATAGCAGTACCGCCGCCGCGCCAGCCACCAGCGCCGGGTGCAAGAGCAGCTTGCTCGCCGCGATCTGCGCCGCAAGACTTCGGTTGCCGTGCATCGGCAGCCCCACCAGAGATCCACCGATCACCACCAGCGACAGCGCCCCGGCCGAGGCCGCCAGCATATCTACAAAACGCAGGAACGGCCCCGGCAGCGTCAGGCCAGCAGCCGAAACCACAAGCCCCAGCGCCAGTGCGATCAGCATCGGCATCTTCGCCATGTTCCACAGGATACCGCGCAGTTTCGGTAGCAGAGGCTGGCCCGGCGTGCTGCCCGCCAGTTCCATCAAGAGCAGGCACGTGGGGATCAGGATCAGGTTCTCGACCAGCAGGTTCAGCGCCAGGATCACCCCAGCCAGATCCGGAAAGGTCAGAAGCATGATCGGATAGCCGACAAAGCCGTTGTTGGGACAGGTCGATCCCATCACGCCCAACGCCCGGCGGCGCGGATCCACGCCGCGCAGGGTGAACAGCACGAAGGAAACCGCGATGGTGGCGACCCCGCCCAGACCATAGGCCAGCACATATCCGGGCTGGAACACTTCGGCCGGGTTGCGCGCTGCCACGGCGGAAAAGATCAGCGCCGGCAGGGCGATGTTCAGCACATAGGCCCCGAACCTGCGCATATCCTCTGGGGTGAACCAGCCTTTCCAGACGATCCCGTAGCCAAGGCCCAGCGCCGCATAGATCGGAAAGGTGATCGACAGGATCGCGCCCATGGCTCTGTGGCCCCTAGCCGATCTTCCCCTGGTTCTCGCCGATCTGTCCCCGGTGCAGCATCAGGTGATCTAGGATCACGCAGGCCATCATCGCCTCGGCCACCGGCACCGCGCGGATACCAACACAGGGGTCATGGCGGCCCTTGGTGATCACCTCGGCTGGGCTGCCATCCTTGCGGATCGACTGGCGCGGCGTCAGGATCGACGAGGTCGGCTTTACCGCGAACCGCACGACAACATCTTGGCCGGTGGAAATCCCGCCCAGGATGCCGCCTGCGTGGTTGCTGGAATAGACCGGCTGACCATCGTTGCCCATGAAGATCTCATCGGCGTTTTCCGAGCCTTTAAGACGCGCGGCATTCATGCCTTCACCGATCTCCACCCCCTTGACCGCGTTGATCGACATCATCGCCGCCGCCAGATCGGTGTCCAGCTTGCCATAGACCGGCGCGCCGATCCCGGCGGGCACGCCACGGGCCACCACCTCGATCACCGCGCCGACGGAATCATGCGCCTTGCGCAGCGCCTGCAGGTAGTCTTCCCAGTCTTTCACAGCGCCCGCATCGGGGATCCAGAAATCATTCTGATCGATGGCGTCCCAATCGAACCGTTCCCGGTCGATGCCCATCTCGCCCATGGCGACCATATAGCCCTTGATCTCCAGCCCCGGCGCCAACGCCTTGATCGCCTCGCGGGCGACACCGCCCGCTGCAACCCGCGCCGCCGTTTCCCGCGCCGAGGACCGTCCGCCGCCGCGATAATCGCGGTTGCCGTATTTCTGGTAATAGGTGATGTCGGCATGACCGGGGCGGAAGGTCTGGGCGATATCGCCGTAATCCTTGGAGCGCTGGTCGGTGTTCTCGATCATCAGCTGGATCGGCGTGCCTGTGGATTTTCCTTCAAAGACACCCGACAGGATCTTCACCGCATCCGGTTCATTGCGCTGGGTCATGTTCTTGTTCTGACCGGGGCGGCGCTTGTCCAGCCACTGTTGCAGCATCTCCGGCTCCAGCGGCACGTTCGGCGGGCAACCATCGACGGTGGCGCCCAGCGCGGGACCGTGGCTTTCACCCCAGGTGGTGACGCGGAAAAGATGGCCAAAGCTGTTCATCGACATGGGGGCGGTCTCCTTTGCGATCCGTGCTTAGCGGCGGGGCGGGCGTGGCTCAAGTGCAATTGCGCCCGCGTTGCCTGTCCCGCGCACGCTGCGGCAACGCACTGGTCACCTGTTTCGCGCGCGAAACATCCGCGCCGCCACCCTCTTTCCTTGTCTTTGCCGCCCCCGCGACTTAGGTTGCCGCTCACCTCGGGGTGCGTCGCACAAGGGCGCTGAGATCACACCCGTTGAACCTGAACCGGCTAACACCGGCGGAGGGAAGGCTATGGATAAGACCCGTCAACGGCACCACCCTTGCCCATCGCCGCAAAGGAGGATGCCATGAAGTATTCTGTTTTTGCAGCGGGACTGCTCGGCGCATCGGCGGCATTCGCCGAGACGCCCGAATTGACCGTTTACACCTACGACAGCTTTGTCTCGGACTGGGGCCCCGGCCCTGCGGTCGAGAAGGCCTTTGAAGAGGTCTGCGGCTGCGATCTGAAACTGGTCGGCGCGGGCGATGGCGCCGCGCTGCTGGCGCGGATCAAGCTGGAAGGCAACCGTTCCGATGCAGATGTGGTGCTGGGGCTGGATACCAACCTCACCGCCGCCGCCAAGGACAGCGGCCTGTTTGCGGATCATTCCGTCAGCGCCGAGTTCGATCTGCCCATCGCCTGGGAAGATGCGACCTTTGTTCCTTATGACTGGGGCTATTTCGCCTTTGTCCACAATGCGGCTGCCGATGTGCCGGGCGATTTCAAATCGCTGGCCGCCAGCGACACCCGGATCGTGATCCAGGATCCGCGCTCCTCCACCCCGGGTCTGGGCCTGTTGATGTGGGTGAAGGCCGCTTACGGGGATGAGGCGCCGACAATCTGGGAAGGTCTTGCTGACAATATCGTCACCGTGACCAAGGGCTGGTCCGAGGCCTATGGCATGTTCCTAGAGGGCGAGGCCGACATGGTGC
Source organism: Pseudophaeobacter sp. C1-32P7 (assembly GCF_041008775.1). NCBI lineage: Bacteria > Pseudomonadati > Pseudomonadota > Alphaproteobacteria > Rhodobacterales > Roseobacteraceae > Pseudophaeobacter > Pseudophaeobacter sp. C1-32P7. The sequence continues at coordinate 145,048 of NZ_JAXGFR010000005.1, read as the reverse complement.
TCTCCTACACCACCTCCCCCGCCTATCACCTGATCGCGGAAGAGGACGCCAGCAAGGCGGCCGCGTCGTTTGACGAAGGCCATTACATGCAGGTCGAGGTCGCCGGCAAACTCGCCGCGAGCGACCAGCCCGAGCTGGCCGATCAGTTCCTTCAGTTTATGGTCACCGATGCCTTTCAGTCCGTCATCCCCACCACCAACTGGATGTATCCGGCGGTGACGCCTGACGGCGGTCTGCCCGAGGGATTTGAAACGCTGATCACCCCGACAAATTCGCTGCTGCTGCCCGCCGATCAGGCTGCGGCTGTGCGTGATGCGGCGCTGGACGAATGGCGCGGCGCGCTCAGCCGCTAAGCCCGGCTGCGGGATATGGCGCCGCCCTGCTGGTGGCGGCGCTGATCCTTGGCACGCTGGCAGCGGTCGCCTTACGCGCCGAACCCGGGCGCGGGCTGGTCACCGCCGATTGGGCGGCGGTGCGGTTCACGCTGGTGCAGGCGGGCCTGTCGGCGCTGTTCAGTGTCGCCCTTGCGGTGCCCGTGGCCCGCGCGCTGGCGCGGCGGCGCTTTGCCGGGCGCAGCCTGCTGATCGCCCTTTTGGGCGCACCCTTCATCCTGCCGGTGATCGTTGCCATCCTTGGCCTGCTCGCGGTTTTTGGCCGCGCGGGCTGGGTCAGCGATGCGCTGGGACTGTTCGGACTTGAACCCCTCAGCATCTATGGTCTGCACGGTGTTGTGCTGGCCCATGTCTTTTTCAACCTGCCGCTGGCGACGCGGCTGATCCTGCAAGGCTGGCAGGAGATCCCCGCCGAACGTTTTCGTCTGGCCGCGCAACTGGACGCAGACGCGCGCGCCATGTGGCAGCTTTTGGAGGCACCGATGCTAGCCCGCGTCGTACCCGGCGCCTTGGCGGTGGTCTTTGCCATTTGCCTCTCCAGCTTTGCCGTGGCCCTGACGCTGGGCGGTGGCCCGCGCGCCACCACCATTGAACTGGCGATCTATCAGGCCTTCAGTTTCGATTTCGATCTGGGCCGCGCGGCGCTGTTGTCGGCGGTGCAATTGCTGCTGACCGCGCTGGCGGCCATGATCGCCCTGCGCGCCCCGGTGGGCGAAGGGTTCGGCAGCGGGCTTGACCGAATGCTGCGCCGCTGGGACGGGCGCGGCGCGGTGGCGCGCGGGCTTGATGGCTTCTGGATCCTCTTTGCCGCTTTGTTCCTGCTCCTGCCGCTGCTGGCGGTGGTGCTGTCGGGGCTGCCGGGCGTGTTGACCCTGCCCGCCTCGGTCTGGAAGGCCGCGGGGGCCTCAATCCTGGTGGCAGGCGCCAGCACCCTGATCCTGCTGGCGCTGGCCCTGCCGATGGCGCTGGCGGCGGCGCTGGGGCGCCCGCTGCCGATGGAGGTCGCCGGACTTCTGGGACTTGCCGCCTCTCCGCTGGTGATCGGCACCGGGCTGTTCATCCTGATCTATCCTGTGGCCAGCCCCTTTGCGCTGGCGCTGCCAGTGACGGCGCTGGTCAATGCGGTGATGGCGCTGCCCTTTGCCATGCGGATCCTGATCCCGGCGGCCCGCGATGTCATCACCCGGCACCGGCGGCTTGCGCTCTCTCTTGATATGACCGGGCGACCCTTTATCCTGTGGGTGGTCCTACCGCGTATGCGGGCGCAGATCGGATTTGCCGCCGGGCTGGCGGCGGCGCTGTCGATGGGGGACCTTGGGGTCATCGCCCTTTTTGCCGATCCCGAGGTCGCCACCCTGCCTTTGCAGGTCTACCGGCTGATGGGCGCCTACCAGATGCAGGCGGCAGCGGGTGCGGCACTGGTGCTGCTGTGCCTGTCGATGGGGGCCTTCTGGATCCTGGACCGGGGAGGACGCTGGCATGCTGAAGCTTGAACATATCCGCATCGACAATGGCGGCTTTATCCTGACCGCCGATTTCGCGATTCCCCCCGGCGCGCGGGTTGCGGTGATCGGCCCATCCGGCGCGGGCAAGACCACCCTGATCGAGGCCATCGCCGGGTTTCTGCCCCTCTCCGGCGGGCGGATCTTCTGGGGAGAGAACGATCTGAGCGATCAGCTGCCCGGCAAGCGTCCGGTCGCCATGCTGTTTCAGGATGGCAATCTGTTTCCCCATCTGACCGCGGCGCAGAACGTCGGGCTGGGCCTGCAACCGAACCTGCGACTGAGCGATGCCGAACACGCGCGCGTCGCGCAGGCACTGGAGCGAGTCGGCCTTTCAGGCATGGAGGCGCGCAAACCTGCCGCCCTGTCCGGCGGACAGCAAAGCCGTGTCGCGCTGGCGCGGGTGCTGGTGCAGGGGCTGGATATCCTGCTGCTGGATGAACCCTTCGCGGCACTGGGTCCTGCCTTGAAGGCCGAGATGCTGGATCTGGTGGCGGAACTGGCAACGGAGAGCGGCGCAACGCTGTTGATGGTGAGCCATGACCCCGGCGACGCCCGGCGCATTGCCGATCAGGTGGTGCTGGTGGCCGAGGGGCAGGCTCATCCGCCCCGGCCAACGGCGGATCTTTTGGACAACCCGCCGCCTGCCTTGAAGGCTTATCTGGGGTAGTTTGTTTTCAGAAGGGCAGTTCAGCGTCCGACCGAGGTGGGAGCGGAACGCGCCCGCCGTGGGGGCGGGCGGACGCGTGCCTGCCGCTGAAGCGGCAGGCTGTTGGTCACAAATACGAAGGTCTACGCAGCCTGCGCCAATCCCTTTGCCTGCTCCCGCGTCTTGGTGATCATCAGCGCAGCCTGCGCCGCCTCACGGCCCTTCTGAACGAAATGGTCGCGGTAGATCGCCATGTGGTGATCGGTTTCCTGGAAATGATGCGGGGTCAGCGAGACAGACAGCACCGGCACGCCGGTGTCCATTCCTGCACGCATCAGCCCGTCCACGACCGCCTGCGCCACGAAATCATGCCGGTAGATGCCGCCATCCACCACGAGCGCAGCGCAAGCCACGGCGGCGTATTGGCCGGTCTTGGCAAGCTCCTGCGCCATCAACGGCATCTCGAATGCGCCAGGCACGTCAAAAACATCGATCTGCTCGGCCGGGATCAATTCCTGAAATCCTTCGAGCGCGCGATCGACGATATCGGCGTGCCAATTGGCCTTGATGAATGCATATCGGGTGTGTGTCATGGTTATCTCCTATAGGTTCGACACGTCACCCAAGGCGATAACGAACAGCAGGAGCCCCGCCCCGAAAAAGGCAGCCCCTGTCGCACGTTCTCTTCCATCCGGACTATAACCGTCGGCTCTGGCCTCTCACCAGATCTGCTTGTCACTTTCCTGACTGCTCCACAGCTTGATCCGAAAAACGGTTCCCACTTTTCGGGCTGTGGACGCGCTTGTCCACGCCACCGGAACCGATGTTCGTCTCATTGGCTGTGGGGACACGCCCCGAAAAGCCGCTCGCGGGCTGACGGGGACACGCCCCGCATACCGCCGGTGGGGAATTTCGCCCCGCCCTGAGAACAGGCGGAACTTGCCAACAGCGGGCCGGTGTTTCAAGTCTGTTCGCGACGTCAGGAGATCAATATGCACCCCAATCCCATTTATCATGATGCAGACCGCGCGCAGAATCTCGATTTTGCCCGGACGCGCGCCTTTGGCGTGCTGGCGGTTTCCACGGCAGAGGCGCCGCTGATCAGCCATGTTCCATTTTTGCTGAGCGAAGACGGCACCTCTGCCGATCTGCATCTGGTACGGTCGAACCCGATCACCCGGGTGCTGAAAACCCCGCAGGCTGCGCGGCTGGCCGTCAGCGGGCCGGATGGCTATGTCTCGCCCGATTGGTACGGGCTGGCCGATCAGGTGCCGACCTGGAATTACGTCGCCGTGCATCTGACCGGCAGTCTGGAACAGCGCCCGCAGGATGAACTGCTGGGCCTTCTGGACCGGCAATCCGCGTTTTACGAGGCGCGGTTGCTGCCGAAACCGCCTTGGCACAGCGACAAGATGGAGCCGGAGGCGCTGGAACGGATGATGCGGATGATCGTGCCGGTGCGGCTCAGCATCGAAACGGTGGAGGGCACCTGGAAGCTGAGTCAGAACAAGCCTGAGCCCGCCCGCACGGCGGTCGCGGATCAGATCACCACCGGTTTTGGCGCCGAGCTGGATGATCTGGCCCGGATGATGCGCTCCTGATCCCCGGACTGCCCCGCGCGGGTCTGGGCCGCAATCACAGGGTCTCGACGGCGGCAGCGGCAAGAACCGCGCCGTTGGGGGCACCGGTGGGCGAGCCGCCTTCCGGTTCGTCCGAGATCGCCAGAGTCGCCCCGGCAAACTGCTGCACCAGCTCCGCAGGCAGAGTCACGAAAATCTCATTCTCATCCGGCAGCACCCCAAGGGAGACCGGCGCCTCGGCCCCATCGGCAATCAGCCACAGTTCCAGCGCCCGGCCGGGACGCGGCGCGCCCTGATCACGCCGGATCAGCAGCAGGTTCTGCTCCGCATCTAGCCCGGCGGCCACGAAGAGGTCGCCATCGGCCGAGGCCAGATCAACATGATAGGCCGGTGAGAAATCCGGGCGCGTCAGGATCGGCACCAGCACCAGCGCCGCCACCAGAACCAGCGCCGCCGCCAGCACGCCAAGCCCCATGCGCCAGGCCGAGAAGATGCGCCGCACGCCTTCTGGACCTTCCGGCGCGGCGTCGATCTGCGCCATCAGCGCCGCCTTCACCCGGGCGGGTGGCGCGGTCTCGGGCACCTCTTCGGCAAGGCTGGCAAAATGCGCCTCCCAGCGATGCACCTCTTCCCGCAGGGCAGGCTCCGCCACCAGGCGCGCCTCAAAGCTGCGCCGTGCCTCGGCATCCAGAAGATGCAGCACGTATTCGGCGGCGAGGAACTCGTCGTCGAAGGGAGGCTCTGCCTGAGGGGTATCGGTGCCGCTCATCGGGTCAGACATTCTTTCAGTTTCTGGAGGCTGCGACGCAGCCAGGTACGCATCGTATTCAGCGGAACGCCGTGACGTTCCGCCAGGGTCTGGTAATTGTCTCCTTCCAGATAGGCGCCGCGCACGGCCTCTGCACGGTCCTGCGGCAATTCCTCCATGCAGGCGTTCATGCGGGCCTGCTCGGACCGGGCAATGGTAGTGGCTTCGGGGCCGGGGCTGCTGTCCGGCACCTGCTCCAGCAGATCGCCGCCGTCGCCCTGACCGGACATCCGCGCCTGACGGGACCGCAGCCGGTCAATCGACAGGTTTCGGGCGATGGTGATCAGCCAGGTCATCGGACTGTGCCCAGTCACCGCATAGCTATCCGCCTTGGCCCAGATCCGCAAAAAGACCTCTTGCAGGGTATCTTCGGCCTCACCGCGGTTTTTCAGCACCCGCAGGCAGACGCCGAACAGTTTGGCACTGGTCGCATCATAGAGCGCTGCGAAAGCACGCCGGTCGCGCAGGGCGATTCGTGCGATCATCGTCTCGATCTCTGCTGGTGTTGTCATATCTGCCCGGCCCTGATTTCCCACCTAGGTAGACAGGTCGCACAGAAAGTCAAAACACCCGGCGCAGAACGCCGGGTGCCCTGCCTCCGCTCTTAGTCTTGCAACCAAGAAGGAGGCATCTGGCCAGCGGTCAGCCAAAGTCTGTTTTACTTGGCGGTGATGACGGTCATCACCAGGTTGCCGTCCATCTTGACCGGGCCGTCTTCCTTGGCGCCAAGCGTGTATTCGAACATGCCGGTCTTCATGCCGCCGTCCTCGCCGTGGACCATCAGCATCAGCATGTCCCCTGCCGCGACCTCTTCGGTCAGGATGGCGGCGACATCGGCGGTTTCACCTTTGCGCAGCGGCGCGTGCCCCACAACCGGGCCCGGCTTCATGTCGACATTGGTGCGGTGCACCACCAGCCAGCCGTTTGCGGGCGCCACAACCTGGCTGGCACTGACCATGCCGTTTGCAACCGACTGATCCTCGGCCATGACCATGGGCTTCATATGGCCACCGGCGAGCACCGGGGCGGACAGGGCGGCAGTGGTTACCAGAGCGGCAGACAGAATAACGGATTTCATTGTGAAACTCCTTCCAAGAGATGTGTTTCAAGCGTTCGAATTGGCGAACCAATGTCGGTTCACCCCGAAATCACGCAGGAGCCGCGAAAAAGTTTCAGCGCGCCGCAGATTTTTTTCACATTGTATTGTCCCGCTGGCGATCTAGGGTGGCGGCAAACCTTGGGAGGTCCATCATGAAACTCTTTCACTCGCCCGCCTCGCCCTTTGTGCGCAAAGTCATGGTGCTGCTGCATGAAACCGAGCAACTGGAGGATGTGGACATTGTCGATGTGCACACCACAGCCATCGCCCCCAGCGACGATCTCAAGGCCAGCAACCCGCTGGCCAAGATCCCGGCGCTGACCCGGGCCAGCGGGCCAACCCTTTATGACAGCCGGGTGATCTGCGCCTATCTGGACCATCGCGCGGGCAGCAATCTTTATGCGCGTTCCTGGGACACCAAGGTGCTGGAGGCGACTGCGGATGGCATGATGGATGCAGCGGTCCTGATGACCTATGAACGGCGTCTGCGTCCCGAAGGCATGGTCTGGGAAGACTGGATCGAAGCTCAGCTAGGCAAAGTGCTGGGGGCCTGCTCGGCGCTCAACAGTCGCTGGATGGCGCATCTGAAAGGACCGCTGGACATGGGGCAGATCGCCGTCGCCTGCGCCCTCGCCTATCTCGATTTCCGCCACCCGACCTCGAACTGGCGCCACGGCAACGAGGCGCTGGCGGACTGGTTCACGGAATTCGAATCGCGTCCCTCGATGCAGGCCACCCAGCCGCCAGCCGCCTGAACGGCAGCCTGCGACCGGGGATGGGCCTGTCAAAACAACAGTGGCTTTTGTGACAGTCTGTCAAAAGAAACTGCCCACGCGACACAACGGCGCGTATATCACGGCTGGACGAAAGGGCTTCTCCCCGCTAGATACGCGCGATAAGGCACTGCGGGTTTCTTGCAGTGTATGCGCATGTTTGCCCTAAACGGGCGCTGGAATTGGAGAAAACCTCGTGTCCCACGCAGAAGACAACGAAGGAACCCGGAGAGATTTCCTCTACTACGCCACTGTCGGCGCCGGGGCAGTCACCGCAGGTGCCGCAGTCTGGCCCCTGGTCAATCAGATGAACCCCTCTGCTGACGTCAAGGCGCTGTCCTCGATCATGGTGGACATCAGCGGCGTGGAAGTGGGAACACAGATTTCCGTAATGTTCCTTGGTAAGCCGGTGTTCATCCGCCGCCGGACCCAAGCCGAAATCGACGAAGCCCGGGCGGTTGAACTGTCCGCGCTGATCGATCCGGCCTCGGAAAACCCGAACAAGCCGGGCACCGACGCATCGGACGAGAACCGCACCATGGACGAAGCCGGCGAATGGCTGGTCATGATGGGTGTCTGCACCCACCTCGGCTGTGTGCCGCTGGGCGATGGCGCTGGTGACTTCAACGGCTGGTTCTGCCCCTGCCACGGTTCGCACTACGACACCGCAGGCCGGATCCGCAAAGGCCCCGCCCCGCAGAACCTGCACGTACCGGTCGCCGAGTTCCACGACGACACAACCATCAAGCTGGGATAAGGAGACGCCACATGTCCGGTATTCCGCACGACCATTACGAACCGAAGACTGGCGCAGAGAAGTGGCTGCACAGCCGCCTGCCCATCGTCGGTCTGATCTACGACACAATCATGATCCCCACCCCCAAGAACCTGAACTGGTGGTGGATCTGGGGCATCGTTCTGGCCTTCTGCCTGGCGCTGCAAATCGCCACCGGCATCGTGCTGGTGATGCATTACACTCCGCATGCTGATCTGGCCTTTGCCAGCGTTGAGCACATCATGCGTGACGTGAACGGCGGCTTTATGCTGCGCTACCTGCACGCAAACGGCGCCTCGCTGTTCTTCATCGCGGTCTACATCCACATCTTCCGTGGCCTGTTCTACGGCTCCTACAAGGCGCCCCGCGAAATCACCTGGATCATCGGCATGCTGATCTTCCTGATGATGATGGGCACCGGTTTCATGGGCTACGTTCTGCCTTGGGGTCAGATGTCCTTCTGGGGCGCGACCGTGATCACCGGCCTATTCGGCGCCATTCCCTTCATCGGTGAGCCGATCCAGACCTGGCTGCTGGGCGGACCCGCTGTTGGCAACGCGACGCTGAACCGCTTCTTCTCGCTGCACTACCTGCTGCCCTTCGTGATTGCTGGCCTCGTGATCGTCCACATCTGGGCCTTCCACACCACCGGCAACAACAACCCGACCGGTGTTGATGTCCGTAAAGGATCCAAGGAAGAAGCCGAGAAAGACACCCTGCCGTTCTGGCCCTACTTCGTGATCAAGGATTTCCTGGGTCTGGCCATCGTTCTGGTGATCTTCTGGGCCGTCGTCGGTTTCATGCCGAACTACCTGGGTCACCCCGACAACTACATCGAAGCCAACCCGCTGGCGACGCCTGCACACATCGTTCCCGAATGGTACTTCCTGCCGTTCTACGCGATCCTGCGTGCCTTCACCTCCGAAGTCTGGGTGGTTCAGATCGCCTCCTTCATCACCGGCGGTATCGTCGATGCGAAGTTCTTCGGCGTGCTGGCCATGTTCGGTGCCATCGCAGTGATGGCTCTGGCGCCCTGGCTGGACACCAGCCGCGTGCGTTCGGGTCGCTACCGTCCGATGTTCAAGTGGTGGTTCTACCTGCTGATCATCGACTTCTTTGCCCTGATGTGGCTGGGTGCGATGCCCGCAGAAGAGCCCTATGCATCGTTCTCGCTGATCGCATCGGCCTACTGGTTCGGCTACTTCCTGGTGATCCTGCCGCTGCTGGGTGTCATCGAGAAGCCGACCGCAATGCCGGCCACCATCGAAGAGGATTTCGACGCCCACTATGGCAAGAAATCCGGCGAAGCCACTCCTGCCGAGTAATCTAGAAGGACAGCTACCCATGTTGAAGAAACTCGCAACCGGTGCCGCCTTCGCTCTGGCGCTCATTCCTGCCGCAGGTTTTGCGGCAGGCGGAAGCGGCCACGTGGAGGACTTCCAGTTCTCTTTCGAGGGCCCCTTTGGCACCTATGACCAGAACCAGCTGCAACGCGGTCTGCAGATCTACACCGAGGTCTGCTCGGCCTGTCACGGTCTGAAGTTCGTGCCGCTGCGCACCCTGTCCGACGAAGGCGGCCCCGGCCTGCCCGAGGATCAGGTCCGCGCCTATGCCGCTGAAAACTTCGAAGTGTTCGATGCCGAGCTGGACGATTTCCGCCCCGCAAAACCGGTTGACCACTTCCCGGCGAACACCTCGCTCGGCGCCCCCGACCTCAGCCTGATGGCCAAGGCGCGTGCCGGTTTCCACGGTCCCTACGGATCGGGTCTGAACCAGCTGTTCAAAGGCATGGGCGGTGCCGAATACATCGCCTCGCTGCTGGACGGCTACACCGGTGAGACCAAGGAAGAAGCAGGCACCACCTTCTACGGCAACACCGCCTTCCCCGGCGGCTGGATCTCGATGGCGCCGCCGCTGTCGGATGAGCAGGTGGAATTCGCTGACGGTCACGCCAACGACGTGCACCACATGGCGCAGGACGTCGCGGCCTTCCTGATGTGGACCGCAGAGCCCAAAATGATGGCCCGTCAGACCGCCGGTTTCGTCGGCGTACTGATCCTGACCGTTCTGTCGGTGCTGCTGTACCTGACCAACAAACGCCTCTGGGCGCCCCACAAGGGCAAGAAGACCTCGTAAACCAGGTCTTCCCCTGATGCAGAAACAGAAAACCCCCGCCAGTGGCGGGGGCTTTTCTTTGTGGTTGCGGCACCATCCATGCCCTCTAGGGTCTGTCCATGACCAGATACACCGGAAAATGCCTTTGCGGCGCCGTCACCTATGTAGCAACAGGGCAGCCGCGCGTTGTCGCGCAATGCCATTGCGAGGAATGCCGAAGGATCAGCGGGACAGGTCACACAGTCGGCGCCATGTTCCCGATAGAGGCTGTCACCATCAGCGGTGAAGTCAGCACCTTCAGGTACCAGTCCGGAAAGGCCTCAGAGGTCACCAAGGCCTTCTGCGGTACCTGTGGATGCCAGATCTACGGACAGAACACCCGCACCCCCGATCACCTGACCCTGTCGCTTGGCACGATGGACGATGCCGAGGGTCTGGAGATCGAAGTCGTCGTATTTGCACGCGACCGGCCGCATTGGGACCAACTCGGCCCTGACGTGCTCTCCTTTGCAGGCCAACCCGACTGGACGCCAAAGGACTGATCCCCGCGCAGAAGCGCAGGGAGGGCCGATTCAGGCAGTCAACTGGCCCTTGGAGGCGCCTGTGATCACCGCAGTCACGATCTGCCCCTCATCCTGCGCCGCTTCGAAGGTCACCTCAGTGAACTGCTCTGTGCGGCCCATATGGGGGTTTTCCATCAGGATCCGATGCGTGCGCCCTACCTGCGCAGCAAGGTGTTTCTGAACCTGCGCATCGCCTGCGGCGCGCAGACGGGCAGCGCGGTCCTTGATCACCTTGCCATCCACCTGCTTCGGGATTTTCGCCGCAGGCGTGCCTTCCCGTTTCGAATAGGGAAAGACATGCAGCCAGGTCAGATCGCAATCCGTCACCAGCTTCAGCGAGTTTTCGAAATGCGCCTCACTCTCGGTCGGAAAACCGGCAATGATATCGGCACCAAAGGTCATATCGGGGCGCAGTTTGCGCGCCTCCTCGGCAAATCGGATGGCATCGTCGCGCAGGTGGCGCCGGGCCATGCGTTTGAGAATCATGTCGTCGCCATGCTGCAGGCTCAGGTGCAGATGCGGCATCAGACGCGGCTCGGTGGCGATAGCCTGCATCAGATTCTCGTCCACCTCGATCGAATCGATGGATGAAATCCGCAGGCGTGGCAGATCCGGCACCAGCTTGAGGATCCGCATCACCAGATCGCCCAGCTTCGGCTCAGCGGGCAAGTCCGCGCCCCAGGAGGTCAGATCCACCCCGGTCAGCACCACCTCGTTATAGCCCTTGTCCACCAGCCGCTTGATCTGGTCCACCACCACACCAGCAGGGACCGAGCGCGAATTTCCGCGGCCATAGGGGATGATGCAGAAGGTGCAGCGGTGATCGCAGCCGTTCTGAACCTGCACATAGGCGCGGGAGCGGGTGCCGAATCCATCGATCAGGTGGCCTGCGGTTTCGGTAACCGACATGATGTCATCGACCTGAACCTTCTCGGTCTCGCCAATGAAATCAGGCCCCTTTGCGATCTCAGCCCAGGTGTCCGGCTGCATCTTTTCGGTATTGCCGATGACGCGGGTAACCTCTTCCATCGCGGCAAAGGTCTCGGGCTCGGTCTGGGCGGCGCAGCCGGTGACGATGATCGGCGCCTCCGGGTTTTCCCGGCGCAGACGGCGGATTTCCTGGCGCGCCTTGCGCACCGCCTCGGCCGTCACCGCGCAGGTGTTCACCACCACGGCATCCTCCAGCCCCGCCGCGCGGGACAGTTCCTTCATCGCCTCGGTTTCATAGGCGTTGAGGCGGCAGCCCAGCGTGGTGAACTTGGGCGCTGTCATCGCAGCGAATCCAGGAATTCGGCGGTGAAGGTGCCGCTGAAGACATGCATGGTCGGACCGGTCATCCAGACACCATCCTCGCGCCAGTCGACCCACAGGGTGCCCCCATCCAGGTCAATGCGCACCCGGCGCCCTGTGAGGCCCCTGCGGGCCGCTGCAACCGCTGTGGCGCAGGACGAGGAGCCAGAGGCCAGAGTCACGCCCACACCGCGCTCCCACACCCGCATACGGATATGATCGGGGCCGACAATATGGGCCACCTGCACGTTGGTACGTTCAGGATAGAGCGGATGATGCTCATAACGCGGGCCGAACTCCCCCAGCGGGATGAGATCGGCGTCCTCGACAAAGAAGGTACAATGGGGATTGCCCATACCAGTGGCCGTCGGCCCGCCCTCGATCGGCAGCTCCAGCGTGTCCATCTCCTCGGCCAGCGGAATTTCCTGCCAGTCCAGCTGCGGCTGGCCCATATTGACCGAAGTCAGGCCCTCGCCCGCATCGCGCGCATAAAGATCACCGCGGTCGGTGGTCAGATGCAGCGCATCCTTGCCGGTCTCAAGCATCAGATGGCGGGCAATGCACCGGGTGGCATTGCCACAGGCCGCCGAGGTCGAGCCATCCGCATTGTAGAAGGTCAGATGCGCATCGCCTGCACCGTTTGAGATCACAGCGAGTTGATCGAACCCCACACCGAACTGCCGGTGTGCGATTCCCTGCGCCAGCGCGGGCGTGATCGCGATGTCCTGCACACGCGCATCCACAACGACAAAGTCGTTGCCCAGCCCGTGCATCTTCATGAAGGGGAAACCGATGTTTTCTGTCATGCTCATGGCGGGCATATAGACCTCGTGCAAAGATGAATCCAGCCTTGTGCCAATAAACTTGAAAAAAGGGGTTGACCCCCCGCCGTACTCCCCCTAGATACGCCGCCTATCGGGACAGCATGGATGACCAAGCCAAGCGACACCGACGCGAATTAAGCGCTTGATCCTTCGGGAGTATTTCGCTTAGACAGCAAGAAGAAGTGGGCCGTTAGCTCAGTTGGTAGAGCAACTGACTTTTAATCAGTGGGTCGCAGGTTCGAATCCTGCACGGCTCACCACTTTCTTCAAGACACTCAAATCACTGATCACACACCGATAGATACATCGGTGCGAATGCTCCGGCTTTCTCGGGCGCAAACCATCCCCGAACGATAACCACGCCTGCGCACGCTTGCCCGCAACTGCCCAATCCAGACGCAGAAGTTCGGCGTGATTCCCCCTTCACAACCGCCCCCTCCAACCTTCGCCAAAGGCACAAGCCATGCGGACCTCAAAGCTTTCCTTAATCCTCTTGTGGCAGGACTCGGGCACAAAAAGTGACTAGAAGGGTCAATCTGAATGACGAAGGCTTCAATTTCCTCCTGCCCGGTTTGCGAGAATGCAATTGGGAATCTGACGATTGAGCGCCGCCCGCAGGTCCCCTCGCTTCAGAACGTCGCCCTGGAAACCCCGGATGCCGCGCGAACATTTCCGACCGGGGCGCTGCATATCCTGCGCTGCGCTGCCTGTGGTTTCGTCTGGAACGATGAGTTTGACCCGTCCCATATTTCCTATGATGCAGGATACAACAACGACGTCACCGCATCACCCTATTACCTGGCCCACCTTGATGCCATGGCCGACCGAATTCTCGCCTCGGTGCCCGAAGATCAGCCCATTCACTATGTTGAAATCGGCTGTGGCGAGGGCGATTTCATGGCCCTGCTTCACGTGCGTGGAAAAGGCCGTGTTGCCTCGCTGACCGGATTTGACCCTTCGTTCACGGGCGATGACAACCTGCCTGACGGCGCCGTGGTCCACCGGGTCATGTTCACCCCCGATCAGATCGATAAAATTCCCGCAGAGGCCAATGTCATCTGCTCACGCCACACGATCGAGCATATCAACGATGTTCAGGCCTTTGCCGAGGCGCTGGCAGCGTCAATGACGCCGGAGCGGAGCCTTTTCCTGGAAACGCCGGACGCCGATTGGATTCTGCGCAACCTGGCCTTTCAGGACTTCTTCTACGAGCATTGCTCAATCTACACGCCAAGATCCGTTGCAACGCTTCTGGCCCGCCATGGCTTGGCCTGTGAGGTCGCACCCGTCTATGACGATCAGTACATGTGGATCTCGGCCCGGATGAGGCCGTCACAGGAGGCATCCGACCCCACCCTGCCGGCAATCGACGATGCCGCGGCCAGACGGTATGTATCCGAGACCAATCAAATCAGGTCTCAGTGGCAAGGCTATCTTGAGACCCGGCACAAGGTGGGGCCCATCGCGCTTTGGGGGGCGGCTTCCAAGGGCGTGACCTTTTCCCTGCTTTTCAACAGCGCAGAGGACGCGCCGATTGACTTCGCCATTGATCTCAACACTGCAAAGCAAGGCTGTTTCATGCCGATAACCGCCACTCCGATCCTCCCGCCCAAAGCGGCGCGCGATCAGGGGGTGCGGACCATCATTATCATGAACCCCAATTACGAGGGCGAGATTCGCCAGCACATCAGCGACCTGGGCTGTGGCGACGTGGAAATCACAGTTCTCAATCACTAGCGACAGATCCCAAAGGCGTATTCCCAGCATCGGGCGCGGCGTGAGCGCGATCACGCCGCGGGCCTGCCGCTGCGTCCGGCGTTTTCAGCTCTCCCTTTTTCAACGAGGCGTCCGTGCGTTGCCCGCTGAAAAACAACCCTTTCCGCCACCCGCCAAAGCTGAGCGCGCCCGCTGCGCCTGAACCTTCGGCACACCCCTTCCTTCCCGCCTGCCTAAATTTTCGTCAGATTTTCCCGGTGGTCCGCCTGGATGATATCGAGGGCGTTGACAGCTGCTCAATTTGAACCAATAGTGAATTGGTACAAATGATCCAGACCAATCCAAAGGCCGGGGAGGCCGCATATGCCAACAGGGCAGATTCAGACAGATGCAGAACCGGCGGATATTCTGCGCCTCGAAGACTTTACACTGCGGTTTCGTGGCCAGGAGAAGGCCACCGTCAACGGTATGAGCCTGAAAGTCTCCCCCGGTGAAATCCTGTGTATCGTCGGCGAATCGGGTTGCGGTAAAAGCGTAACCGCAATGTCGATCATGGGGCTATTGCCCAAAGGATCCTCAGAAGTTCTGTCCGGAAATCTCGATTTCCTTGGGAAATCCTACGATCTGCGTAAGGAAAACCTGCCCGCCGATCAACAGGGCAATCAGATCGCGATGATCTTTCAGGAACCGATGACCTCGCTCAACCCGTCCTTCACGGTTGGCGACCAGATCGCAGAAACCGTGCTGCAGCATCAGGGTGGTACCCGGGCCGAGGCAATGGAACGCGCCCATCAGATGCTGGAGAAGGTCGGCATTCCCGCGCCACGTCAACGGCTTGGCGAATATCCGTACCAATTGTCCGGTGGTATGCGTCAGCGGGTGATGATCGCCATGGCGCTGGCCAATGATCCGCAGCTGCTGATCGCCGATGAACCCACCACCGCGCTTGATGTGACCATTCAGGCGCAGATCCTTGATCTGATCTGCGATCTGCGCCGCGACACCGGCATGGGCACCATCATGATTACCCATGATCTGGGGGTCGTTGGTGAAGTGGCCGACAGCGTTGCCGTCATGTACGGCGGGGAAGTGGTCGAACAGGGCTCCACCAAGGAAATTTTCGCCAATCCTCAGCATCCCTATACCATCGGCCTGATGAGCGCGATGCCGCGCCTTGATCGCCCCGGCGAACGTCTGGCCACGGTGCCGGGTTCAGTTCCGGCGATCCGCAACATGCCCGAAGGCTGCCGGTTCCGCTCGCGCTGCGCCTTTGCCGCTGCCGCCTGCAGCACGCGGCCCGATCTCCGAACGCTTGCAGACGATCACAGCGTCGCCTGCCATTTCGCTCCTCTGGAAACCCATGTGGCGGTGCAGGCATGAGCAGCAAGGACATGATTCTCCGCACCGACGCGCTGACCAAACATTTCGGCGGCGGCGGTTTTCTGAAAAAATCCCCCGTGGTGCAGGCAGTCGACGGGATCTCGCTTGAGGTGAAACGCGGCGAGACCTTTGCCATCGTCGGCGAATCCGGTTGCGGCAAATCCACCCTCGCGCGGTTGCTGATGCGGCTGCTGGAGCCCACGTCGGGGGAGGTCGTCTTTGACGGCAAGGATATCAGCCATGCCGCCGGACCGGATCTGACCCGGCTACGCCGCGATATGCAGTTCATCTTTCAAGATCCGTTTTCCTCGCTCAACCCGCGCATGACCGTGGGCAAGCTGATCGCGGAACCGCTGGAGGTCCACGCCCCCGAGCTGAGCGCCGCCGAACGCCGCGCCAAGGTGGCCGACATCATGCAGAAGGTCGGCCTGCCCGCAGAACACGCGGGCCGCTATCCGCATGAATTCTCCGGCGGGCAGCGACAGCGGATCGGCATTGCCCGCGCCCTGATCACCGGACCGAAACTGGTCATCGGGGATGAGCCGGTCTCGGCGCTGGATGTTTCGGTGCAGGCGCAGGTGATCAACCTTCTGGGTGATCTCAGCCGCGAACTGGGGGTAACGCTGGTCGTCATTGCCCATGATCTGGGCGTGATCCGCCACATGAGCGACCGTGTCGCCGTCATGTATCTGGGCCGTATCGTGGAAATGGGCACCGCCGAAGAGGTCTTCAGTGCCCCGCGCCATCCTTACACCCAGGCTTTGCTGGCCTCGATCCCGGCGCCCCGCGCCGAGGGCGAGGACCGCATCACGACGCTGACTGGCGAGATGCCCAGCCCCGCTGCACCGCCGCCCGGCTGCCGGTTTCACACCCGCTGCCCCTTTGCGCGGCCGGATTGCAAAACCACGGTGCCGGATCTTTCGACTGTTGAGGGCGCATCACATCAGGTGGCCTGCCACCACTGGCAGGAGATCGACGCTCCGGCCGGTGCGCCGCAGCAGGCCCCCCATTCCGCCGCTGCCGAAGAACGGTTTGCCCTGTACCGCGCCGCCATCGAAGGCGCCAAGGTCACCCCGCTGACGCCGGAATAATCCCATCAGAACACCCCCAGAACCAACCGTAACCAAAAGCAAGACCCGACAGAGAGGACCAAGACGATGAAACACTTGAAACCCACCCTGATGGCTGCCCTTCTCGGCGCCACCGCATTGGGGATGATGACCACCGGCGCCAGCGCCAAGGATCTGCGCATCGGCCTGCAATCGGACGCCGACGTGCTGGACCCGGATCAGTCGCGCACCTTCGTGGGCCGCATCGTCTATGCCTCGCTCTGCGACAAGCTGGTCGACATCACCCCGGATCTGGAAATCATCCCGCAGCTGGCCACCGCATGGCAGGTGTCCGAGGATGGCATGACCGTCACCATGCAGCTGCGCGAAGGCGTGGTATTCCACGATGGCACCCCCTTCAACGCCGAGGCCGTGGCCGCGAATATCGAACGCTCCAAGACCCTCGATGAATCGCGCCGCAAATCCGAGCTGTCCTCCATCACCTCGACCGAAGTGACCGGCGAGTATGAGATCAAGCTGAACCTCAAAGGCCCCGACGCGACGCTTCTGGCGCAGCTGGCCGACCGTGCCGGCATGATGATGTCGCCCACCGCCGCCGCGACAGCAGGCGTGGATTTCGGCCTCAACCCGGTCTGCTCCGGCCCGTTCAGCTTTGAAGAGCGTGTCGCCCAGGACAAGATCGTCCTGAAGCGGTTCCCGGACTACTGGAACGCCGACAAGATCGCCTTTGACAGCGTGACCTTCCTGCCGATCCCGGACACCACCGTGCGTCTGGCCAACCTGCAGTCGGGTGATATCGACATGCTGGAGCGTCTGGCCGCCACCGACCTGGCACAGGCCAATGCAGATGCGAATATCGCTGTCGCCGACGCGGTTTCGCTGGGCTATCAGGGCATCACCTTCAACCTGAACAACGGTGAAAAGGGCGACAACCCCTGGGGCAACGACGCGCGCCTGCGTCAGGCGTTCAGCTATGCCATCGACCGCAACGCGATCAACCAGGTGGTCTTTGAAGGCGCCTTTGCCGCTGGCAACCAGCCCTATCCGCCGACCTCGCCCTGGTATGACGCCGATTACCCGGTTCCGGGCCGCGATGTGGCCAAGGCCAAGGAACTGCTGGCCGAAGCCGGGTATCCCGATGGTCTGGAGCTGGAAGTTCAGGTCCCCAACACCACCGTTCCGCTGCAGCTGATGCAGGTGGTTCAGGCCATGGCCGCCGAAGCAGGCATCGACGTGAAGATCGTCTCGAAAGAGTTCGCCACCCTGCTGGCCGATCAATCCGCCGGTGATTACACCGCCAGCCAGATCGGCTGGTCCGGCCGGGTCGATCCCGATGGCAACATCCACCAGTTCATGACCACGAACGGTGGCCTCAACGACAGCAAATACTCCAACCCTGCCGTGGATGAGGCGCTGAACGCGGCGCGCGTTGCTTCCAGCACCGAGGCCCGCAAGGCGTCCTATGATGCCGCGCGCGACGTGCTGGTCGAGGAATCGCCGATTGTCTACCTCTACCACCAGACCTGGATCTGGGCGCATAACACCAATCTGGAAGGCTTCACCGCTTATCCGGACGGGATGATCCGCCTCGAAGGCGTCACCTGGAACGAGTGATACCCACCCTGCGCCGCCCCGCCCTGCGCGCGGGCGGCGCAGATCTTCTGGCCCTTCGGGGTCGCAGCCAATCCGTCAGGTCTGCCCGATGTTCCTGTTCCTCATGCGCCGCATCCTGATCGCGGTGCCCACGATCATACTGATCTCGATCTTTGTCTTCGCCCTGCAAAAGCTGCTGCCGGGGGATCCGCTTCTGGTGCTGGCCGGAGAAGAGCGCGACCCCGAGGTACTGGAACTGCTGCGCGAGAAATACCGCCTGAACGATCCCATCATCGTGCAGTATTTCACATGGATCACCAATGCCCTGCAGGGAGACCTCGGGATTTCGCTGCGCACCAACCAGCCGGTCACCGAGCTGATGATGCAGAAACTGCCGGTGACGCTGCAACTGGCGGCGATGTCGATGATCTTTGCCCTGACGATCGGCGTGCCTGCGGGCATCCTGTCGGCCTACCGCAAGGGTACGCTGACCGATTACCTGGCCAATGTGGTAGCCCTCTCGGGCCTGTCGATCCCCAACTTCTGGCTTGGCATCATGCTGATCCTGCTGGTGTCGGTGAAATGGCAGCTGCTGCCCGCATCCGGCTATGTGCCCCTGTCCGAGGATTTCACCCAGTCGATCCGCACCATGTTGATGCCTGCCTTCGTGCTGGGCACCGCCCTTGCCGCCACGATGATGCGGCACACCCGCTCGGCCATGCTGGGCGTGCTCAGCGCCGATTACGTCCGCACCGCCCGCGCCAAGGGGCTGACCGAACGCCGCGTGGTTCTGAAACACGCCTTCCGCAACGCGCTGACCCCGATTGTCACCCTGACCGCGCTGCTGTTCGGCGAACTGGTGGCTGGCGCCGTCCTGACCGAGCAGATCTTCACCATTCCCGGCTTTGGCAAGATGGTCGTCGATGCGGTGTTCAACCGCGACTATGCGGTGGTGCAGGGTATCGTTCTGGTGACCGCGGTCGGCTTTATCTTTATGAACCTTCTGGCCGATGCGCTGTATTTCATCCTCAATCCACGGCTGAGAGGGCAATAAGATGACCGAAGCTACAGCCCCCTTCACCCCCGAGCAGGATGCAATCAGCGACGGCAAGAACCGCGTCTGGAAGAAGTTCCGCTCTCACCGCAGCGCCTTGTTCGGCGGCATTCTGGTGGCCTTCTTCGTGGCGATTGCCCTCTTGGCCCCCGTGCTGCCGATCCCTGATCCCGCCGCCACCGACTGGGGCGCCGTGCGCAAGGCGCCCTCGGCCGCCCATTGGATGGGCACGGATGAGATTGGCCGCGATGTGCTGTCCCGCCTGATCTGGGGGGCGCAGGCCTCGCTTCTGGCCGGTGTGGTCTCGGTCGGGATTGCCCTCGCCCTTGGCGTGCCGCTCGGCATTCTGGCCGGCTATTTCGGCGGCTGGACCGATGCGGTGATCTCGCGCTGCACCGAAGCCCTGCTGGCGGCTCCCTTCCTGATCCTGGCGATTGCGCTGGCGGCCTTCCTTGGTCCGTCGCTGACCAATGCGATGATTGCCATCGGGATCTCGGCCACGCCGATCTTCATCCGCCTGACCCGCGGGCAGGTTCTGACCGTGCGCTCCGAAGACTACATGGACAGCGCCCTGGCCATCGGCCTGCCGACGCCCAAGATCCTGCGCCGCTATATCCTGCCAAACGTGCTGCCGCCGATCCTGGTGCAGGCAACCCTGACCATTGCCACGGCGATCATCGCCGAGGCCTCGCTGTCCTTCCTCGGCCTTGGCCAGCAGGCGCCCGCGCCCAGCTGGGGGTCGATGCTGAACACAGCGAAAAATTTCCTCAATCAAGCCCCCTGGATGGCCATGTGGCCGGGCATCTCGATTTTTCTCGTGGTGCTGGGCTTCAACCTTCTTGGCGATGGTCTGCGCGATGCGCTGGACCCCCGCGAGCACTAGACCAAACGGAGACATAGATGTCCGATTTTACAACACGGCCCGAAATCCGGGGCACCTTCGGGGTCGCAACCTCGACCCATTGGATTGCCTCGACCGTCGGCATGAGCATTCTGGAAAAGGGCGGCAACGCATTTGACGCCGCCGTCGCAACCGCGCTGGTCCTGCAAGTGGTGGAACCGCATCTGAACGGTCCGGCCGGCGATATGCCTGCGATCTTCCACAAGGCGGAAACAGGCGAAACCAAGGTGGTCTGTGCACAGGGCGTGGCGCCCAAGGCCGCAACCATCGAAGCCTACACCGAACAGGGGCTGACCCTGATCCCCGGCTCGGGTCTGCTCGCAACCGTTGTTCCCGGCGCTTTTGACGGCTGGATGATGATGCTGCGCGATCACGGCACCATGTCCCTGCGCGAGGTGCTGGAGCCGGTGATCGGCTATGCTCGCGATGGCCATCCGGTGCTGCCGCGTGTGGCCAATACCATTGCCGGTCTGCAGGAATTCTTTGAAACCGAATGGCCAACCTCGGCTGCTGTCTGGGCCCCGGGTGGCGAAGCGCCGAAACCCAACGCCCTGTTCAAGAATCCAGATCTGGCGCGCACCTATGAACGTCTGGCCGAAGCGGGCGAAGCCGCAGGTGAGGACCGTGTCGCCCAGATCGACGCCGCCCGCGCCGAATGGCGCGAAGGTTTCGTGGCCGAGGCGATCTTTGACTATCTGAAAGACGCCCATGTGATGGATGTCTCGGACGAGAAACACAGTGCGGTGCTGGCGCCCGAGGACCTGAAGGACTGGCGTGCCACCTATGAGGACACCCTGTCTTACGAATACGAAGGCTGGACGGTGCACAAGACCCACGCCTGGAGCCAGGGACCGGTACTGCTGCAGGGCCTTGCCATCCTCAAGGGCTTTGACCTTGGCGCGATGGATCCCTTCGGCGCCGAGTTCGTGCACACCGTGACCGAAGCGATGAAGCTCGCCTATGCCGACCGCGAGGCCTATTACGGCGACCCTGCCCAGTCCGAGATCCCGATGGAGTACCTCCTCAGCGAGGAATACAACGCCGAGCGCCGCAAACTGATCACCGACAAGGCCTCGACCGAGCAGCGCCCGGGCCGGGTGCCCGGCTTCGAGCATCTGGCGGACGCATATGTCGCGCGCGCGGCGCGGGACTTCAACGTCGGGCAGGTGGCGGCGCAGGAGCCGACCATGTCGCACCTCACCGAAAAGCGCGGCGATACCGTGCATCTCGACGTGATCGACCGCTGGGGCAACATGGTCGCCGCAACCCCTTCAGGCGGCTGGCTGCAAAGCTCCCCGGTCATTCCGGGCCTCGGCTTCCCGCTCAACTCCCGCGCCCAGATGTTCTGGCTGGAGGACGGTCTGCCGACCTCGCTGGCGCCGGGCCGCCGCCCCCGCACCACCCTGACCCCCAGCTATGCGGAAAAAGACGGTGTGCAGATGGTCTTTGGCACCCCCGGCGGTGACCAGCAGGACCAGTGGCAGCTCATCTGGTTCCTGCGTTTCGTGCATTTCGGCATGGAACTGCAGCAATGCATGGATGCGCCGCTGTTCCATTCCATGCACTTCCAGGGATCCTTCTTCCCACGCGAAGTGCGCACCGCCGAAATGATGGTCGAGCCGAACTTTGGCGAGGCGGTGATCGCCGATCTGCGCGCCCGGGGTCACAACGTCGTGGTGGCGGATCCCTGGACCGTCGGTCGGCTGACCGCTGCCCTGCGCGAACCGGACGGCATGCTGCGCGCGGCGGCGACCCCGCGCCTGATGCAGGCCTATGCGGTCGGCCGATGACCTGGTCGCTGATTGCCAAGAACCCCGAGGATGGCGCGATCGCTGTGATCGTCGCCTCCCGGTTCTTCGCCTGCGGCGCGGTGGTGCCCTTTGTCGGGCCGACTGTCGCCGTGGCGTCGCAGGCCTTCTGCAATCCGGTCTGGGGCACCGAGGGACGCAGGCGCATGGCCGCCGGTGAAAACGCCCAGGCGGTGCTCGCCGATTTCGCCCTTCGCGATCAGGGGCAGGCGATCCGCCAGGCCCATATGATGGATGCCGAAGGTCGCTTTGTCGCCCATACCGGCGCCGATTGCGTCGACTGGGCCGGGCACCTCTTGGCCGAGGATCATTCGGTGGCGGGCAATATGCTGACCGGCCCCGAGGTGATCGAGGCAACCTCGGCGGCCTACAAGGACAACGCGGATCTGCCCTTTGCTGAGCGTCTGATCGTGGCCATGCAAGCCGGAGAGGCCGCAGGTGGCGACAAACGGGGCCGTCAGGCCGCCGGACTGGTGATCCATCGCGGACAGGAGCATGCCTGGCTCGACATCCGGGCCGATGACCACGCGGACCCCCTAGGTGAGCTGGCCCGCCTCTGGGAGGTCGCGCAGGAACGCTATGTGCATTTCTCCAAGGGCATGCCCACGGCCGAGCGGTTCTCTGGCCTGCCCACCCGCGAAGGCATCGACGCCGATATCGCCGCGGCAGAGGCCCGCCGCATCGCAGAAGGACGCCCCAGCAAATCGCAGGCCGTCGATTATTGATCAAACAGCGCCCGGTATGCCCCGGGCGCTGTTGTTTTTACCCTTTGCGCCATTTTTTGCTTCAATATGCAGACCCTGTCTGAGAAAAAGTCTGTCATGTCATCACACTCCCGCAGCTCGTCTATCGAGCCGATCAAACAAAAGGTTCTGGCCCTGATCAAATCGGGCAGCCTCGCCGCAGACGGCAAATTGCCCACCGAACGGGTGCTGTCGGAACAGTTCGACGTCAGCCGCAGGGCGGTGCGTCTGGCGCTCGACAGTCTGGAAGAACAGGGGCTGGTCTGGCGCAAACAGGGCAAGGGCACCTTTGCCGGACAACCCGCCGATCCGACTGGGGACCTCGCGGCCAAGATCGCCGGGGAGACCAACGCGCTACAAGTGATGGAAGCGCGCCTGTGTATCGAGCCGGAGCTTGCCGCGCTGTGTGCCAAACGGATGCAGCCGGATGAGCTGATGCGCCTGCGCCGTCTGGCCCAGCGGCAGTTTGAATCCAACGGTCCGGAAGCGATCGAACTTTGGGATGGCGCCTTTCACCGGCTGATCGCCCAATGCGCCCGCAACCGGCCCTTGCTGACCTCCTTTGCCCTGCTTGACCGGATCCGCGAGAACCCGGAATGGATCCGCATCCGCGCCCGTGCCCGAAGCGGGCCGTCGCTGGAGGTGTCGCATTGCGAGCACGTGACCATCATCGAGGCGATTGCCACCGGCGACAGCGATGTGGCCCGCACAGCCATGCGCGAACACCTGACCACCCGCTTTGACGCGCTGCGGAGCGAAATGGACCCCGGCGACGACAGCTGGGAGACCGAACTGTTCGACATAGACACCGGCAAGTAACAGCGGCGCACAGATCACAACGGAACCGGCAGGAGACGCATCATGACATCCACCCTTCCCGCATCGGTGCAGAACTGCCACTGGGGCTTTTTCGACGCGGCCCATCCGCCTGCCCTGTCCATCGACAGCGGCGAAGAGGTCATCATCGACACCGTCTCGGGCGGCCCCGACATGTTGCCCGGAGATGGTTTTCACGTGCCGCCGGAATTGCTGGAAATTCACGCCGCCGGCCTGCCGAGCATGCCGGGCCATATCCTGACCGGCCCGGTCGAGGTACGTGGCGCCCAGCCGGGCGATGTACTGCAAGTCGATATCCTCGATATCTCGCTGCGGCAGGACTGGGGCTACAACATGATCCGGCCCTTGGCCGGGACGCTGCCGCTGGAATTTCCCAAACGCCAGCGCACCATCCTGCCGCTGGACGCCGAGCGGCAACTGGCCCACCTGCCCTGGGGCACCGATCTGCCGCTGGCGCCGTTCTTTGGGGTCATGGGGGTGGCGCCGCCGCCCGAGTGGGGGCGGATCTCCACCATCGAGCCACGTCGCCATGGCGGCAATATCGACAACAAGGAACTGATCGCGGGCACCACCCTGTACCTGCCGGTTCTGGCACCGGGCGCGTTGTTTTCCTGTGGCGACGGTCATGCCGCGCAGGGCGATGGCGAGGTCTGCGTCACCGCCATCGAAACGGCGCTGCGCGGGCATTTCCGCCTGTCCCTGCGCAGGGACCTGTCGCTGGACTACCCACAAGCAGAAACGCCATCGCATCACATCACCATGGGCATGCATGCCGATCTGGATGTCTGCGCCGAAATGGCCCTGCGGGATATGATTGCCGTGGCCGAGGCGCGATTGGGGATCAGCCGGGAAGACGCATATATGCTCTGCAGCCTCGCCGCCGATCTGCGCATCACCCAGACGGTGAACCGCGAAAAAGGCGTGCATATGATGATGCCGAAAAGCCAGCTGCAACGCCCGTAACGGCGCCTGTATCCAGTCCGCCGCGCCGACACAGGACTGTCAGGCTGGATCACCCTGATCCACCGCTTCAAAGCCTGAAATGATATCCAGTAGTTCGCGGGTAATTTCCTCCTGCCGTTTCTGGCGATAGGCATCCATCAGCTCTTCGCGGTGGTCGCTGATATTGCCCTCTGCCCGGCGCATGGCAGCCAGACGCGCGGCGTGTTCGCTGGCCAGGGATTCGGCAAGCGCGCGATAGATCTGCACAAAGATCCGCTGCCCGATCAGCCAGGAGAACAGCTTGGTCGGCGCCATGCGGTAGGTCGGCAGGCTGCGCGATGGCCAGGGTTCACGTGCCAGCGCATCGAGATCCCCGCGCGGCACCGGCAGCAGCGGCCACTCGGTCGGCACCGCCAATGAAGCCCCGGCGCGGCGGTTGAACAAAAGCGAGACTGTCCCGACGCCCGCTTCGGTCCAACGGTCGATTTCCACCGCAACCGCATGCACCGTGGCCGTCAGACCGGCGGCCGATCCGGGCAGCGCAAACAGCGCATCGGGCATATGCCCTTCTGCCTCCATATGCGCCGCCACCCGCTGGCCCAGCACGCAGAGGCGGCAATCGCTCTCCTCCAAGATCCGCGCGACCGCGCGACCACCAATCCGGTCGTTGAACCGCCCGCACAGCCCCCGGTCAGAGCCGATGACGATCAGCGCTGATCTCGGCGCCACCTCTGCGGGTGACCCCGCCTGCGTCTGCAAAGACTGATCACGCAGCACAGCCTGCAACCCCAGATCCACCGTGCGTTCATACTGCAGCATCGCCGCAGCGGCGCGTTCGTACTGTCGGATACTGACCGAAGAGAGGCTTTTCATGGTGCGTACGATGGAATGGATCTCGGCGGTGGTGTGCATCCGCGCCGAAAGCGCCTCAAGCGTCTGCATCACCCACTCCTTCGCGCCGCGGCGAATGCGAATCGTCGGGATAGAACCCGGTCAGCGCCGCCTGCATCGCCGTGATCAGGGCCGCCCGCTGCGCCGGGTCCAGCGGCGCGCCGCCCTCGATGGCATCGCAGATCTCGGGACAGGTCCGGCGGGCGGCCCGAGCCGCATGCAGCCCCGCATCGCTGACCCTGTCAGCAGGAATGGCATCGAACAACCCTTCGGTCGCGGCCAGCAGCGCCGCGATCTGGTCCGCCACCTCAAGCAGTTGATGCTCACGCTGCTTCAGGATTTCCCGCACCCGCAGCCCCCGGTCCAGCCGCTGCCGTGTCTCGGCATCGATCTGGGTGCCAAAGCGGGCAAAGGTCTCCAGCTCTTCAAATTGCGCGTAATAGAGCCTCAAATCTCCCGCCACGGCGCGAAAGGCAGGCAATTGCGCCTTGCCGCCAACGCGGCTGACCGAGGTGCCGATGTCGATGGCCGGCAGCCTGCCCTTTTCGAACAGCGAGGGCGACAGGTAGATCTGCCCGTCCGTGATGGAAATCAGGTTGGTGGGAATAAAGGCCGAGATGTTCTGCGCCTGGGTTTCGATCACCGGCAAGGCGGTGAGCGAACCGCCACCGTGTTCCTCGCGCAGCGGGGTGGCGCGCTCCAAAAGCCGCGAATGAATATAGAAGATGTCCCCGGGATAGGCCTCGCGGCCGGGCGGGCGGCGCAACAGCAGCGACAGCTCGCGATAGGCGCGGGCATGGCGGGTCAGATCATCATAGACGATCAGCACATCGCGCCCTTCATCCATGAAATGCTCTGCCATGGCAGTGGCTGCATAGGGCGCGATGAACTGCAACCCCGGCGCGTCTTCTCCGCCGGCCACCACGACGATGGTCCGCTCCAGTGCGCCGCCCTTGCGCAGGCTATCAATCACCCGCGCCACGGCCGAGGCCCGCTGCCCGATGGCGCAATAGATCGAGATCACCCCGGTGTCGCGCTGGTTCAGGATGGTATCGACGGCGATGGCCGTCTTGCCGGATTGCCGATCACCGACGATCAACTCGCGCTGACCACGCCCGATGGGCACGGCGGCATCGATCGCCTTGATCCCGGTCTGCAGCGGCACGCTGACCGGGGCGCGGTGCATGATGGGCGGGGCCGCACGTTCGATGGGGGCGCGGTCGCGGCACTGCAACGGTCCAGCACCATCGATGGGCTGCCCCATCGCATCGACAACCCGCCCCAGCAGCGCGGCACCAACCGGTGTGTCAACGACGCGGCGTGTGCGGTGCACCTTGTCACCGGGGCGGATGCCGACGCTGTCACCCAGTACAATTACCCCGATGCGGTCGGTGGCCAGGCTGGAGGCGATACCGGTCTGCCCACCGGCAAAGACCACCAGCTCATCCGCCCTGAGGTCGGGAAACCCGGCGATCCGCGCAATGCCATTGCCAACAGACAGAACCCGGGCAACATCGGTGATTTCGGCCACCGGGGCGGTTTCGGCAAGGATCCGGTCCATCCGGTCGACCAGCCCTGCGGCAATCCGGCCCGCCATGCCCTGCCCGTCTGTGCGCTTGTCATTGCGCCCGCCGTTCTGCCCGTCATGCGGCATCGGCAGCCTCGCTTGCCACGGCATCCAGGCTTTCTTCGATCAGCAGGCCCAGCCGGTCCAGATAACGCCCCGCCGACCAGTCCAGCACCTGATGGCCCAGCGTCAGACGGATGCCAAAGGTAACATCCCCGGCGGTGGCATAATCCACCTTGATACCCTCTGCGATCTCGTCGTGGATGGCGCGGGTCAGGTGACGCCGCGCCGCGCTTGGCAGTTCCATGCTGCATTCCACCAGCGCCGCCCCCGGCATGCCTTCCGCTGCCCGTTCCAGCCGCCTGCGCTCCTCAAGGTCGAGCGAGGACAATTGCCGGGCGAACTCTGCCGCCATCTGCTCCGCCAGATCTGCTCCGGCGAAATCCGCCAGAACACGGCGCAGCGCCTGCCCCACGTGGGCGGCTGTGCGCTTTTGCATCTCCAGCACGATTTCAGTGCGGTCCTCCTGCAAATGGTCCAGCCAGGCCGCACGTTTCTGCTCCATGTCTTCGCGCAGATCGGCCTCCAGCTCTTGGCGCAACGCCTCGGCCGCGGCGCGGGCCTTTGCCATCTCGGCCTCCCTATGGCTGTCCAGCGCCTGCCGCTCGGCCCGCAGCGCTTCGGCTTCGGTGACAGCCTCTTCACGCACGCGGCGCGCATCGCCAAGCCGCTCGGCAATCCGTTGTTCCCGCTCGGCCATTGCCTTGGTCACAGGCCCGTAGAGAAAGCGTTTCAGCAACCAGATCAGAACGAGGAAGTTCACCAGTTGCGCCGCGACGGTCAGCCAGTCGATCTGCACCGGATCATCCTCCGCCCGGGAGCGCCGCAGTCAGGGCAGCGATGTCCACGAATGGGTTGGCAAACAGCAGAATCATCGCCACTACGAAACAGTAGATCGCGGTGGATTCGATCATCGCAAGACTGACGAACAGGGTGCGGGTGATCGTCGGGGCGGCGTCCGGCTGCTGTGCAAGGGACTGCAGCGCCTGCGCCGCAGCCCGGCCTTCGGCCAGCGCGGGGGCGATGGCACCGATGGTGATGGTCAGCCCCGCCGTGACAATCGAGGCGATGGCGATCCAGACGGAAGCGTCCATGATCAGGGTTCCTTTCGTGTTTGGCTGTGACCGGTTTGGTTGGCAGGGGAGGCGCCCGCACCAGACGACGGCGATCGGCTGCTGCGGGCGCCCGAGGCGATGTAAACCATCGCCAGAACGGCAAAGATATAAGCCTGAATCAGGCCAGTCAGCAGGCCCAGAACCTGCATGACCACCGGGAAGAAGAACGGCGCCACGCTGATCAGGATGCCGACGATGATCGTGCCGCTCATGACATTGCCGTATAGGCGCACGGCCAGGGCAACGGTCCGCGATGCCTCTGACACCAGATTGAAGGGCAGCATGATGGGGCTGGGCCGCACATAGGTCTTCAGGTAACCGCCGATCCCCTGCCGAGCGATGGAAAAGGCGGGCACTGCCACCAGCACCGCGATGGCCAGCGCCGCAGTGGTGGAGAGGGAGCCGGTAGGCGGCACATAGCCGGGCACCACCGACAGCAGGTTGGCGGCGGCGATGAACAGGAACAGGGTTCCGATAAAGGGCAGATAGCGCGCGCCGTCACCGCCGCTGATCTCGGAAATCTGGTCGCGGATGGCGGTAACGATGACCTCCAGCATGACCTGCCAGCGGGAGACCTTTTCGCCCGTCGACAGGCGCGAGGTGACCAGCCAGGACCCGGCGGCCAGTAGCGCCATCACCAGCCAGGTAAACGCCACAGTGGCGGTCAGCTGCAACCCGTGCCATTCGGCCAATATCCATTGATCGGGACTGATCTGCATCACGGTGTCTCCGCCTGTGTCATTCATCACCCCCTTCGCGCTGCACCCAGTACCAGGCGTTGAGACAACCCAGCGCCGCACCGGCCAAAAGCAGGATCAGCGTCCAGGACCGGTGCGACTGGACGTGTCCATCGATCCAGACGCCCAGCGCGACGCCCAGAACCACCGGCACCGCAACTGACCAGCCGACAAGACCGAACATCCCCAGCCCATAAAGCGCGCTGCGCTGCGGGTGTTTTTGTGCCGCCTGTTTGCGACGGGCCTTGCGGACGATCTCTTCCGCCTCCTCTGCGTCGGGCCGTTCGCCGTTCATAGCGCCTGCTCCAGTTCCAGGAACCGGCGCACGATCTGTGCCTCCAGCCGGGCCAAGGCGGCGCGGGCGGCCCGTTCGCTTTGCTCGGCGGCGCGGAAATCGGCCTGCGCCCGCTGTTGCACCGTCTGCAGATCATCGCCCAGCACCGCGCCGGAGGTGGAGACCAGCACCTCATCCCCGACCTTCACCAGTGTTCCGGAATGGATCCCAGCATAGCGCACCTGCCCGCCCGTCTCCTCGTAAGTCAGGATGCCCGGGGCCAGCTGAGAGACATAATCGATATGGTGCGGCAACATCCCGAATGCGCCATCCGGCCCTTCGGCCACGATACGCACGACCTCCAGATCAAGGCACAGCCGGTCGGGCAGCAGGATCTTAAGCCGCATGTCCCGCCCCCTCTTTCTGCGCCAGATCCGCCACCGTTCCGATCATGTAAAAGGCGCTTTCGGGATGATCGCGGAACTCATCATTCAGGATGCGCTCACAGGAAGACAGCGTCTCACTCAGCGGCACGAACCGTCCCGGTATGCCGGTCATCTTTTCGGTGGAAAAGAATGGCTGTGTCAGAAACCGTTCGATCTGCCGGGCGCGGCGCACGGTGGCGCGGTCCGTTTCCGAAAGCTCCTCCAGCCCCAGCATGGCGATGATATCCTTGAGATCCTCGTACTCGGCCAGCGTGTTGCGCACCGCGCTGGCGATCATGTAGTGGCGGGTGCTGACAACCCCCGGCGTCAGCATCCGGGAAAAGGATTTCAGCGGGTCGATG
Source organism: Pseudophaeobacter sp. C1-32P7 (assembly GCF_041008775.1). Lineage (NCBI taxonomy): Bacteria > Pseudomonadati > Pseudomonadota > Alphaproteobacteria > Rhodobacterales > Roseobacteraceae > Pseudophaeobacter > Pseudophaeobacter sp. C1-32P7. Next base: position 115,203 of record NZ_JAXGFR010000005.1, on the reverse strand, counting down.
GCTGGATACAACCCTTCGGAGGCCTTCTTGCGCGACAGGGTGATCGAGGCTGACAGGTGCGAAAACGTATGCGTCGCCGCCGGGTCGGTGAAATCATCTGCCGGCACGTAGACCGCCTGAATCGAGGTCATGCTGCCCCGGCTGGTGGAGCAGATCCGCTCTTCCAGATCGGCCAGCTCGGTGCCCAGCGTCGGCTGATAACCCACCCGCGACGGGATCCGCCCCAGAAGGCCCGAAACCTCAGAGCCGGCCTGCACGAAACGATAGATATTGTCGATCAGCACCAGAACATCGCGGTTCAGGTCGTCGCGGAAATACTCGGCAATGGTCAGGGCTGCATGGCCGACGCGGAACCGCACGCCGGGGGTTTCATTCATCTGGCCAAAGACCATCACGGTGCGGTCCAGCACCCCGGCCTCCTCCATGTCGCGATGCAATTCCTCGGCTTCGCGGCAGCGTTCCCCGATGCCACAGAACAGGCTGATACCCTCGTATTCGGCGACCATATTGTGGATCATCTCGGTGATCAGAACGGTCTTGCCGACGCCTGCACCACCGAACAACCCGGCCTTGCCGCCCCGCTCCAGCGGGCTGAGCAGGTCAATCGCCTTGATCCCCGTCTCAAACAACTCACCCTCGGCCCGGCGCCGGGACAGGGGTACCGGCGTGCCATGGATCGACCGGCGCGGCATGTCACCGGGCAGCGGGCGGCCATCAATCGGATCGCCGAACAGGTTGACCATGCGCCCCAGCAGGGCAGGCCCCACCGGCACCGAGAGCGGCAGACCGGTGTTGCGCACCGGCATGCCAAGGCGCAGCTCCGTGTTGGGGTTCAGGATGAGCCCGCGCGCAGTCTCCCGCCCCGGCAGGCTGGCGACCTCGATGGTGATCGCGGGATCGGACAGGGTGACCAGACGAGTGCCGATTGCAGGCAGCTCTGCTGCGAACCGGACATCGGCGATGCTGCCCTCGATGGCAGTGATATGGCCAATGGATGCGCTGTCGGACACGTCGGATCCTTTTGTTGCACCTGTGCTGCAAGCCTATCAGAAACAGGCGTTTGGTGCTGATATTATGACCCATCGGCGCATTCACCTTGATTGGAGTCAATTCAATGACACGGGAATCAGACTATTCTGCCTATGATTTCCGCACCCGGGCGGAGCGGATCCGCTGCACCCGGTGTTTGTCTTATGACGCACAACCAAAGGTGTCCCATGGCCAAAACTCAATCTGAATCGAAAACCTCCGGCGGCTTTGATCAGGCGGCGCAGGCTCTGTTTTCCGCCAATCCTCTGCTGGGCCCGCAGGCGCATCAATTCTGGGAAGTCCAGGAAAAGATCCTGCAAGAGGCCGAACAATTTTCAAAACACTGGTTTGACCGCCGCCACACGGCGGCCCGCACCGCATTGCAGGCCACGGCAGAGCTGTTCGGCACTGCTCCGGTCGATCCGGGTGCGGCGGCCAAGGTGCTGCACGACTGGCAGATGCAATCCGCCGAGCGGGTGGCCGAAGACGTCCAGGAATGGGTCGATTTCTGCACCCGCAGTGCAGAGTATGTCACCGCCGGTGAAGTCAGCGCCAACAAGGAAACGCTGGATTCGGTCTCCGCTGCGGTGGAGGATGCAGAGCACGGCCACGCAATTCCGGTGTGACCCGGCCGCCACCTGACATTTCCGGATGGGCAGTTTCGAGGTTGTCCCGCACCGCGTGACGGAGAGTGATATGGCACCGGTGACGGGCACAGCACCAGACGCCTTGCCTTTCGCCCTGCCTGCAGCGGATGTCGCTGCGGCGCTGGCCTGCGATCCGGCCCGCGGCCTGAACGCCGCCGAAGTTGCCGCCCGCCGCGCCCGCCACGGCAGAAACCAGCTGCGGGCCCAAAAGCCGCAAAGCGCGCTGCTGCTTCTGGCGCATCAGTTCCGCAGCATCATCATCTGGCTGCTGGCCATGGCAGCCGGGCTGTCCTTTGCTTTCGGTGACATTCCAGAAGGTCTGGCGATCCTGGTGGTGATCCTGTTCAACGGCGCCATCGGGTTTTTCACCGAATTGCGCGCGGTCCGCTCGATGGAGGCATTGCTGCGCATTGCCGAGGTCAGGACGCTGGTGCGCCGCGACGGCAGAGTGCGCCGGATCGATGCCCGCGCGCTGGTTCCGGGAGATATCGTGATCCTTGATGCCGGAGACATCGTCACCGCCGATCTCCGTCTGCTGCAGGCCTCGAACCTGCAAAGCGATGAATCGATCCTGACCGGGGAATCCCTGCCCGTTTCCAAGAGTATCGACCCGGTCGCCCCGGAGGCCGGGATCCCGGACCGTCACAACATGGTGTTCAAGGGGACCGCGATCACCCGCGGCGCCGGAGAGGCCATCGTCGTGGCCACCGGGATGACAACCGAAATTGGCCAGATCAGTGCCCTGACAGAAACCGCCGAGGCCGAGATATCGCCACTGGAGCGGCGGCTGGACAGGCTCGGCCACCGGCTGGTCTGGCTGACGCTGGCTCTGGCCGCGTTGATGATTGCAGCGGGCGTTCTGCGCGGTCACGCGCTGATCGACATGATCCGCACCGGTACGGCGCTGGCGGTAGCGGCGGTGCCCGAAGGCCTGCCGATCGTCGCCACCCTCTGTCTGGCGCGCGGCATGTGGCGCATGGCGGCGCACAATGCGTTGATCACCCGGTTGTCCTCGGTAGAGACTCTGGGGGCAACGACGCTGATCCTCACTGATAAGACCGGCACACTGACAGAGAACAAAATGGCGGCGGTGCGCTACCTGTTCGAAGGCGCCGAGGTCCGGCCCGCGAAAAATGCCGCCGCACCGGCTGACAACCGCTTCGATCTGGCGCTGCGGATCGGGGTTCTGTGCAACAATGCCGAAACCGGCAATCCGGCCACCGGCGACGGTGCCAGCGGTGAGCCGATGGAGGTCGCCCTGCTGCACGCCGCCGAAGGAGCCGCGATGACCCGAGCGGAGCTTGAGCAAGAATTCCCCCAGGTGACCGAACACGCCTTTGACCCCGCACGCAAGATGATGGCCAGCGTCAACCGCGACGGAGAAGACGGGTTCATCTTCGCCATCAAGGGCGCCCCCGAAGCGGTTATCGAAGCCTGCGACACTCACTTGCTGCCGGATGGTCCGGCGCCGCTGGATGGTCCGGCACGGCAGGAATGGGCAGCCCGGCAAAGCGCCGCCGCGCGCGAGGGGTTGCGGCTGCTGGCGCTTGCAATCAAACACTCCGAAATACCCGACGAAAATCCCTATCAGGGCCTGACGCTGGTCGGGTTGGTGTGTTTCCTTGACCCGCTGCGCGCTGATGTGCCCGATGCGATCCGCGCCAGCCTGGCGGCCGGGGTGCGGGTCGCGATGATCACCGGCGATCATGCAGATACTGCGGCAACAATTGCCCGGGACGCCGGTTTAACTCTGGGCGATCTCACCGTGATCGAAGGCGATGATCTGCGAGGTTTCGACCCTGAGACGGCGGATTTCGCCTTGCGTGACAGGGTGCTGGCGGCAGATGTCTTTGCCCGTGTGGCGCCGGAAACGAAACTGACACTTGTGCGCCTGTTCCAGCAGGCCGGGCATGTGGTTGCCATGACCGGCGATGGCGTCAACGATGCCCCGGCGCTGAAGAAATCGGACATCGGCATCGCCATGGGTAAACGCGGTACACAGGTCGCGCGCGAGGCGGCCGATGTAGTGCTGAAAGACGATGCCTTCGGCACCCTGATTGAGGCCATGTGGCAGGGGCGGGTGATCTTTGACAATATCCGCAAATTCGTCGTCTACCTGATGTCCTGCAACGTCAGCGAGGTGCTGGTTGTCGGCATCGCCGTCGGCGCCGGTCTGCCCGCACCGCTTCTGCCCTTGCAGATCCTGTTCCTGAACCTCGTGACCGATGTATTCCCGGCCTTTGCACTGGGGCTGGGCAAAGGAGACAGAACGATCATGTCCCGGCCGCCCCGCGATCCCTCGGAGCCCATTGCCGGACGGCCGGAATGGGCGTTGATCGGTGTTCTCAGCCTGCTGATCACCGGCGCGACACTGTCGGGGTTTGCTCTGGCGCTCTACTGGCTACGGCTTGAGACCGGGCAGGCGATCACGGTGGCCTTTGTGACTCTGGCCCTGGCGCAGCTGTGGAATGTCTTCAATGTGCGGGGGGACAGCGGGCGACAACTGGTCAACGACGTGACGGGGAACCCATACATTTGGGCAGCGCTGGCCCTTTGTGCTGGTCTGGTGGCACTGGCGTTGTGGCTGCCGTCGCTGTCGGCGCTGCTGGATCTTCCCGACCCCGGCCTGTCGGGATTGGGTCTGGCTGCAGCGCTCAGCCTGGTGCCGTTCATTGCCGGGCAGATCCTGCTGTTGTTCAACCTCACACCGGGACATGACCGCGAGCAGGGAACGCAGCCGTCAGGCCGGGCCAGCCTTCGGGGGCGCGACGTTGAACGCGGTTGATCTGCTTCTGGCCGGATCCGTGGTTTTCACAGCGGCCTTTTTGCGTGGTTATTCGGGGTTCGGTTTTTCGACTGTCCTGATGGCCGGACTGATCTTCTGGCTGCCTGCCAGCCAGATCGCGCCGATGTCCATCGCGCTTGAGATCATCGCATCGCTGGGACAATCGCGCAGCGTGCTCAGGGATGTGGAACGCCGCGCCCTTGCCTATCTGCTGCTGGCCGGGTTGATCGGCAATCCGATCGGGGTGGCACTGCTGGATCATGTACCGGATCAGGCGATGCGGATCGGCGTGCACCTCTTGATCATCGGCGCGGTGCTGACGCTGCTGCTGCGGCCCATCCGGCCCACAGTTCCAACCGCAGTGGTTCTGTCCCTCGCCGGCTTCGTTGCCGGTGTGGTCAATGGCGCCACCGCAATGAGCGGGCTGGTGCTGGGCCTCTTCTTCACCACCACCGTGATCAGTTCACGGGCCATGCGGGCGACAATGATCGCCTATTTCTTCTTCACTGATCTCTGGGCCGGCGCGCTTCTGACGGTATCCGGTCATTACAGCGGGCAGATCCTTTGGCATATCGCAGCCGCCCTGCCCCTGCTGTTCATCGGCCTGTGGCTGGGCTCAATCTGTTTTGCCCGCTATGGAAGCCACGACAGGCGTTTTCGCCGCATCGTGCTGTGGCTGCTTCTGGCGCTGTGTCTTATCGGCTTGGGCCGGGCCCTGCTTTAGTCAGGACACCCTGGCGGAGAGATACTCCACCAGATGATCGAAGCTGTCCATCTGGGGATAATCCGCTTCGGGCATCTCCAGAGCGAACCGTTTGCCCAGCGCGGTGACGAGGTTCAGGAAATCGATTGAATCGATGTCGAACTCATCCCGCAGATCGGCGCTGCTGTCGATGTCGTCCAGCGGAATATCCGGCGCGATCCGGGTCAGCTCTTCGCCAAGGGCCTGTTCTATCTCGGTGCGGGTCATAGGGTTTCGGGCTCCTGTAGAAATCGGTCGATGGCGCGCAGGAACAGCGCGCCGCGATGGCCATCGCTGACGCGGTGGTCTGCGGCCAATGTCAGGGTTGCGATCTGGCGCGGCACCACCTTGCGGTCCACCACCCAGGGGCGCAGCGCGGGCGTACCGATGCCGACGATGGCCACCTGTGGTGGGTAGATCACCCCGAACAGCCCGTCGATGCCGCGGTCACCCAGACTGGTGAGGGTGATGGTGGCATCCGACAATTCGCGCGCCTTGAAGCGGCCCGCGCGCACCCGCCCGATCAGATCGCGCATCTGCGCCATCAACCCGTCGCGCTCCTGCGCGGCCACATCGAACAGCGCGGGCGCCACCAGCCCGCCACCGCGCAGGGCGATGGCAAGACCGATATGGGCCTCCTTGGCCGGGATGAAGGTGCCACCTTCGAAATGGCCATTGAACTCGGGGTATTTCTTCAGCGCCCGCGCCATGGCGCGCAGGTAGAACACCGGCGGTAGCACACGGTCCTCGGGCGCGCGGGTTTCGTTCATCTCAGTGATGAAGTCATCAAGCGTGGTCAGATCCACCTGATGGGTGAGGTAGAAATGCGGAATTTCCCGTTTGGAGCGCGACATCGCGGCGGCAATCGCCTGCCGCATGGCGCTGAGGCCGGTGTCCTGCGGCGCAGTCTTGCCGCCTGCCGTGATATGGGCGGCGACATCTGTGTGGCGGATCGGCTGGCCGGATGGCACCGAGATTGCACTGAGGTCCACACCCTTTTCGGCCGCCAAGCGTCGTGCCGCTGGAGAAGCGACAATGCGTGTACCGGTGGGAACAGATGGTGCCGGTTGCGGAGGCTCTGCGACCGCCCGGAGTTTGGGCTTTTCGGACTCTGGCACAGGCGCAGATTCAGCAGTCCGCCCATCTGCTGTCTCCCCGGTATCGATCCGTGCCAGCGGCGTTCCTACGGGTACGCTCTCCCCGATGCCAACCAGCCATTCCGTCACCGTTCCGGTCTCGTAGCACTCTATCTCGATGGCGCCTTTCTGGGTTTCCACCACGGCTATGATATCGCCGTGCGTGACGGGTTGGCCCACGGCCACCACCTGTTCCATCAGGGTGCCCGCCTCCATATCCGCCCCAAGCGAGGGCATGAGGAAATCGCTCATGGGGTCGCCCCCATCACCCGGCGAACGGTGGCGAGGATCTCTGCCACCTGCGGGATCGCCGCCTGTTCCAGATGCGCCGCATAGGGGATCGGCACCTCGGCGCTGCACACCCGGGCCAAGGGGGCGTCCAGATCCCAAAAGGCCTCTTCCGCGAGGATCATGCCGATCTCAGCGGCCAGGCTGCCGCTTTTCCAACCCTCATCCACCATCACCGCGCGGCGGGTCTTGCGCACCGAGGACAGGATCGTCTCCCGGTCCAGAGGCCGCAGAGAGCGCAGATCGATCACCTCGGCGTCGATGCCCTCCTGCGCCAGCGCCTCGGCCGCCTCCAGCGTCTTGAACAGGGATCCGCCATAGGTGATCAGCGAGACATTCGTGCCCGCCCGCCGGACCACGGCACGGTCGATATCCACGGGACCAGCGTTTTCGGCCAGCTCCCCCTCGCGGTTATAAAGCATGACGTTTTCAAAGATCAGCACCGGGTCGGGATCCTCAAGCGCGGTCCAGAGCATACCGCGGGCGTCCTCGACCGTGGCAGGCGCCAGCACCCGCAGGCCGGGGATATGGGCGTACCAGCCTTCCAAAGAGTGCGAATGCTGCGCCGCAAGTTGCCGCCCCGCGCCGGTGGCCATGCGGATCACCACCGGCACCCCGAACTGGTTGTTCGACATATGGCGGAAGGTGGCGGCGGTGTTGAGGATCTGATCCAGCGCCAGCAGCGAGAAGTTGACGGTCATCACCTCGACAATGGGCCGCATCCCGGCAATGGCAGCGCCAATCCCGGCACCGGTAAAACCGGATTCCGACAGCGGCGTGTCGCGGATGCGGTCCTCACCGAACTGATCGAGCAGCCCCTTGGAGACCGCATAACAGCCGCCATAGCGCCCCACGTCCTCTCCCATCAGAAAGACGCGGGGATCGCGGGTCATGGCATCGATGATGCTCGCGCGCACTGCGGCGCGGTAGGTGGTGGTGACGGGTTTGCCCGGCGGCGGTACCTCGGGCGGCGCGGGGCGGTCCGGCGCCATCACGTAACGGGTAAGAGCTGCCACGGGTTCTTCGGCGCTGCTTTCGGCAAAGGCGACGGCCTCGGCAATCTCGGCGTCAACCTCGGCGGTGATGTCATCCACTTCGCCCACGTGCAGCAGATGATTTTCCTCGGCCCAGGTCTGGAAGCGCACGATTGGCCCCTTGGCGCGCCAGTCGGCGACTTCCTCCTTGGGGCGGTAAAGCTGGGCATCGAACATGGAATGAGCGCGGAAACGGTAAGTGCGGCATTCCAGAAATTGCGGCTTGCCGGAGTCGGCGATGGCCTTCAGAGCCTTCCGCGCAGCGCCTTCAACGGCGACGATATCCATGCCGTCGACCACGTGGCTGTCGATGCCATAGCTGGCCGCCTTGGCGTGAATGTCGGTCTGCGATTCCGAGCGGTCCAGCGCCGTGCCCATGGCATAGCCGTTGTTTTCACAAACGAACAAAACCGGCAGATTCCAGAGCGCGGCAAGGTTCAGGCTTTCGTGGAACTCGCCTTCGGCCACCGCGCCTTCGCCAAAGAAACAGGCGGTCACGGCTTCGGCCCCTTGCATCCGGTCGGCCAGCGCAAGGCCAGCGGCCAGAGGCAACCCACCGCCGACGATGGCATTGCCGCCGTAGAAATTATGATCGCGGCTGAACATATGCATTGAGCCGCCCCGCCCCCCGGCGCAGCCTTCGGCCTTGCCGTACATTTCCGCCAGGACGCGCCCCATGGGCACCCCGCGCATCAGCGCATGCCCGTGTTCGCGATAGGTGGCGACCACCCGGTCCTGCGGGCTGAGCAGCGGGATGATACCGGCCGCGACCGCTTCCTCCCCGTCATAGAGATGCAGGAACCCGCGGATCTTTTCGCGGGAATACAGCTCGGCGCATTTGTCCTCGAAATGGCGGATGCGGATCATCGCCTTCAGCAGCTCGCGGACATGGGCGTGGTCTAGGCGGGGTTTCACATGGTCGATGCTCATGTCTCGTCACTTTCCAGGGTTGAGATATCGCCCTCGGGCAGGCCCAGCTCGCGCGCCTTCAGAAGGCGGCGCATGATCTTGCCGCTGCGGGTCTTGGGCAGGTTCTTGCGAAAGGCGATCTCTTTCGGGGCGACCGCAGGTCCCAGCCGTTTGCGGGCATGGCCCAGCAGATCAAGCCGCAGATCCTCATCCGGCTCATACCCCGGTTTCAGCGCCACATAGGCCTTCACCAGCTCACCCGCGGTTTCATCGGGAATGCCTATAACGCCGACCTCGGCGACGGCCTCATGCTCCATCAGGGCGCTTTCGACCTCAAACGGGCCGATCAGATGCCCGGCGCTTTTGATCAGGTCATCGGCGCGGCCCACGAACCAGAAATACCCGTCCGCATCGCGCATCGCGAGGTCACCGGTCAGGTACCAGCCATCGCGGAAGCATTTGTCATAGCGCGCCTGTTCATGCAGGTAGCCACGCATCATCGACGGCCAGCCGGGACGCAGGGCCAGTTCTCCCATCGCCTGCGGCTCGGTCAGGGCGCGCAGGGCATCTCCTTCCGGGTCCATTTCGACGATTCCCGCCTCGATCCCCGGCAGCGGCCTTCCCATTGAGCCGGGTTTCACATCCATCGCGGCATAATTGGCGATCATGATCCCGCCGGTTTCGGTTTGCCACCAATTGTCGTGGAACGGCTGACCAAAGGCCGCGTTTCCCCAGATCACCGCCTCGGGGTTCAGCGGCTCGCCGACGCTGGCCATGAACCGCAGGTCCGGGAAATCACGCCCCTGAAGCGCCCCAGTGCCAGCCTTCATCAGCATGCGGATGGCCGTTGGCGCGGTGTACCAGACGTTGACGCCCTCGCCTTCCAGAATGTCATACCAGCGGGCAACGTCGAATTCGGCCTCGTCCACGATCATCGAAACGCGGTTGGTCAGGGGCGCGACGATCCCGTAGGACGTGCCGGTAACCCAGCCCGGATCGGCGGTGCACCAATAGGTATCGCCCGCCCGCAGATCCAGCGCGATGCGCCCGGTCCAGTTGTGGGCGACCACCGCCTGATGCACATGCACGACGCCCTTCGGCTTACCCGTGGTGCCCGAGGTAAAATGCAAAAGGGCAGTGTCCTCGGGGTCCATGGCTTCGGTGGTGAACTCCTCCGAGGCATCCGCCATCAGGTCGGTCAGCGGCAGGGTATCCTCTGTCGCCTCATCAATGACAAAGACCTTCCGCAGATCCGGCAGATCCGGGCGCAGGGCTTTCACCTTGCGCTTATAAAGCCGCGCGGTGGTGATCAGCGCATTGGCACCGCCGATCTCCATCCGTGAGCGGATCGGCTCGGGGCCAAAGGCCGAAAACAGCGGACAGAAGGTGCAACCTGCCTTCAGCGTGCCAAGGGCGGCGATGTATAGCTCCGGCACCCGCCCCAGCAAGGCATAGACCCGATCACCCTTTTGCAGACCCTGACTGCGCAGCATATTGGCGAAGCGGTTGGTTTCCATCTGTAGCGCGGCGTAGGTGAAATCCTGCTGCGAGCCTGATTTTGAAATCCAGCGCAGCGCTAGCTGCTCCCCATGGCCGGATGCCACGTGGCGGTCCACGGCCTCATGCGCGATGTTCATCCTGCCATCGGACAACCCATCGATCAGCGCCTGCGCGTCGTCCCAGGAAAACCCGGCGCTGAGGGTATCGTAATCGGTCATATTGGCAGCGGCCCTGACGCTGTCCGGTTTTGTGATCGGCGCTGTCGCCATGGTGATCCTCCCCTCCGCTTGCCGCGCCACGGCGGGGCGCGTCTTTGACAATCATAGGTGGCAAAGCAGCCCGCGCAGATGATCAGGATCAAAGCGCGGCGCTTTTCCTGCCGCTTGGGAACGCCCGGCGATAGCGGCCCGGCGGAGCAAACCCCGCCGAGCTGGTGCGTTATGCCGTGTCGCGGCCACCACGGAAGGCCCAGTAGATCGCTGGGATCACCAGCAACGTCAGCGCGGTAGAGGTCGCCAGCCCGAACAGAAGTGAAATCCCCAGCCCCTGGAAAATCGGATCGACCAGAATAAAGGCCGCGCCCGACATCGCCGTGATCGCCGTCAGGAAGATCGGCAGGAAGCGCACGCCCCCCGCCGCCAGCAGCGCATCATGCAATGATCGCCCGTTGTCCTGTTCGCGGCGGATGAAATCCACCAAAAGGATCGAGTTCCGCACGATGATCCCGGCAAGACTGATGAAACCGATCATCGATGTCGCCGTGAAGGGCGCATCCATCGCCCAGTGGCCCAGGGTGATCCCGATCAGAGTCAGCGGGATCGGCGTCATGATCACCAGCGGTAGCTTAAAGCTGCGGAACTGGCCAACGATCAGGAAATAGATCCCGATGAGCGCCGCACCAAAGGCCGCACCCATATCGCGGAAGGTGACATAGGTTACCTCCCACTCGCCATCCCACAACAAGGTCGGATTGCTCTCATCCATCGGCTGACCGTAAAGGGTGACCTCGGGCTTCATCCCCTCGGGCCAATCGCGGGCGTCGATCTCCTCCTGCACCGCGATCATGCCATAAATCGGTGCCTCGAACCGACCCGCCAGATCGGCGGTGACCATCTCCAGATCCAGACCGTTCTTGCGGAACACCGGCCAGGACCCCTGCTCGACCGAGACGCGTACCACCTCGCCCAGTTCCACGTTGCCCTGACCGATGCCGGCGGGACCACGGGCGGGCAAGGGTGTCGCCAGCAGCGCTTCGGTGACCTGACGGCGTTCCTCGCTCAGCTTCAGACTGATCGGAATGGGCCGCACCCCGCCGCCGCGCTGGGAATAACCAACAGTGGTGCCATGGAACAGCAGCGACAGCGTGTCATAGACCGCGCTTTGCTCCACCCCGTGAAAATCAAGGCTGGCCTGATCGATCTCGATCCGCAGCCGTTCGGGCGGGTGACCGAAACTGTCGTCCACATCGACGATGAAATCCACGTCCGTAAAGATCTCGCGCAGGCCGGTGGCCACCTCGCGGCGGGTTTCAGGATCGGGGCCATAGACCTCGGCCAGCAGCGTCGCCAGAACCGGCGGTCCGGGCGGCACCTCGACCACCTTGACCGATGTGCCTGCGGGCAGATCCACCTCGGCCAGCCGCGCGCGCAGGTCCAGCGCGATGGCATGGCTTTGGCGATCACGCTCTTCGGAGTCGGCCAAGTTGATCTGCAGATCGCCCAGTTCCGGGTTCTGCCGCACGAAGTAATGCCGCACGAGGCCGTTGAAGTTGAACGGCGCCGCCGTGCCTGCATAGGCTTGGATGCTTTCGATCTCGGGGATTTCGGCGGCCGCCTGCGACAGTGCGAACAGGGCGCGCTCGGTGTCTTCCAGTGTCGCGCCTTCCTGCAGGTCGACGATCACCTGCACTTCGGACTTGTCATCAAAGGGCAGAAGTTTCACGACCACCGACTGGGTACCGAACAGGGTGACCGAGGCCCCGGTGGCCACAAAGACGAGGATCAGGAAAATGGCCGCGCCGCTGCGGCTGGCCAGCAAGGGCCGGGCAATGGCGCGATAGATGCGGGCCATGCGGGAATCCTCGCCGTGACCATCCTCTGCCCCATGAGCCGCAACAGCGCCCGGTTTCCGCCGCTGAAGCCGCAGCATGATCCAGGGCGCAAAGATCACCGCCACGAAAAAGCTGAGGATCATCGCCGCCGAGGCATTGGTGGGAATTGGACTCATGTAGGGGCCCATCATGCCGGAGACAAACAGCATCGGCAGCAAGGCAAAAACGATGGTGAGCGTGGCGATGATGGTCGGATTGCCCACCTCGGCTACCCCGCGCAGGGCGACCTTGGTCTTGTCGCCATTGGGATCCAGCCGCCAATGGCGGGCAATGTTTTCCACCACCACGATGGCGTCATCGACCAGGATCCCGATCGAGAAGATCAGCGCGAAGAGCGACACCCGGTTGATGGTGAACCCCATCAGGTAGGAGGCGGCAAAGGTCATCAGGATGGTGGCGGGAATGATGATCAGCGTCACCACCCCCTCACGCCAGCCGATGAAGACCACGATCATCAGGAAGATCGACACGCTGGCCCCCGCAAGGTGCGAGAACAGCTCGTCCGATTTCTTCTGCGCCGTCTCACCGTAGTTGCGGGTGACCTCAACCTCCAGCGCATCGGGCAGGAAATCGCGTTCGGCAATCTCCAGCCGCTGCAGCAGCTCCTTGGCCACGTTGACAGCATTGGCGCCTTCGCGTTTGGCAAAGGCAAGCGAGACCGCCGGTCGTGGTGTGGCCTCTCCAGGGTGCAGAGTCCAAGCGCGGTTGTCCGCATCGGCGGGCGCAATGCTGACGCGGGCGACGTCCTTTACATAGACAGGACGCCCGTCACGGGTGGTGACCAGCAAAAGGCCCAGATCGGGCTGGCCAACCAGGCTCTGCCCGCTCAGCAGATCGCGGGAGGCACCGGTCTGGCGCACCCGGCCCAACAACTCGGACCGGTTGGCATTGCGCACCTTCTCGGCCAGCTGCTCCAGCGTGACACCAAAAAGGGCCAGCGCCGCCGTGTCCGGCTCCACCCGGATTTCCGTGCGGCTGTCACCAACGATATAGGTGCGTCCCACGTCCTCGGCCTTGGACAGTTCCGACATCAGCTGCGAGGCGACTTCGCCCAGGTTGGCCCTGTCCCACCGCTCTGCCTCATCGCGCGGCAGATCCGCGCGCGGGGCGAGTGACAGAACCAGAATAGCGACGTCGTTGACCCCGCGCCCGATGATCAGAGGCTCCGGAATGCCGATGGGCAGTTGGTCGAAATTGGCTCGGATTTCGGAATGAACGCGGAGGATTGCGTCATCCTCGGGAACGCCCACCTCGAACCGGGCGGTGGCCATGATACGGTCGTCAAAGCTCTGGCTGTAGACGTGCTCGACGCCGGGCAGGCGCTGCAGCAGTGCCTCGATCGGCTTGGCGACAAGCTCCACCGCGTCATCGGCGGCCAACCCGTTGGCCTGGATGAAGACATCCACCATGGGCACCGAGATCTGCGGCTCTTCCTCGCGCGGCAGCATCAACAGGGCCACGAACCCCAGAATCAGAGCCGCAATCAGCAGCAGCGGCGTCAGCGGTGAGTTGATAAAGGCGCGTGAAATGGAACCCGCAATGCCCAGCGATTCCCCGGCCCCGTCATCGGTGCGCGCGTCGGTGTTGGGTGTTGTGCTCATTGCTGCGCCGCCTCATAGGGGGTCAGCCGGTCGCCGGGCTTCAGCCCCGCCAGAACCTCGATCCCGCCATCGACACGCACGCCAGGCTGCACCACCACTTCGGCATCGCTGTCGAGCCGGGCAAAGGTGACGCCATGGCGCTGCTGCAGATACCCTTCGGGCACCACGATGGCCGGACGTTGCCCGGTGGCGATCAGCAGCCGCACCCGTTCCCCGACAAAGAAATCGCCCAGCCCCTCGGCCTCCACATCGACCACGACCTGACCGGCCACCAGCTCGGGATAGATCTTGGCGACGCGTCCGTCGCTTTGCACCTCGGTGTTGGTCAGCGCGCCGCGCGCCAGAATGCGCACGGTTTCACCGGTTTCCAGATAGCGGGCGTGGCGTTCCGGCAATTCGGTGCGCAGCACGAAATTCTCGGTGGCGATGGTGGCGATGGTTTCGCCGGGATTGACGAACATGCCATCCACCACCGGCACGCTGAGGATCCGACCCGCTTCGGGCGCCAGCACGATCCCCTCGGCCTGACGCGCCTGCAACAAATCCCGCTGGGCCTGCTGGGCGGCCAGATTTTCCTCGGCCACGTTCAGCGCCGTCTGCGCCTGATCCACCGCCGTCTTGGGCGAAGCCCCCCGCTCGCGCAGCTCCAAGGCGCGGGTCAGATCAATCCGCGCAAGGGCGATCTGCGCCTCCAGCGCCCGGATGCCGGCCTCGACCCCGGCGATCTCAAGCGCCAGCTTTTCATCGACGATCCGCGCCAGGGTCTCGCCGCTTGCGACGCTGTCGCCTTCCTCCGCGCTCAGCTCGTACAGGTTGCCGGACAGGCGGGCGCGGGCCAGGGCGCGTTTCACGCTTTCGACCTTGCCGAACACAGGCCGCCAGTCAGAGACCTCGGTCATCTCAACATCAAAAGCCTGCGCATGGACCCCGTTTGAGGCCAGCAGGCAGATCACCGGCAGCAAGGCACGCAGTGATGAAATTCGGAGCGGCAAGGCTCGGGGCGAAAAGCGCATATTCGTTCCTCTTCAGGGCTTGGGGTCGCGCAACATGACTGGTTCCGCACCGAAAGCTTTGGCCGACACATTCGCAGGGCGAAATGTATCGGGCTTTGACCTAGCTCAACCAACCTTCCCAAAGGTTGCATGAAAAACAAAGCTTTTGATCGTGGAAACCTCGACAATTGCGCCCTGATGGGGCCGACCTGGGGGCGTTCCCCCGTAGAAACCCAACCTTAATCCTTTCCAAATCGCCTTTGACACACGCTCACTCATTCCATTGCGTCATGAATTGAGCTTGCATACTCATTGGAAATCCGCCCCCATCTGGAGGATAACCCCAACCGGACACTGACATGAGGACATCAGATGGATCGCGCCCAGATCG
This sequence comes from Pseudophaeobacter sp. C1-32P7, assembly GCF_041008775.1. Classification (NCBI taxonomy): domain Bacteria; kingdom Pseudomonadati; phylum Pseudomonadota; class Alphaproteobacteria; order Rhodobacterales; family Roseobacteraceae; genus Pseudophaeobacter; species Pseudophaeobacter sp. C1-32P7. The sequence goes on along the minus strand of NZ_JAXGFR010000005.1, from coordinate 100,039 downwards.
TGCATCAGAATTTTCTGGACCGGGTTGCAGCCGGACAGCTGCCAGCCGGTGCTTCACCGCGCAGCGGGCTTGCCCCGGAAACAGCCGTCGCGGTCTACCGCGCCCAGGTGCTGAGCCGGGCGCTGGATCTGACCAGCCGCGCCATGCAGAAGGCCGGTGAGGGGTTCTATACCATCGGCTCCTCCGGCCACGAAGGCATGGCCGCCGTCGCCTGTGCCCTCCGCGCCGATGACATGGCCTTCCTCCATTACCGCGACGCCGCCTTCCAGATTGCCCGCGCCGACCAGGTGCCGGGGCAGCGCATCGCCTGGGACATGCTGCTGTCCTTTGCCTGTTCTTCCGAGGATCCCACCTCGGGCGGACGGCACAAGGTTCTGGGCTCCAAGGCACTGATGATCCCGCCGCAGACCTCCACCATCGCCAGCCATCTGCCCAAGGCGGTCGGCGCCGCCTATTCGGTGGGTGCGGCCCGGCGCCATCGCCCGGAACATCAGGTGCTGGCCGATGACAGTATCGTCATGTGTTCCTTTGGCGATGCCTCGGCCAACCATTCCACCGCGCAGGGCGCGATCAACACGGCGGGCTGGACCTCCGTGCAGTCGATCCCGCTGCCGCTTCTGTTCGTCTGCGAGGATAACGGGATCGGCATTTCCACCAAGACGCCCACCGGCTGGATCGAAGCGTCAATGGCGGGGCGGCCCGGCATCAAGTATTTCAAGACCGACGGGCTGGATCTTTACGAGGCCTACGCCACCGCGCTGGAGGCCGCCGAATACGTGCGCACCCGGCGCAAGCCCGCCTTCCTGCACCTGCGCACCGTGCGTCTTTACGGCCATGCGGGCGCCGATGTGCCCACCACCTATCTGGCAAAGGCCGAGGTCGAAGCCGATGAGGCGAACGATCCGCTGCTGCACTCCGTGCGCCTTCTGGCCGAGGCAGGCGCGCTGGAGCCGCAGGAGGCGTTGAAGATCTATAACGACACCTGCGACCGCGTCGAACGCATCCGGACCGAGGCGGTCACCCGCCCGCACCTGAAGACCGGCGCCGATGTGGCCGCCAGCCTGATCCCGCCCGCGCGGGCCTGCGCACCGACCAATGGCGTGCCACCGGAAAAACGCGCCGAGACCTTTGGCAGCGACATGCGCGCCATGGACGAGCCGCAGCCGATGTCGCGCCTGATCAACTGGGCACTAACCGATCTGATGCTGGAGCATGGCGAAATCGTCATGATGGGCGAGGATGTGGGCCGTAAGGGCGGCGTCTATGGCGTGACCCAGAAACTCCACCAGCGGTTCGGCCCCGACCGGATGATCGACACGCTCTTGGACGAACAATCGATCCTCGGGCTGGCCATCGGCATGGGGCACAACGGGTTCCTGCCGATGCCAGAGATCCAGTTCCTCGCCTATCTGCACAATGCCGAAGACCAGATCCGCGGCGAGGCGGCGACGCTGCCGTTCTTCTCGAACGGGCAGTTCGCGAACCCGATGGTGCTGCGTATTGCCGGGCTTGGCTATCAAAAGGGCTTTGGCGGGCATTTCCACAACGACAACTCCTTGGCCGTGCTGCGCGACATTCCAGGGATCGTCATCGCCTGCCCCTCGGACGGGGCCGAGGCCGCGATGATGATGCGCGAAGCAGTTCGATTGGCGCGCGAGGAACAGCGGGTTGTGGTCTTTGTCGAACCGATCGCGCTTTATCCAATGCGCGACCTGCATGAGGCCAAGGACGGCGGCTGGATGCGGAGCTACCCTGCCCCGGATCAACGGATCGCATTGGGAGACGTGGGCGTTGACGGCGACGGCACCGATCTGGCCATCGTGACCTATGGCAACGGGCGGTATCTTTCGACCCAAGCCAAGGCAGAGCTGGAATCCAAAGGCATCAAGACCCGCATCATCGATCTGCGCTGGCTCGCACCGCTCCCGGCGGAGGCGCTGCTGGAGGCCACCAAAGGCTGCAAAAATGTGCTGATCGTCGATGAATGCCGCACCACCGGCAGCCAGTCCGAGGGGTTGATGGCGCTGTTCACCGAAAACGGCGTCACGTCGCTCGCCCGCCATGCAGCAGGCGATTGCTTTATCGCGACCGGACCTGCCTATGCGGCCACTCTGCCGTCCAAGGATAGCATTCTGGCTGCCGCGCTGGACCTGACCGGAGGTGCAAAATGACCCGCAAGGCCGTACTGATCTGCCCCGGACGGGGAACCTACAACAAACCCGAACTCGGCTACCTGCACCGCCACCATGGCGACAAGGCCGCGCTGTTTGCGGGCTTTGACGCCCAGCGCACCGCCGCAGGGCAGGAAGAGGTTACCGCGCTTGACGGGGCCACCCGGTTCTCGGTCTCGAAATACTCCCGCGGAGATATCGCATCGCCGCTGATCTATGCGGCATCGCTGGCCGATGCGCAGTCGCTGGCGAGTGATATCGAAGTGGTCGCGGTCACCGGAAATTCCATGGGCTGGTACATTGCCCTGGCCGCCGCCGGGGCGCTCAGCGCCGAGGACGGCTTTACCGTGGTCAACACCATGGGCACGCTGATGCAGGAGCAATTGATCGGCGGGCAGCTGGTCTATCCTTTCGCAGGTGATGACTGGCAGAACGATCCCGCCCGCAAGGCAGAGCTGCTTGCGATCGTGGCCGAGATCGACGCGCGTGCTGGTCACGACCTGGCCCTATCGATCGATCTGGGCGGTATGCTGGTCTTGGCCGGGAACGAGGCGGGCCTGTCTGCCTTTGAGGCTGCCGTGCCTGTGGTCGAGGAGCGTTTCCCCATGCGGCTGGCCAATCACGCGGCGTTCCACACCGCCCTTCAGGCACCTGTCGCCGCCGAGGGGCGCAAACGTCTGGCTGCGGGCATGTTCACCCAGCCCAAGGTGCCGCTGATCGACGGTCGCGGTCATGTCTGGTGGCCCGGCGCCACCGATACGCAGGCGCTGTGGGACTACACGCTGGGGCATCAGGTGGTGGAGCCTTACGATTTCACCCGTGCGGTGCAGAACGCGGCGCTGGAATTCGCACCGGATCTGTTCATCGTCACCGGCCCAGGCACCACGCTGGGCGGCGCGGTGGCGCAGTCGCTGGTGCATACGGGCTGGCAGGGTATGAGTGGCAAGGCTGATTTCAAGGCACAGCAGGCCAAGGCGCCCTCCCTGATCTCCATGGGCGATGACGCGCAGCGCGCGATTGTCACGGGTTAGGGTCTAATCAACCCTGCGAACAGGCCCGTGATCGGCGGCGCATTGGCTGTGATCGCCAAGCGCCGTCAGCACCTTGCAATGACCGCCATTGCCCCCGTCACACAGATGGGAAATACGTTCCAACTCGCTCGCCAGTTGCTGCAACCGTGCAATGCGGGCGCGCACCTGATCAAGCTGCGCGCGGGCGATGCGGTTGGCCTCGGCGCAATCCTCACCCAGCTCCCCGTCCAGCGCCATCAGCACCTTGATATCCTCTAGCGCAAAGCCAAGGTCGCGGGCGTGTTTGATAAAGCCCAGCGCCTCAAGGCCGTCCTGACCATAGCGGCGCTGATTGCCCGCATTCCGCCCGGCAGGCGGCAGCAGGCCGATCTCCTCGTAGTAGCGGATGGTGGGCACCTTGACCCCCGTTGCCTTGGACAGCGCGCCGATGGAAAACATTTTAGCCCCCTCTTGAACCTCTAGTGACTAGAGACATTAGGTTGAGATCGAATCGGAACAAAGGACAAGGGTAATGGCAGGATGTTGCGGGCATGAGGCGCGGTTCGACGGGGTTTCGGCCGCCTATAAACGGCGCCTCTGGGTCGTGATCGCGATCAACGCGGGCATGTTTGCGGTCGAGATGGGCGCAGGCCAGATGGCAGGCAGTCAGGCGCTGAAGGCGGACGCGTTGGATTTCCTCGGCGATGCGCTGACTTACGGGATCTCACTCGCCGTCATCGGTGCCAGCTTGCGCACCCGCGCGCTGGCGGCGCTGGCCAAGGGGGTGAGCCTCTTGTTGATGGGGATTTGGGTGTTTGGGTCGACCCTCTACCATGTCTTTGTGCTGGGCGTTCCCCAGGCCGAGGTGATGGGCGTCATCGGCTTTATGGCCCTGGCGGCCAATGTGACCTCGGTCCTCTTGCTGGCGGCCTATAGGGACGGGGATGCCAATGTGCGCTCGGTCTGGCTGTGCTCGCGCAACGACGCCATCGGCAATGTGGCGGTGATGATTGCGGCGCTGGGGGTCTGGGGGACAGCCACCGGCTGGCCGGACCTGATCGTCGCCGGGATCATGGCAGGGCTGTTCCTGAATTCCGCCTGGCAGATCCTGGTGCAGGCCATTCAGGAACGCCGCGAGGATCTGGCGCATCAGCACTAAGGACTAGGGCGGTGCCTGCCTGGGGAGGCGCATATGCGCCTGCCGGGGGGCAGGCAGGCGCAGCCCGACCTATCGGCCGGGCGAAACTCAGGCAAACAGCCCGGCGTAGTCTTCGCGCAGGGCCTTTTTCTGCACCTTGCCCATTGTGTTGCGCGGCAGGGCATCAAGCAGGATCACCTCTTTGGGCTGCTTGAACTTCGCCAGCTGCCCCGAAAGTGCGGCTTTCACCGCCTCGGGGCTGGTGCCTTCGCCCGTGGGGACAACCACGGCCACCACTGCCTCGCCGAAATCAGGATGCGGCACGCCGATCACCGCGCTTTCCAAGACGCCGGGGAGATCATCGATCAGGCTTTCCACCTCTTTGGGGTAGACGTTGAAGCCGCCGGTGATCACCAGATCCTTTTCCCGGCCGACGATGGTGACATAGCCGTCTTCGTCCATGCGGGCCATGTCGCCGGTGATGAACCAGCCATCAGGCAGCAGCTCCTCGGCGGTCTTTTCCGGCATCTGCCAGTAGCCCTGAAACACATTGGCCCCGCGCACATGAAGGACGCCGGTCTCGCCCTGCGCCACCTCTTTACCATCCGCCATGATCCGCGCCTCGACACCCGGCAGGGGAAAGCCCACGGTCCCTGCACGACGTTCGCCGTCATAGGGGTTCGACGTGCTCATATTGGTTTCGGTCATGCCATAGCGTTCGAGGATGCGGTGCCCGGTGCGGGCCTCCCAATCCTCATGCGTGTCCACCAACAAAGGCGCCGAGCCGGAGATGAAAAGGCGCATGTTCTCGGCGCGTTCGCGCGTCAGGCGCGGATCCGCCAAGAGGCGCGTGTAGAAGGTCGGGACCCCCATCAGCGCCGTGGCGCGCGGCATGGCGTCGAGGACCTCGTCTGCGTTGAAGCCCTTGAGGAACACCAGCCGCGCCCCGGCCAGCAGCGCCACATTGGTGGCCACGAACAGCCCATGGGTGTGAAAGATCGGCAGCGCGTGGATCAATACGTCCTGATCGGTGAACTGCCAGTAGTCACGCAGCATGAGCGAGTTCGACGCAAGGTTCTCATGGCTCAGCATCGCTCCCTTGGAGCGCCCCGTGGTGCCCGATGTATAAAGGATCGCCGCCAGATCATCCGGTCCGCGCGGCACCGGATCAAAGCCGCCGCGCCCCACAACGGCATCGGTGAGGCTGCCCAGACCCTTGCCATCCAGCGTCACCACGCGGGCGTCACCTGCGATTTCAGCAATGTCATCTTCGCGCGCAGGGTCGTAAACCACCACGCGGGGGCTGGCATCGCCGAGGAAATAAGCCACCTCGGGCGTCGTATAGGCGGTGTTCAAGGGCAGAAAGACGCCCCCTGCCATCACCGTGCCAAGGTAAAGCTGGATCGCCTCGATGGTCTTTTCCACCTGCACCGCCACCCGGTCACCGGGCTGAACTCCCATCGCCACCAGCGCTGCCGCGTTGCGCTCGGCGCCGGCGAACAACTCGCCGAATGTCATGCTGGCCCGTGCCGGGAAAGTGGCGAAATTGCGCGTCTCGTGGCCAACTGAGGCGGCCCGCAGCCGGGAAATCAGGTGGTTGGCATCATACATCGGCTGGCTCCTTCATCAACGCAGGTATCTGCGCCAGAGCGGGGCGGAAAATCAAGCCATTGATCTTTGCCGCGCAGGGGCGCAGGTTCCCGGCCATGACAAAACCCTTAACATCGCATCGACCGATTCTGGCAATCCTGCTGAAAGTCGCCGCCATCGGTCTGTTCACCATGCTGTCGGCCTTGATCAAGGCGGTATCAGAAGAGGTTCCGACAGGTGAGGCGGTGTTCTTCCGTTCCTTCTTTGCCATCCCGGTGATCGTGGTCTGGCTTGCCCTGCGCGGCGATCTGCGTGATGGGCTGAAGACGAAGAACCCGATGGTACACGTCTGGCGCGGGTTGGTGGGAACCTCTGCGATGGGGATGACGTTTCTGGGCCTTGGCCTCTTGCCCCTCCCCGAGGTGACAGCCATCGGCTATGCCACGCCGATCTTCACGCTGATCCTGGCGGCGATTTTCCTTTGCGAGACGATCCGCATGGTGCGGATATCGGCGGTGGCCATCGGGCTCATCGGGGTGATGATCATGATCTGGCCACGGCTTGGCTCTGGTGCGGATCTGGCGGACGGGGCCACCCTGGGCGCGCTTCTGGTGCTTGGGGCGACCATCGCACGGGGCTTTGTCCAGATCCACGTGCGCCGCATGGTGATGACCGAGCCGACCGCCGCCATCGTGTTCTATTTCTCGCTGACCGCATCCGCGCTGTCGCTGCTGACGCTGCCCTTTGGCTGGGTCATGCCCAGCGCCGAGATTCTGGCGATGCTGATCGGGGCTGGCCTTGTTGGCGGGATTGCGCAGATCCTCGTGACCTCTTCTTATCGCTTTGCGCCCGCATCTATGCTGGCGCCCTATGATTATGTCTCGATGATCTTTGCGATTCTGCTTGGCTATTTCTGGTTCGACGAGCTGCCGACCTTTGTCATGCTGGCCGGTGCGACGCTGGTAATCGCGGGCAATGGGCTGGTGATCTGGCGCGAAAGCCGCTTGGGGCTGGAACGCGGCAAGGCGCGCGCGGTCACCGATCCCAAGGGGGGATAAGGGCAAGGCAGCCACGGCAATGTGATTGGCCCGGACGCCCTGCATGGCGCCACTATGCGGGGATTGACGATACCCTCTACGGACCGCCGCCTTGACCGAGACTTCCCCCAGTTTCCTCCCGCCCGCAATCACGCTGGCGCGTCTGACCGACGTACCGCCCGAGCAGATCCTGGCGCATATGTCCGATCCCCGCGTGGCGACGCATCTGCCCTTGATGACCGAAGGCTGGGATGCCGCGATGGTGCGCCAATTCATTGAGATGAAAGAGGCGCGCTGGCAGCAAGACGGGTTGGGCCATTGGGCGTTTCTGGCTGATGGCGCCTATGTCGGATGGGGCGGATTTGAAAAGGAAGGAACCGAATGGGATCTTGGGCTGGTTCTGCGGCCGGATAACTTTGGCCTTGGGCCGCGCATATCGCGGCAATTGCTGGAGTTTGCGCGGCATGATGCGCGCATTCCCTATGTCACCTTCCTGTTGCCGCCTTCGCGCAAATCACTGGGCGCGCTGTCCCGGCTGGGCGCGCGGTTTCTGGAAGAGATCGACTACGATGGCACCCGTTTCCTGAAATTCCGCCTCGACACCCCGCAGAGCTAAGGCGCATTTCATTGGCGGGTCAAACGGCAAGACAATGAAATTGGGAAATTGGCCCGGGACGTCGCCCCGGGCCATCGGTTCTTTGATTGCCTCTGTCCTTACGGGCAGATGGATCAGATGCTGGCACCCTTGGGATCCAGGGTGATCTTCCACAACTCCTGATCGGCGCGGTCCATCAGGCGCACGGTCATCTGCTGGGTGGCGCCGTCGATGTCCACCAGACCGAAGAACTGCAGACCCATCGAGGGCGGCAGGTTGGCCCCCTGCTCCTCGGTCGGGGCCTTCACGAACTTCACTTCGGGGCCAAAGGTGCCGTCCAGCGCGTTCGGACCAAAGGTGCCGGCGTGCAGCGGGCCTGAGACGAACTCCCAGAAAGGTTCGAAGTCCTGGAAGGCGGCCTTGTCCGGGTTGTAGTAATGCGCCGCAGTGTAGTGCACATCGGCAGTGAACCAGACGGTGTTGTCGATCTTGGCGGTCTTGATGAAGCGCAGCAGGTCGGCGATTTCGAATTCGCGGCCCTTGGCGCTGCCATCGTCACCGTTCGAGATCGCCTCGACCCGCTCCCCGTCGCGCACGACCAGACCGATGGGCATATCGCAGGCGATGACCTTCCAGGTCGCGGAGGAGTTCACCAACTCACGCTTGAGCCATGCGATCTGCTCGGCGCCCAGAAGCGTGGTTGCCTCATCCGCAGGGTTTTCCTGCAGACCCAGGCTGTTGCCCGCGCGATAGCTGCGCAAATCCAGGAAGAAGACGTCCAGCATCGGGCCGTAACCGATCTTGCGGTAGACCCGGCCCGGCTCGGCGGGCGTGTAGCTGATCGGGGTCATCTCGTGGAAGGCCTTGGCCGAGCGGGCCGCCAGCACATGCACGTTCTTCTCGGTGTAACGGTCGTCGCCGCTCAGATCCTTGGCGTCGGACCAGTTGTTGACAACTTCGTGGTCGTCCCACTGGAAGAAGGTCGGGCACAGGGCGTTCATTTCGCGCACGTGCTCGTCCATCATGTTGTATTTCCACTGGCCGCGGAATTCGTCGAGGGTCTCGGCGACCTTGCGCTTTTCGTCGATCAGGGTGGCGTTCTTCCAGATCAGCTGACCGTCCTTTTCGACCTCGTCCTGCATCGGGCCATCGGCATAGATGGTGTCGCCCGAGTGGATGAAGAAATCGGGGCGGTGCTGGGCCATGGTCGCATAGGTGCGCATGCCTTCGTCATCGATGCCCCAGCCCTGACCGGCGGTGTCGCCGGACCAGGCAAAACGCACATCGCGGCGCGCGGTCGGCGCGGTGCGGAACTGGCCGACGATGGGGTCAGATGTCGCCTGCAGATCGTTCAGATCCGCCGCCACAAAGCGGTAGAAGATATCCTGATCCGACGGCAGGCCATCGACCATGCGCTTGACGGCGAAATCGTTGCTGGGGCCTGCGGTCAGCGGCGCCAGCTGGCGCGCATTGGCAAAGCTTTCGGTGGTGGAGACTTCCATCATCACCCGCGCGGGGCGGTCGGTGCGGGTCCAGATCATGCCGGACATGGTGTCCACGTCGCCGGACTGAACGCCGTGCGTAAAGACCGGGCGCGCCGAAGCACGCGAAATCGAGGGCGCCGCCAGCGAGGCAGCAAAAGCGGTACCGCCCGCCAGGAAAGCCCGGCGGCTGGGGCGCATAAAGCGATGAGAAGACATGAGATTCCCCTGTCTGTTACATTGGATAGGTGGCGCCAGACAGACCGCGCCAATGTAAAATCTTTCCGTGCTCAAAATGAAACTTTGACGAACGTTTTGTGACCCCCTGCCCGCGCGGTGAAAGGACGGGCTGGCCAGGTCAGGCGGAGTCCAGCCGCGCACGCAGGGCGTTTACCCGTTCGCGCAACTCGATCAGCTCGTTCAGATCGCCGCCCATCGCCTCGATGACGCAGGTGGAAATTTCCTGCGCCTTGGCCTGCAGAGCCTGCCCCTTGTCGGTCAGGGACACGATCAGGCTGCGCTCATCCTCGGGATTGCGGCGGCGGGTCAGGTAGCCTGCGCTTTCCATCCGCTTCAACAGCGGCGTCAGCGTATTGGTTTCCAGATCCAGCCGCTTGCCCAGATCGCTGACCTTCTGTTCGTCCTGCTCCCACAGGGCCACCAGCACCAGATACTGCGGATAGGTCAGGCCCAAGGGCGCCAGCAGGGGACGGTACAGCCGCGTCAGCGCGTGGTTCGCCGAATAGAGCGAGAAGCACAGAAGATCGTCAATTTTCAGGGTCCGGTCCATGTCTTCATGATTTATGTCGCGCACGCTTTAATCGCAAGCGGTTGATTTTCGGCCCGAAGCGTCTATTTATATCGTGCACGATACAATCGTACACGATTCAAAAGGAGGCAACATGTCCATCACCCCGATCTACACCGCAGGCGCCACTGCAACCGGCGGCCGCGACGGCAAGGCCAGCATCCACGGCAGCGAGGTTCATTTCGATCTGGATCCGCCCCGCGAAATGGGCGGCGGCGGTAAAGGCAGCAACCCGGAACAGCTTTTCGCCGCCGGATATGCGGCCTGCTATATCGGTGCGATGAAATTCGCCACGACCCAGGACACATCCCTGGCCAAGGTGCCCGACGATGTTTCTGTCGATGCCGCGGTTGGCATCGGTCCGCGCGCCGAAGGCGGCTTTGGCCTCTCGGTGAACCTCAAGGTCTCCATGCCCGGTGTGGACAAGGTCGAAGCCCAACGCATCGCCGATGCGGGCCACGCCATCTGCCCCTATTCCAACGCCACCCGCGGCAATATTGAAGTCACCACCGAGGTGGTCTGACAGCCCCGCCACCGGGCGCCCACTGCACCGCAGGTGCTGAAACAGAAAAAGCGCGGGCCAATCGGTCCGCGCTTTTGCATCTTACCAACAGATCTGACGGATCAGCTGCGCACCAGCGCCTCATAGGCCTCGGCGATCTCGCGGGTCAGCGCGCCGACTTCGAACGTGTAGGGGCCGATCTCGCCCACCGGGGTGACCTCGGCAGCGGTGCCAGTCAGCCAGCACTGTTCAAAGCCTTCCATTTCCTCGGGCATGATGTGGCGCTCGTGCACGGTGATGCCACGGTCCTTCAGCATGCCGATCACGGTCTGACGGGTGAGACCGTTGAGGAAGCAATCGGGCAGCGGCGTATGCACTTCGCCATCCTTCACGAAGAAGATATTGGCGCCGGTCGCCTCGGCCACGTAACCGCGGTAATCCATGAACAGCGCGTCCGAGCAGCCCTTGGCCTCGGCCTTGTGCTTGGAGATGGTGCAGATCATGTAAAGGCCGGCCGCCTTGGCGTGTACCGGGATGGTTTCCGGGCTCGGGCGTTTCCATTCTGCGATGTCCAGCTTGGCGCCCTGCATCTTGGCGTCACCGTAATAGGCGCCCCAGCCCCAGACAGCGACCGCCATCCGCACCGGGTTCTTGGCCGAAGCCACGCCCATGTCCTCACCGGCGCCGCGCCAGACCAGCGCCCGCACATAGGCGTCGGTCAGACCCGAGGCCTTCAGGGTCTCTTCCTTGGCGGCTTCGATCTGATCCACGGTATAGGGCATCGGCATGTCCAGCGCCTCGGCCGAGGCGATCAGGCGCTCGGAGTGTTCGCGGCTCTTGAAGATCTTGCCGTTATAGGCGCGCTCGCCCTCGAAAACGGAAGACGCATAATGCATCGCATGGGTCAGGATATGCACCTTGGCATCCCGCCATTCGACCATCTCCCCGTCCATCCAGATCAATCCGTCACGGTCATCATATCCGGCCATGCCGCACCTCCACTAAATCCATCGATGTTTTCATAAGTTGCGCTCGAAATGACCGGAGCGGACATATTGTTGCGCCAAAGCTGCGATTCGATACATCTTCACCCTTGGAATGTCAATAACGCTGACTTAAACTGCCTGTGAGAGCAGTGGAGGGGACAGCCATGCCGGAAGGGCGTTCAGGACAGGGTTTTGGCGGCGAAAGCCTGTTGTTTCTGACGGACGAACAGCTCCGCCAGGGGATCGAGGCGGTGTTCTTTGCCTACCGGGGTTTTACCGCAGATCCCGACCGGATCCTCGCTGAAATGGCCTATGGCCGGGCGCATCACCGGGCGATCCACTTTATCAACCGGGCGCCGGGCACCACGGTCAACAACCTGCTGACCATTCTGGGCGTCACCAAGCAATCTCTGAACCGGGTACTGCGCACCCTGATCGAAGACGGGCTGGTCGAAAGCAGGGTCGGCACCGCCGACAAGCGGGAACGGCATCTTTACCTCACCGAAAAGGGCGTGGCCCTGGAAACGGCACTGTCCGATGCCCAGCGCGCCCGCATGCGCAGCGCCTATAAAGAAGCCGGCCCCGAGGCGGTACAGGGCTTCAAGAAGGTGCTGGAGGCGATGATGGATGCGGATATGCGCCGGGTCTATGCCAAGCTGCGGGAAACCGGATCATGAGCACCAACGACGCACATCTGATGATCGTGGATGATGATGAGCGCATCCGCAGCCTGTTGAAGAAGTTCCTGATGCGGGCCGGATTCCTTGTGACCGCCGCGCGCGATGGCGCCCATGCCCGGCGTCTGCTGGCCGGGCTCGATTTCGATCTGATCATCATGGATGTGATGATGCCGGGCGAGGATGGCGTCAGCCTGACCCGCGCCTTGCGCGAAACCATGTCCACGCCAATCCTGCTGCTGACCGCCAAGGGCGAGACCGATGACCGTATCGCCGGGCTCGAGGCCGGGGCCGACGATTACCTGTCCAAACCGTTTGAGCCCAAGGAGCTGCTGCTGCGCGTCAATGCCATCCTGCGCAGGATGCCCGATACCGTGGCCGAGGACAGCATTCCCAAGGTTCTGCACCTCGGCGCCATCCGCTATGACATCGAACGGGGCGAGATGTGGCAGGGAGACGAGCTGATCCGCCTCACCGGCACCGAAAGCCAGCTGATGAAGATCTTTTCTGCCCAGCCCGGAGAGCCGATCAGCCGGGCAAAACTGGTCGAGGATTTGGGCCGCGACCGGGGCCAGGCGCAAGAACGCGCCGTGGACGTGCAGATCACCCGCCTGCGCCGCAAGATCGAACCCAACCCGAAACAACCGCAATACCTGCAAACCGTGCGCGGTGCGGGCTATATGCTGGCGCCAGACTGAGCCCCCCGGCCCCGCCCCAGACCGGTAAAGCTGCCGCCTTTCCACGGCGCGTTTATGCCGCTCTCACACCTCGACTTTGACGTGCAGATATGATCTGAACGCCCTGCCCGTCTCCGCCCGGGCGCATGTGGAAGAACTGACAGAGGCAGCCAGATGACCGAGACCCAGACCCCCGTCGAAGAGATGAGCTTTGAACAGGCCATGCACGAGCTGGAACGCGTGGTGGATCAGCTGGAACGCGGCGATGTGGCGCTGGATGCCTCGATCGCGCTGTACGAACGCGGCGCGGCGCTGAAGAAACGCTGCGAGGACGAGCTGAAGCGCGCCGAGGAAAAGGTCGCCGCCATCACACTGGATGCAAATGGCACCCCGACCGGCACCCAGCCGCTGGATGCGGGCTGAGGGCATGACCACGGAGATGCAGGCGGACACGCGCGCCTTTCAGGCGGCGCTGCTGGATGCCCAGACCCGGATCACCGCCCATATGGACATGCGGCTGAGCGGCACCGACCGGCTGCACGATGCCATGCGCTATGCCATGGTCGGTGGCAAGATGCTGCGCGGATTTCTGGTGCTGGAAAGCGCCCGCTTGCATGGTGTCGATGCAACCGCCGCGCTGGATGCGGCGCTGGCCATTGAGTGCGTGCACGCCTATTCGCTGGTACACGACGATCTGCCCTGCATGGACGATGACGACCTGCGCCGGGGTCAGCCGACCCTGCACCGCAAATGGGACGAGGCCACGGCGACGCTCGCCGGGGATGCCTTGCAGACATTTGCCTTTGAACTTCTGGCCGCCGATCACATCGGCCCGCAGGCGCTGGTGCTGATCCGGGCGCTGGCGCAATCGGCAGGCAGGGATGGCATGGTTTCGGGGCAGATGATGGACATCGCCGCGGAAACCGCAGGCACGCCGCTGACACTTGACGAAATCACCCGGCTGCAAGCCCGCAAGACCGGTTGCCTGATCGAATGGTCCGCCACCGCCGGTGCGGTTCTGGCCGACGCGGATACCGGGCCTTTGCAGGCCTACGCCTCGGCGCTAGGGCTTGCTTTTCAGATCGCTGACGACATCTTGGATGTTGAAGGCGATGCCAGCAAGGTCGGCAAGGCCCTGCGCAAGGACGAAACCGCTGGCAAGGCCACCTTTGTCTCCCTGCTGGGGCTGGAACCGGCAAAAGCCCGCGCAGAAGAGCTGTGCGACACCGCCTGTGCCGCGCTTTCTTCCTATGGGGAAGAGGCTGCAATCTTGAAGGACGCCGCCCGCTTCGTTATTGCGCGCGATAGCTAACCTGCGCACCATTTGCTGCGCCACTCCCGAGGAGGAGCCATGTCTGAGAGGCCCCATACCCCGCTACTGGATCAGATCGCCCGCCCGGCGGATCTGAAAGGCCTCAGCGACCGCCAGCTGACGCAGGTCGCGGACGAGCTGCGCCAGGAGACCGTTTCGGCCGTTTCCGAAACCGGCGGCCACCTGGGCGCAGGCCTTGGCGTGGTGGAGCTGACGGTGGCGCTGCACGCGGTGTTCGACACGCCGCGCGACAAGGTGATCTGGGATGTCTCGCACCAAAGCTATCCGCACAAGATCCTGACCGGGCGCCGCGACCGCATCCGCACCCTGCGCAAGAAGGACGGGCTGTCCGGTTTCACCAAACGCGTCGAATCCCCTTACGACCCCTTTGGCGCCGCCCATAGCTCCACCTCGATCAGCGCGGCGCTGGGGTTCGCCGTCGCCCGCGATCTGGGTGGCAACGTGCCCGAAGGGCTGGGCGATGCCATCGCGGTGATCGGCGACGGCGCCATGTCCGCCGGCATGGCCTTTGAAGCGATGAATAACGCGGGCCATCTGGGCAAACGCCTGATCGTCATCCTCAACGACAACGAAATGTCGATCGCGCCGCCTGTGGGCGCGCTGTCCTCCTACCTGTCGCGGCTTTACGCCGAAGAACCCTTTCAGGAGCTGAAGGCCGTGGCCAAGGGCGCTGCCTCCTTGCTGCCAGAACCCTTCCGCGAAGGTGCCAAACGCGCCAAGGACATGCTGAAGGGCATGGCCGTCGGCGGCACCCTGTTTGAATCCTTGGGCTTTTCCTACCTCGGACCCATCGACGGTCACGACATGGACCAGCTTCTGCCGGTGCTGCGCACCGTGAAGGCACGGGCATCGGGGCCAATCCTGATCCATGTGCTGACGAAGAAGGGCAAGGGCTACGCCCCCGCCGAGCGCGCCGATGACAAAGGCCACGCCACGGCGACCTTTGACGTCATCACCGGCAAGCAGAACAAGCCGCCGTCGAACGCGCCGTCCTATACATCGGTCTTTGGCGACGAGTTGGTGAAACTGGCTGCGAAGGACGACAAGATCTGCGCAGTGACCGCTGCCATGCCCGATGGTACTGGTCTTGGCCTGATGGCCGAACGCTACCCCTCGCGCACCTTTGACGTCGGCATTGCCGAACAGCATGGCGTGACCTTTGCCGCCGCACTGGCTGCCGGGGGGATGAAGCCCTTCTGCGCGATGTATTCCACCTTCTTGCAACGCGGCTATGACCAGGTGGTGCACGATGTGGCGATCCAGCGCCTGCCGGTGCGTTTCGCCATCGACCGCGCTGGTCTGGTCGGCGCTGATGGCGCCACCCACGCGGGCAGCTTCGACATTGCCTATATGGCCAACCTGCCCGGCATGGTGGTGATGGCCGCCGCAGACGAGGCCGAGCTGAAGCATATGGTCGCCACCGCCGCAGCCCACGATGACGGCCCCATCGCCTTCCGCTATCCCCGCGGCGAGGGCGAAGGCGTCGATATGCCCGAAGAGGCAGAGGTTCTGGAAATCGGCAAGGGCCGGATGATCCAGACCGGCGCCCGCGTTGCGATCCTCTCCTTCGGCACCCGTCTGGGTGAGGTGAAAAAGGCGGCCGAGTCCCTGTCTGCCAAGGGGATCACGCCCACTATCGCGGATGCGCGGTTCGCCAAACCCTTGGACCGCGAGATGATCCTGCAGCTGGCCGAAGGTCACGAGGCGCTGATCACCATCGAGGAAGGCGCAGTGGGCGGTTTCGGCAGCCACGTTGCGCAGCTCCTCGCCGAAGAAGGCGTCTTTGATTCCGGCCTGAAGTTCCGCTCGATGGTGTTGCCCGATACTTTCATCGATCAGGCCAGCCCTGCAGATATGTACGATACCGCCGCCATGAACGCCCCGCAGATCGAAGCCAAGGTGCTGGAGGTCCTGGGTATCGCGACGATTGGGGAAAAGCGGGCTTAACACGCCGTCAATAAGCCTGTGACTGCCTGGGGAGACGCGAATGCGCCTGCCAAGGGGTAGGCAGGCGCAGGCCGGGCCGCAAGCGCCCCGGCCGATTGGTCGTACTACAAGGCTGGCGGATCCGCCGGGGGCGTGTAACTTTCCAGATCCTCAGCCAATTTCACCGCGCGCAGGCCCGTGCGGTAATCGGGATAGGCCAGCCTCACGCCCAGTTCTTCCTTGATGCGGGTATTCCGAACGCGCTTGTTCTCACCGTAGAAGCTGCGCGCCATGGGGGTCATTCCGGCCTCGTCAAAGGGCACCTCGGCAGGCACCGGCAGGCCCAGCAGCTCGGCGCCGTAACCAAGCACATCCTGCGGCGGAGCGGGTTCATCATCGCAGACATTGTAGATCGCACCCGGATTGGGTCGGTCGATCGAGGCCTCCAGCACCGTCGCGATATCCTCCACATGAATACGGGAAAACACCTGTCCCGGCTTCACGATGCGCCGCGCTTTTCCCGCCATCAGCTTGGCAAAGGGACCGCGGCCGGGACCGTAGATGCCGGCCAGACGAAAGATATGCAGCGGCAGATCCGGGATCGCCTGCCATGCCGCCTCGGCCTGCGCGCGCCAGTTGCCGCGACGGCTGGAGGGGGCAACGGGCGTGTCCTCATCCACCCAGGCGCCGCCCTGATCGCCATAGACGGCGGTGGTGGATAGATAACCGACCCAATCGAACTGTCCGGACGCAGCGCGCGCCGCCAGTTCCTCCCGCAGCGCCTCCATCACCGGATCGCCGCCCTCATTCGGACCAACCGAGGACAGCACATGGGTGACGCCATCGAGCGGAATCGATGCGCCGGGCCATTGCTGCAGCTCCACGCCCTCATCGGGCTGCGCCTCATCCAGATCCCGCGTGGTGCCAATCACCCGCCAGCCCCGCGCCAGCATCCGCCGCGCCAGTGCCCGGGCTGAGTAGCCATATCCGATACAGAGAAGTGTTTTTGTCATGCCCCAATAGATGCGTCGCAGAGGGCCGCCCGGCAAGGGCGGAAATATCCGCGATGACGCAAACGGGATGGACCGGGGCGAAAACGGCGCTAAACCGGAGGCAGCGAACGGAAAAGGATCAGACGATGGCGCTGCTACTCGGTGTGGATACGGGCGGGACCTATACGGATGCGGTGCTGATCCGCGACGAGGAAGAGGTGATCGCATCGGCCAAATCTCTGACCACCCGCCACGATCTGGCCATCGGCGTCGGCGGTGCGGTGCGGGCGGTGCTGGACCAGTCCGGCGTCGCGCCGCAGGAGATTTCGCTGGCGGCATTGTCCACCACTCTGGCCACCAACGCATTGGTCGAAGGGCAAGGTGGGCGGGTGGCGCTGGTCTATATCGGCTTTGCCCCCGAAGATCTGGAACGTCACGGGTTGCGCGATGCGCTGAAAGGCGATCCGGCGCTGGTGTTGGGGGGAGGGCATACCCATGCCGGAAGCGAGGCTGCGCCGCTTGATACAGACGCGTTAATGGCCTTTTTAGAGACTGAATCGGCAGGGGTGAGCGGCTATGCCGTGGCCGGTGTCTTTGCCACCCGCAACCCCGCGCATGAGCTGGAGGCTGCCCGGATCATCACCAAAGCAACCGGCGCGCCAGTCACCTGCTCGCATCAGCTGTCGGCAAAACTCAACGGGCCGAAACGGGCGCTGACGGCGGTGCTGAACGCGCGGCTGATCGGGATGATCGACCGGCTGATCGGGCGGGCGCAACACACATTGGCGGATCTTGGTATCACGGCGCCGATGATGGTCGTGCGCGGTGATGGCGCCCTGATGTCGGCACAACAGGCGCGGGAACGCCCCATCGAAACCATCCTCAGCGGCCCGGCAGCCTCGATCGTCGGCGCGCGCTGGATGACCGGGGTCGACACCGCGCTGGTCAGCGATATCGGCGGCACCACCACCGATGTGGCGTTGATCCGGGACGGCAAACCGGCCATCGACCCTGCCGGGGCACGGGTCGGAGATTACCGAACCATGGTCGAGGCCGTCGCCATGCGCACAACCGGTCTGGGCGGCGACAGCCAGGTGCATATCCAGAGCGAAGGGCTGAACGGCGGGGTGACCCTGGGTCCGCGCCGGGTGGTCCCGGTCTCCCTCATCGCCCATCAGGCGCCGGAGGTGGTGCATGCGGCGCTGGACCGGCAGGTCAACGCAACGGTTGTCGGGGAACACGACGGCAGATTTGTCCGGGCGATCCCAGGTCAGCCGACAAGCGGCCTTGGCGAGCGGGAAGCAGCGCTGCTGGAGCGGATCGGCACCGATGTTCACCCCCTTGGCGCCGTGCTGCGCACCCGGATGGAGCAAGGCGCCCTGAACCGGCTGGTGGATCGCGGATTGGTACAGCTGGCTGGTGTAACCCCGTCGGATGCCTCCCATGTACTGGGCCGTCTGAACGATTGGGACAGCACGGCCGCGGAAAAGGCGCTGACCATCTTTGCCCGCCGCCGCATTGGCAGCGGCGATCCGCTCGCCCCCGATGCCGAAACCCTGGCCCGAATGATCATCGACCAACTGACAGAACAGACATCATTGGCCTTGTTAGAGACTGCTTTTTCCGAGGAAGGAGACACATTCGGATTGCCCGCAGATCAGCTGGCCCGCCATATCCTGCTGCGCAGGGGATTGGAAAATCACCGGGGCATGCTGTCGCTCAGCGCGGCACTGAACGTGGATGTGGTGGGGCTTGGTGCCTCGGCCCCCAGTTACTATCCGGCGGTGGGAGAGCGCCTGCATTGCCGGATGATCCTGCCCGAACACGCCGGGGTCGCCAATGCCATCGGCGCCGTCGTCGGCCGCGTCACCCTGCGTCGCAGCGGCACCGTGACTTCCCCTGCCGAGGGGAAATTCCGGGTACATCTGGAGGATGGGCCGCAGGATTTCAGCGCCTCAGAGGACGCGCTGGCCTTGCTTGAAACCCATCTGAGCCAAGAGGCAGAGAAAGAGGCCCGCGCGGCAGGGGCCGAGGATATCCATGTGCATGTGGAACGGGACATCCGCACCGCCCAGGTCGAGGCGCGCGAGGTCTTCGTCGAAGCCTTCATCACCGCCGAGGCCAGCGGCCGTCCGCGTGTGGCACTGGGCTGATACCCAGAAATAAGGAACCCGCCCTTGCGGCAGCAAGGACGGGTTCAGCACCTTATATTCCGATGATATCAGGCTCTATTCCGCAGCATCGGCCCGTTTTGGCAGCACCCAGTCGGGGCGCGGGAAATGGCAGGTATAGCCATTCGGCAGACGCTCCAGATAGTCCTGATGCTCGGGTTCTGCCTCCCAGAAATCACCGACAGGTTCCAGTTCCGTCACCACCTTGCCGGGCCAGATGCCCGAGGCATTCACATCGGCAATGGTATCTTCGGCCACGGCCTTTTGCGCCTCGTCCACATAGTAGATGGCCGAGCGGTAGCTCATCCCGATGTCATTGCCCTGCCGGTTCACCGTGGTCGGATCGTGGATCTGAAAGAAGAATTCCAGCAGTTCCCGGTAAGAGGTCTTTTCCGGATCAAACAGGATCTCGATCCCTTCGGCGTGGGTTCCGTGATCGCGGTAGGTGGCGTTGGGGACATCGCCGCCGGTATAGCCGACACGGGTCTTGATCACCCCGGGGCGTTTGCGGATCAGGTCCTGCATGCCCCAGAAACAACCGCCGGCCAGGACGGCACGTTCAGGATTGCTCATCTGTTATCCTCCACTTGGTCGATATAGTCGCCATAGCCTTCGGCCTCCATCTCGTCGAGAGGAACGAAGCGCAGTGACGCCGAGTTGATACAATAGCGCAAGCCACCCCGGTCCAGCGGGCCATCCGGGAACACGTGGCCCAGATGGCTGTCACCATGCGCCGAGCGGACCTCGGTACGGATCATGCCCAGCGAGCGGTCTTCCAGTTCGGCCACATGCGCCGGTTCGATGGGTTTGGTGAAACTGGGCCAGCCGCAGCCGGATTCATATTTGTCGGACGATGCGAACAGCGGCTCCCCCGAGACGATATCCACATAGATGCCTGGCGCCTTGTTGTGCAGCAACTTACCCGTGCCGGGGCGTTCGGTGCCGGATTTCTGCGTGACGTAGTACTCTTCGTCTGACAGGGCGGCAATGGCATCTGGATCTTTGGTGTATCGCGTCATGTCGGGTCTCCGGCAAATCGTGGTGAGTCAGTACATGGGCTGATGCAGCGGAAATGCAAAGCGATTATTGCCCATCTCGCGCTCTTGTGCGGCAGCGGGGCATCCCGGAATGATCCAAACCGGTGCCCGTTCCGTAGCCCTGATAACAACAGTGGAGAGTGAAAATGGTTCGAATGTGGGTATTGGCGGCGCTGTTAATGGTGGGGCAGATGGTGCAGGCGGCACCAGTCGGGGGCGTCTTTGCCTCCATCGATGGCGGTAAAATCGACATATCATCCTTCCGGGGGCAGCCGGTTCTGGTGGTGAACACCGCCTCGCGCTGCGGCTTCACCAAGCAATACGACGGGCTGCAAACGCTCTATGACCGATACAAGGACCGCGGCCTTGTGGTGCTGGCGGTGCCGTCGAATGATTTCAAACAGGAATTGTCCAGCGCCGAAGAGGTCAAGGAATTCTGCGCCCTGAACTATGATCTGACCCTGCCGATGACCGATATCACCCCGGTGCAGGGCGATGGGGCGCATCCGTTCTTCCGGGCGGTGCGGGCGGAAACCGGATTTGAGCCGGGCTGGAACTTCAACAAGATCCTGATCGCCCCCGATGGCACGGTTGCGGGCACCTGGGGATCGGTTGCGCGGCCCCTGTCGGGACAGATCACCCGCGCCGTCGAAGCCAACCTGCCGCGATAACAGAAATCTATTCCGCGGGTTTCGCTGCGACTTTGGCCGCTCTGCCCGGCTGACGGGACAATTGCACCGCCAGAATGCCGCCGGTGACAATCAGCACCCCGACAATATCTTGCGGCCCCAGTTTTTCACCCAAAAGAAGGCTGGCGATCGCCACCCCGAAGACCGGGTTCAGAAAGTGGAAGGTGGCCGCACGCACCGCGCCAATGCGGTTCAGCAGCAGCACCCAGATAAAGGTCGCGGCAAGCCCCGGCACCAGCGTAGTATAGGCAAAGGCCAGTGCCAGCGGCAGGGTCGGATTTACAAAGATATCCTCGAACAGCGGCGCCGCGATAAACAGGCAGGCCGATCCGATCAGCATCTGCAACCCGACCACCATCATGAAATTGCCGCCCGATGTGGCCCCGCGCAGGGCCAGGGTTGCCAGGGTCAGGGCCAGAACGCCGACACCGCAAAGCGCCATGCCGAACAGATCGACCCCGGCGCTAATACGGGTGCCCATGATCAGGGCAACGCCGACAACACCGGCCAGAAGGCCGACAATACCCAGGGGTTTCAGACGTTCCCGGAACACCAGCCAGGAGGCCAGCGCAACCAGCAGCGGCATGGTCGAGGCGATGATCGCCGCCAGCGACGCTTCGATCGTCTGCATGGCGACAAAGTTCAGCCCCAGATACAGCGCATTCTGACAAATCCCGAAAATGATGGTCGCGCGCCACTGACCACGGGTCAGCCGCCACGTCTGTCCCATAGCCAGCGCGATAGAAATTCCGATCAGGCCCGAGATCAGGAACCGCACCGCCAGGGAAAACAGGGGCGAAGCATCCACGACGATGATCCGCGCAGAGGTGAAAGCCGAGGACCACATCAGGGCAAAGGTCAGCCCCATGGCGATTGCACGAATGTCCAAAGCTGATCCTCCCCTGAATTGCCCGGACAGTCCCGCAAATGGCGCCGGGGCGCAAGGCCCGCTCACATCACAGTGAGACATCCCGGCTGGTCTTGGGCCCAAAAAGAAAGGGCCGCCCGAGGGCGACCCAAATTCCTGTCAGATCCAAAGAATCCGGTCCGAGACTTATGCGTCTTCGTTGACGCTGTCTTTCAGAGCCTTGGCGATGGTCATTTTGACAACCTTGTCGGCTTCTTTCATGAACTTTTCGCCAGTGGCAGGGTTGCGCACTTCGCGCTCGGGGCGCTCGCGGCAATAGATCTTTCCGACACCGGGCAGGGTCACGGCGCCGCCGTTGGAAACTTCACGCGTGATCAGCGCGCAGACGGCGTCCAGAGCGGCACCAGCTGCTTTCTTATCGCTGCCCATTTCCTCAGCCAGCGCTGCGACAAGCTGGGTTTTGGTCATCGGTTTGGACATTCTTAGCTCTCCTTAAAACTGCCCGAACTGTGGGGCCTCATTGCGTGACATTATCGTTATGTTGTGCGGTAACACAACGCGTAGCGATAGCAAAGATCGTGAAAACAAGCGAATTTCCGCAGAAATTTGGGGAAAACTAGCCTCAGAGGAAGGCCGTTTCATCAAAAGAGCGCAGTTTTCGGCTGTGAAGCCGCTCCAATGGCATGCCGCGCAGCTGCTCCATTGCCCGAATTCCGATCTGCAAATGGCGCGCAACCTGGGTCTGATAGAAGTCCGACGCCATGCCGGGCAGCTTCAGCTCGCCATGCAGCGGCTTATCCGAGACACAGAGCAATGTGCCATAGGGAACCCGGAAGCGATAGCCATTTGCGGCGATCGTCGCACTTTCCATATCCAGCGCGATAGCGCGCGACTGGCTGAGCCGCTGCACCGGGCCGGACTGGTCGCGCAGTTCCCAGTTGCGATTGTCGATGGTGGCGACGGTGCCGGTGCGCATGATCCGCTTCAGATCGTAGCCTTCGAACTCGGTGACTTCGGCCACGGCCTGTTCCAGTGCGATCTGGATTTCCGCCAGCGCCGGGATCGGGGTCCAGACAGGCAGGTCATCATCCAGCACGTGATCCTCGCGCAGGTACGCATGGGCCAGAACGAAATCGCCCAGCGCCTGCGTGTTCCTGAGGCCGGCACAATGGCCAACCATCAGCCAGGCATGCGGCCGCAGCACCGCGATATGATCGGTGGCGGTTTTGGCATTGGACGGGCCAACGCCGATATTAACCAGCGTGATGCCGCTGCCATCCGCCCGTTTCAGATGGTAGGTCGGCATCTGCGGCAGTTTGGCGATGGCTGGAATGTCGGCATCTGCATCGGTGATCTCATGATCGCCGGTGCTGACAAAACTGCTGTAGCCCGAGGCCGGATCGGCCAGCTGCGCGCGCGCATAGGCTTCGAACTCGGCCACGTAGAACTGGTAGTTGGTGAACAACACGTGGTTCTGGAAATGGGACGGATCAGTTGCCGTGTAATGGGCCAGCCGCGCCAGCGAATAATCGACACGCTGGGCGGTGAACAGCGACAGGGGGCCGCTGCCATTGGCGGGCTGATGGGTGCCGTTGACGATGTCATCATTCGTCGTGGACAGATCCGGCACATCGAACACATCGCGCAGGGTAAACCCGGCGGCGCCTTCCTGCGGCACCGTCAGATCGGGACGTGCAGCCACCGCGAAATGCACTGGAATCGGCGTATCGGAGGCACCAATTGTCACCGGCTGTCCGTGGTTCTTGATCAACAACCCGATCTGCTGGATCAGGTAATTGCGGAACAGATCCGGGCGCGTCACCGTGGTGGCATAGGTGCCCGGCATCGACACGTGGCCAAAGCTGAGCCGCGAATCCACCTGCGCAAAGGAAGAAGTGGTAAAGCGGATTTCAGGATAGAAGGCGCGGATGCGCTGATCCTGCGGTCCCGTGTCCGACATCACAGAAAGGAAGGCATCACACAGGAATTCCGTGGCCTGCCGATAGAGCAGCTCCAGCCGCTCCACGGCCTGCGCCGCGTCGGTGAATGTCTCGGGGGCGGGATGTTCAGGCAGGCGAATGGTGGTCATGAAATCGGCTCTAACACGGGGATTTTCTTGAATGTACGCACATCCACCAGCCCCAGGTCCGAAATCCGCAGTTCCGGGATCACCACCAGCGCCAGCAGTGAATGCTGCATATAGGCGTTGTTCAGCTTGCAGCCACAGGCCTCCATCGCCTCGACCATCTTCTGCGCCTTGGCGGCAACCTCGGTCGCGGGGCTGCTGGACATCAGGCCCGCGATGGGCAATTCGACCAGCGCCAGCTCCTCTCCGTCGCGGAACAGGGTGATACCGCCGCCAACCTCGGCCAGGCGATTTGCGGCCAGCGCCATCTGCTCCCGGTCGGTGCCAACCACGATCATGTGGTGGCTGTCATGCGCCACGGTCGAAGCCATCGCCATGGACCCCTGATAGCCAAAGCCCGAGACGAAGGCATTGGTGACGCCGCCCGTGGCCTGATGGCGTTCGACCAGCGCGATCTGGCAGACCTCGCCGGTGCCTTGGACCAACCCGTCGACCACCGGCAATTCCGCCTTCAGCGCCTTGGTCGGGGCCTGGTTCTCCACCACGCCAATCACATTGGCGGTAACCGAGTTCGCCCCCTCCGGCGCCTTCAGTTCAAAATCACCCGCCGACAGCGCGTGGCCCAGATGCACCGTGCCGGTGGCGCTCTCTGGCCAGTCATAGTGCGGGCATTCAACAGTAATAGAGCCGTTTTCTGCCACGATCTGCCCGCGCGCGATCACCAGTTCGATGGGCAATTCGCGCAGGTCCGAGGTCAGGATCACATCCGCGCGCCGCCCAGGGGTGATTGAGCCAAGCTCGCGCTCCAGCCCAAAGTGCGTCGCCGTGTTGATGGTGGCCATCTGCAGCGCGATTACCGGATCGCAGCCGCAGGCGATGGCGTGGCGCACCACCCGGTTCATATGGCCATCGTGCACCAGCGTGCCGGAATGGCAATCATCGGTGCAGAGAATGAAGTTGCGCGGGTCGAGGCCCTTTTCCGTCACAGCGGTGATCTGGCTTTCGACGTCATACCAAGCCGAGCCCAGCCGCA
Source organism: Pseudophaeobacter sp. C1-32P7 (assembly GCF_041008775.1). NCBI lineage: Bacteria > Pseudomonadati > Pseudomonadota > Alphaproteobacteria > Rhodobacterales > Roseobacteraceae > Pseudophaeobacter > Pseudophaeobacter sp. C1-32P7. Next base: position 75,232 of record NZ_JAXGFR010000005.1, on the reverse strand, counting down.
TCATTGACCGCATGCCCTGACGGACCCGGGCGATGGCGTCCGCTTCGCAGGTGCCTTCATGATCGTCTGCAGGGCCACCTGCCACATAGGCCGCGAAATCCGGTCCCAGATCGGGAGAGGCATAATGCCCGCCAACTGTTTTACCTGCCCGTTGGGTGGCGGCGATTTCCGCCAGCATCTTGGGATCGGCGTTGGCGACGCCGGGGAAGTTCATCATCTCACCCAGACCGATGATGCCGGGCCATGTCATCGCCTCGGCCACGTCTTCGGCGGTGATCTCATATCCGGTGGTTTCCAGCCCCGGCGCCGACGGCGCGCAGCTGGGCATCTGGGTGAAGATATTGACCGGCTGCATCAGCGCCTCGTCATGCATCATACGCACGCCATCAAGGCCCAGAACATTGGCAATCTCATGCGGGTCGGTGAACATCGAGGTGGTGCCATGCGGGATCACCGCGCGGGCAAATTCCGCCGGGGTCAACATGCCGGATTCGATATGCATATGGGCATCGCACAGGCCGGGAACCATAAAACGACCGTTGGCCTCGATCACCTCTGTCTCCGGTCCGGTGCAGTAAGAGGCGTCCGGCCCGACATAGGCAATGCGCCCCGCGACGATGGCGATGTCGTGCCCGTCCAGCACTTCACGGGTGTGGACATTCACCCATCTGCCCTGACGGATCACCGTATCTGCGGGCGCGCGGCCTGCGGCGACTTCGATCAGTTTCGGGGCGGAATCGGGCCAGTTGGGAAATGCGGTCTGTGTCATGCGCCAATTGTTCTGATTGCGCTCACAAGTGCAAGGGCCGAAGGCATCCTGTCATCAAAGGATCACCTTCTGCACAAAGCGAAAAATCCCCCTTGCCACTTCCCTGTCGGCGGAGGAGGCTGGGGCAGGATGATCAATGAGCCCTGAAACAGGCTCTAATTTGGATATATGAAGAGGTTCCCATGACCGTCACGGATCTGCGCCCCGATGTCGACCGGCAGAATATAGAACACTGGCAGGAGCGGGTGGACCTTGCAGCGACCTTCCGCTGGACCGAGCGGCTCAATATGCACGAAGGGGTGGCGAACCATTTCAGCCTCGCGGTGAACCCCGAAGGCACGCGGTTCCTGATGAACGCCAACCAGATGCATTTTGCCCGCATCACCGCCTCGAACCTGTTGCTGCTGGATGCGGATGATCCGGCCACGATGAACCGGCCCGATGCACCCGATCCCACCGCCTGGGGGCTGCATGGCTCGATCCACCGCCTGTGCCCGCACGCGCGCTGCGTGATGCATGTGCATTCGATCTTTGCCACGGTTCTGGCCTCTCTCGCCGACAGCAACCTGCCTGCCATCGACCAGAACACCGCGACCTTCTACGACCGTTACGTGATCGACGATGGCTATGGCGGTCTTGCCTTCGAGGATGAAGGCGCCCGCTGCGCCGCCATGCTCACCGATCCCAAGAAGAAGGTGATGATCATGGGCAACCATGGCGTTCTGGTGATCGGCGACACGCCCGGCGATACCTTCAACCGGCTCTACTATTTCGAACGCGCGGCCGAGACCTATATCCGCGCCCTGCAGACCGGCCAGCCGCTGCGCTATCTGTCGGACGAAGTCGCCGAAAAGACCGCCGCCGAGCTGGACGCCTATCCCGGTCAGGCCGAAGCGCACATGCGCGAGATCAAGGCGGTACTGGACAGCGAGGGGGCAACTTACGCAAGCTGAGGCGGGGCCTGTCCCCGCATGAGTTGTTGATGAGGGCTGCCCGATGCATGCGATTGCCGATACCACCCGTCTGACGGCAGAGGGCGTGATCACCGCCGATCAGGCCCGCATCATCGAAAGCCGCGCCCGCGAAGCGATGATCACCCTCGGGGTCAACGTGATCCTGTGCCTTGGGATCCTCGCGGCGACGGGCGGCTTCATCTTCTGGCTGGCCGACCCGCTGCCGGTGGCGATTGCGGGCCTGTTGATGACCCTCACCGGGCTGGCGATCCTGGCCCGGGGGGGCGAGATGTTCCACATGTTCGGCAATGCTGCCACGCTGATCGGCGCAGGCATGCTGATCGGTGGCGCCACGCTGGAACTGATGGACAATTACGAAGAGATCGCGGGCTGGGTCCTGTGGCCCGTGGGTGGTTTGCTGCTGGCAGTTCTTGCCCTGCGGTACTGGCGCGGCGGGCTGTCGTCGCATTTCGTGCTGGGGGCACTGATCCTGATGGCGCTGGCCGTCCATATCATCGGGATCGAAGCGCTGAGCAGACAACACGATATCGGTTCTCCGCTGCGCAACTTTGAGATGCTGTATTATGCGGCGCTGCTGGCGGGGATCGGCGCGCTGATCGACGTGCGGCTGGTCACCGCTTTTGCTCTGGCGCCTTTTGCTCAGGCGCTGGAAACGGGCAGCGCCTATTTCCACGCCGCCTACGTGTTCTATTCCCCGGAACCTACCCTATCGATTCTGCAGATGTCTGCGCTGATCGCCCTGTGCCTGTGGCTCACCCGCAGCCAGCCGGAACGCATTGCGCGGCATCTGCGCATTCTTGTCATGCTGGCCTTTGTGGTGGCCAACCTCTGTGCGCTGGTCGGTTCGCTCTGGGGGGATTTCGTGGGCGAAACCATCTGGGGGCCGGGACGCTATTACGGCAGCGTTCATCAGGACTGGGACAGCTTCAATGCCGCGCGCACCGCGTTCCGGGACACTGCGCTGGAGCTGTCGGCCAATCTCTATTCCATCCTCTGGGCACTGGCGCTGGCGGGCATGGTGGTCTGGGCGGCGATGCGCAACGAACGCGGTCTGTTCAATGCGTCGCTGACCTTTGGCGGCATCCACGCCTATACCCAACTGTTCGAGAGCTTTGCCGATGAACCGCTGGCCTATGTGATCGGCGGGCTGGCAGCGGTTCCGCTGGCCTGGGGGATCTGGCGGCTGAACCTGTGGATCACTGCCCGGCAAGCGGCCCCGTGACCCCTACCCCCGGCGCATCTGGCGCGGGGTGCTGCCGAATTCCTGCCGGAAGGCACGTGTCATGGCGCTGGGATCCTCATAGCCGCAGCGCAGGGAAATCTCGGCCACGCTGAGCGTGGTTTCCAGCACCAGTTTGCGCGCCTGTATCAGCCGCAGCCTGCGATAGACCGCTTGCGGCGGCGCGCCCAGTTCCGCCTTCATCCGCGCCTCCAGATCCTTTTGACTGCGGCCCACCCGGCGGGCGACCTCTCCGATGGGCAACGGCATCTCCAGATTCGCCTGCATCAAGTCGATGGCCCGCACCAACGACCGGCTGCGGGCCAGTGGGATAACCTGACCGCCAGTGGCCTCCGGGCTCATGAACAGCGCCGCAAGCTCCAGCCGCAGCGCTTGGCCGTGGCGTTCCGCGATCAGATCCAGCATCAGCTCGAAGGCAGCCAGCGCGCCAGAACAGGTGACCCGATCCCCGTCCCGCACATAACGCAGCCGCTGCGCATCGACCGAGGGGAAGGCCTCGGTGAAACCCTGCAACTCTTCCCAGTGGATGGTGGCCCGGTGCCCGTCCAATAGCCCCGCAGATGCCAGCAGCCAGGCCCCGGCATCAAACCCCGCCATCACCGTGTAGCGCCGCGCCGCTGCCCGCAGCCCGCGCAGCGCCTTATCGGTGGCCAATGGCCGGTAATGATAGCTGGGCATGGCGATCAGCATGTCGCCGCCGTATTCAGCGAGCCGCCCGCGCGCGTTGACCTCCATCCCCGCCGACGACACCGCCGTGCCGCCCTCCAGCGTCAAAAAGCGCCAATCGTAGATCTGCCGCCCGGCCAGCGTATTGGCCGCGCGCATGGGCTCGACTGTATTGGCCAAACAGTGACCCGAGAAATCATCAAACAGCAGCACATCCACCTGCTGCGGTGCGGCGCGATCTTTCACCCAACTTTGCATGGTTTTCTCCATTTACGCATGAAACCTACCTATACTCCGCGTAGTCTCCCGGACAAGCGAACAAGAAGGATTCCGCAGATGCAGTTTGGGATGACCGAAGAACAGTCGATGATCGTCGACACCACCCGCGCCTTTGTCGAAAAAGAGCTGTACCCGCATGAGCTTGAGGTGGAGCGCAGCGGTCATCTGCCGATGGAGCTGATCAAGGAGCTGCAGGCCAAGGCGATGGAAGCGGGTCTTTATGCCGCCAACATGCCGGAAGAGGTGGGTGGCGCCGGGCTCGATACGCTCAGCTGGCTGATGTACGAAAAGGAACTGGGTCGCGCCAACTACGCGCTGCACTGGACCTGCGTTGCGCGCCCGTCGAACATCCTGCTGGCCGGCACGGATGAGCAGAAGGAAAAGTACCTCTACCCCTGCATGAAGGGCGAAAAATGGGATTGTCTGGCAATGACAGAGCCGGGCGCCGGGTCCGATCTGCGCGGCATGACCGCCACGGCGCGGGCGGATGGGGATGATTACATCCTCAACGGCACCAAGCATTTCATCAGCCACGCCGATATTGCCGATTTCGCCATCGTCTTCATGGCCACGGGTGAAGAGGATACCCCGCGCGGGCCGAAAAAGAAGATCACCGCCTTTTTCGTCGACAAGGGCACGCCGGGCTTCAGCGTGCGCGACGGCTACCGCAATGTCAGTCACCGCGGCTATACCAACGCGGTGCTGGAATTCGACGATTGCCGCCTGCCGAAATCCGCCATTCTGGGTGAGGTGGACAAGGGGTTTGAGGTTGCAAACACTTGGCTAGGCGCAACGCGACTGCAGGTTGCGGCCACCTGCCTTGGCCGCGCTGAACGCGCCTTGCAGCACGCGGTGGAATACTCCGCCGAGCGTAAGCAATTCGGCCAGCAGATCGGCAAATTCCAAGGCGTGTCCTTCAAACTGGCGGATATGGCGACCGAGCTGAAGGCAGCAAACCTTCTGACTTGGGAGGCAGGCTGGAAATTCGATCAGGGCAGCGTCACCGAAAGCGACATGTCCATGGCGAAACTGAAGGCGACTGAAATGCTGGCCATGGTCGCGGATGAGGCGATCCAGATTCACGGCGGCATGGGCCTGATGGACGAACTGCCGCTTGAGCGTATCTGGCGCGATGCCCGGGTTGAACGGATCTGGGAAGGCACCAGCGAAATCCAGCGCCACATCATCAGCCGGGAGTTGCTGCGTCCTCTGGGCGGGTAACCCCCGGTGGTGAAGACCATATTTCCCTGCTACCGGCCGTTTTTCACTCATTGGATGAGCACCGGATTTGGGTCAGATTTCGCGACCTGTTTACGGTACGCCTCTGTCGCAGACCTGATACCGTCGGGTTCCTGTGCAACCAAAGTGCAGCGATCTCCCGGGAAAAAAGGCAGTTCAAAAACGACAACCCCCCGGACCCAAAAGGAACCGGGGGGCGTTCTGAAATCGCGGTCTAAAGCATCCCTACTCAATCCGCACAACCATAAAGGGATCATTTCGTTAATGAAACATTATCAGCGCGGCTATAATTCCGCCCTTGGCCCAAAATTTTTCAGTTTGCATGGGGTTTCAGCATGACTCCGCGCCTGTCACGACTGTTGCGGCCCGAAACAATCGCCGTCATTGGCGGCGGCGACTGGTGTCGGCTGGTGGTTGAGCAATGCCGGTCGATGGGATTCGCTGGCCAGATCTGGCCGGTTCACCCCAAGGCCGAAGAGATTGCAGGTCTGCCCGCCTATGCATCGGTGGCGGATCTGCCCGCTGCACCGGATGCCAGTTTCATCGGGGTGAACCGCTTTGCCACCGTGGATATCGTCGCCGACCTTGCCGCCCGGAATGCCGGCGGCGCGGTCTGTTTCGCCTCCGGTTTCCTCGAGGCCCAAGCCGAGGATGCCGAAGGCGCTGACCTGCAGGCCCGATTGCTGGAGGCCGCAGCCGAGATGCCGATTCTCGGACCGAACTGCTATGGCTTCATCAACTATCTGGACGGCGCGCTTTTGTGGCCGGACCAGCATGGCGGGCAACCCACAGACAGCGGTGTGGCCATCGTTACCCAAAGTTCGAACATCGCCATCAACCTCACCATGCAGCAACGTGGTCTGCCCCTTGCCTATGTGGTGACAGCGGGCAATCAGGCCCAGTCCGGCATCGCCGACATTGGCGCCGCCCTGCTGGAAGACGACCGGGTGACGGCCCTTGGTCTGCATATCGAAGGCTTTGGCGATCTGCGGGCCTTCGAGGCCCTCGCCCAGCGTGCCCGGGAGCTGGGCAAACCCATTGTTGCCCTCAAGGTTGGAAAATCAGCCGAGGCCCAGGCAGCGACCGTCTCCCATACCGCATCGGTCGCCGGGGGGGATGCAGGGGCTGCGGCGCTGCTCGCCCGCCTTGGCATTGCGCGGCTCGATGATCTCTCTTCTTTCCTTGAGACGCTGAAACTGCTGCACGTCACCGGGCCTCTGACCTCAAACCGGATCGCCTCGATCAGCTGTTCTGGCGGCGAGGCCAGTCTGGCGGCGGATACGGCCCATGACCTTGATGTGGTCTTTCCGCCGCTGAACGAGCGCCAGACGACCAACCTGCGCGCGGCGCTGGGACCGATGGTGGCACTGGCCAACCCGCTGGATTACCACACCTATATCTGGCGCGACGTCGATGCGATGACCCGCGCCTTTTCCGCGATGATGGACCCATCGCTGGCGATGACCCTGCTGATCGTCGATTTCCCGCGTCCCGATCGCTGCTCGGCCGCGGACTGGGACTGCGCGATTGAGGCCGCGATTGGCGCCCGCCAGCAGACTGGCGCCAATGTGGGGATGGTAGCCTCCCTGCCCGAATTGCTGCCCGAGGAGGTCGCGGCGCAGCTGATGGCGGCAGGCGTGGTGCCCTTCTGCGGATTACGCGAAGCGATCATCGCCTGCGAAGCCGCCGCAGGATCCCCTCTGCCCGCTGCCGAGCCGCTGTTGCTGCCCACGCCGACGGTGGATCCCGATCTGATCCCTGAGGCCGAAGCCAAGCGGTGCCTTGCGGATTACGGACTGCGCATCCCGAAATCCCATCGCGCAAAAACACCGGGCGCAGCGCGCGCCAGCGCAGCCGACATTGGCTACCCGGTAGCGCTGAAAGGTGAAGGCGTTGCCCACAAGACCGAGGCGGGCGCCGTGGTTCTGAATCTGATGTCCGGCGGCGCCGTAAGCGCGGCCGCCGAGCAGATGCCTGCCTCCTCCTTCCTGGTCGAAGAAATGATCACGGATGCGGTGGCCGAACTGCTGATCGGCGTGGTGAAGGATCCTGCACATGGCTTTGTCCTGACCCTGGCTGCTGGTGGCACCCTGACCGAATTGATGCAGGACAGCGTCTCGCTGCTGCTGCCCGCCAGCGACACGGCCATCGAGGCTGCGCTCAGCTCCCTGCGGATCGCCCAGGTGCTCGACGGCTATCGGGGCAGACCCGCCGCCAACCGCGCGGCCATCCTGCGCGCCGTTCGCGCGGTCGGCTCTTATGTGCTGGACCACGCCGAAGGACTGGAAGAGATTGAGATCAACCCGCTGATTTGTACCGCCGACGATGCCATCGCGGCGGATGCGCTTATGCGCAGAAAGGACTGGATGAGATGACCGACACAGATACCGCACAGAGCCCCGTCAAAACCCGCCGCGAAGGCGCCATCCTTGAGGTGACGCTGGACCGACCAAAGGCCAACGCCATCGACCTGAAGACCAGTGTTGTCATGGGCGAGGTGTTCCGCGAATTCCGCGATGATCCCGAATTGCGCGTGGCCATCGTGACAGGTGGCGGTGACAAGTTCTTCTGTCCCGGCTGGGATCTGAAGGCTGCCGCTGATGGCGATGCCGTCGATGGCAACTACGGCGTTGGCGGTTTCGGCGGCCTGCAGGAAATGCGCGAGATGAACAAGCCGGTGATCGCAGCCGTGAACGGCATTGCCTGCGGCGGCGGGCTGGAACTGGCGCTGTCGGCGGACATGATCCTTGCTGCCGATCACGCCACCTTTGCCCTGCCGGAAATCCGCTCGGGAACAGTGGCCGACGCGGCCTCGATCAAATTGCCCAAACGCATCCCCTATCACATCGCCATGGAGCTTTTGCTCACCGGGCGCTGGTTCGACGCAGAAGAGGCGAACCGCTGGGGTCTGGTGAATGAAATCGTCGCCGCCGATCAGCTGATGGACCGTGCCTGGGAACTGGCTCGGCTGCTCGCCTCGGGGCCGCCGCTGGTCTATGCGGCGATCAAGGAAATCGTGCGCGATGCCGAAGATTCCAAGTTCCAGGACGCGATGAACCGGATCACCCAGCGGCAATTGCGCTCGGTCGATGTGCTCTATGACAGCGAAGACCAGATGGAAGGCGCCCGCGCCTTTGCCGAAAAACGCGATCCGGTCTGGAAAGGCCGCTAAAGCTTTTCGGGCTGAGCCTGAAACAATGGATCAACTGAGGCATGTCACCTAATCGCCCGCCATGCGGCGGGCGGACGCGTGCCTGCCGCGGAGGCGACAGGCGTGAAAAGCTTCAACTCCCTTTGATGCGCTGCACCGCCCAGCGCGCGGCATCGGCGACCACGGGATCCGCATCCTCGGTCAGCCGCGCCGCCACCGGGCCAAGGGCGGGATCGCCAGAATTGCCGATGGCATATAGAACATTGCGCACAAACCGATCCCGCCCGATCCGCTTGATCGGCGAGCCCGAGAACATCGCCCGGAACGCCGTATCGTCCAGCGCCGCCAAATCGGCCAGACGCGGCGCGCTGAGCCCCTCGCGGGCGGCATAACGCATGTCGCTGGCTGCAACCGCGAATTTGTTCCACGGGCAAGCGGCCAGACAATCGTCACAGCCATAGATCCGGTTGCCCATCTTGCCGCGCAGCTCTTCGTCGATCGGGCCTTTGTACTCGATCGTCAGATAGGAAATGCAGCGCCGTGCATCCAGTTGATAGGGCGCGGGAAAGGCATCTGTCGGACAGGCCGCAAGACAGGATCGGCAAGACCCGCAATGATCCCGCTCTGGCGCATCGACCGGCAGCTCCAGCGTGGTAAAAACAGAGCCTATGAAGGCCCAGTTGCCCCAATCCCGGCTGACCAGATTGGTATGTTTACCTTGCCAGCCCAGCCCGGCCGCCTGCCCCAGCGGCTTTTCCGGCACCGGCGCAGTATCGACAAAAACCTTCACCTCGGCAGGATCGCCCGCCTTCTCCGCCTCGGCAATCAGCCAGCGGGCCAGACGTTTCAGGCGTTTCTTGACCAGATCATGGTAATCCTTGCCACGCGCATAGACCGAGACCGCGCCCCGGTCAGGCTGGTCCACAACCGCCATTGGGTCTTCGTCGGGGGTATAGCTTTCGGCGAGCATGATCACCGATTTCGCCTCGGGCCACAGCTGCGCCGGATCACCGCGCCAATGGCTACGCTCCGCCATCCAGCCCATCTGCCCGTGATACCCCGCCTCCAGAAAGGCCTGCAGCCGCGCGGGCACCTCGGGCACATCCCCCGGGCGGCAGATCCGGCAGGCGACGAACCCTTCGTCCAGCGCCTGGCGGATCAGCTTTTCCTTCAGGGCAGCGCTCATGCCAACACCGGCAGGCGCAGATCAAAAATCGAGGTCGGCATAATGCGGCGGCGGCCGGAAGCCGGGGATCTGATCAGCCAGGATCGACCGGAATGCCGGGCGCGACTTGATCTTGGCATACCAATCCTTCACGGCGGCAGAGCGGTTCCAATCCACATCGGAGATATAATCGAGCGATGACAGATGCGCGGCGGCAGCAAAATCCGCCAGCGTCATGCTGTCCCCCGCCAGCCAGCGCCGGTGGTCCAGCAGCCAGGCCATGTAATCCAGGTGATACTTGATCGCCCGGGCGCCAGCCTTGACGTTGCGGCTGTCGGGATAGCCTTCGCCGGTGACCTTCTTGTTGACCCGCTCATACAGCAGTTTCGAGGTCACCTCGTGGTGGAACTTGTCATCGAACCAGCTGACCAGACGGCGCACCTCATAACGGCCATCGGGATCAGAGGGCATCAGCGACGGTTCGGGGCGGCTTTCCTCCAAGTATTCGCAGATCGCCGCGCTTTCCGACATCATCTTGCCATCAAGACGTACCACCGGAACCTTGGCCGCCGGGTTGCGCCGCAGGAAATCGGGATCTTTCTCCCAATAGCGTTCTTCGACCAGTTCGACCTCGATCTTCTTTTCCGCCAGCGACAAGCGGACCTTGCGACAAAACGGTGAGAGCGGGACATGATACAGGCGTGCCATTGGCGGGTGGAGTCTCCTGAAGCGTGCGGGATAGAACCAGCAATGCCCGCTTGCGGCAAAAGTTTCAATCCTCGAAACAGGCTGATCGTCCATCTGCGCGGATGGTGGCCGCCCCATCCCGGATCTGTGCCGCCCGTTGACGGACGAATTTTGACGGCCGCGACGCCGATCTACCCTTGGGATCCGGCAGCACCGCCGCGATCAGCGCCGCCTGACGCGCGGACAAAGCATCAGGGCCGACGCCGAAATACTGCCGCGCCGCCGCCTCAACGCCAAAGACGCCTTCGTCCATCTCCGCGACGTTCAGATAGACCTCCAGAATGCGCCGCTTGCTCCAGATCGCCTCGACCAGCGGAGTCATCAGTGTTTCCAGCGCCTTGCGGATCCAGCTGCGTCCCTGCCAGAGGAATACGTTCTTCACCACCTGCTGGGAAATCGTCGACCCGCCACGCTGACCGCCCTCAGCCAGTGCCGCACGGATCGCGGTGACATCAATACCCCAATGCTGGCAATACCGCGCATCTTCCGCCGCTACGACGGAGCGCGCCATGACCGGTGCGATATGGTCAAACGGGACCCATTCCCGATCCACCTCACCCAGCCTGCGCTGTTCGCTCCAGATCGTATGGGTGATCGGCGGGTTCACCACCGAATAGAGCGCCACCAACGCCACAGCCAGCAGGGCAGCCGCAAAAAAGGCTCTAAGAACCCATTTGCGCACCCACCTCAAGGGCCAGGTCATCCGGCGCAGCAGAGACGCACTGCGCGGGCCCGGCTTTTTCTTCGCTGCCTTCGCCATACCCCCTCTATACGGCAGAGCCACCCGTGGCTGCCACCGTGAAATCCGCCTGCTGCTCCGGAGCCCTCATCGCATGCCCAAAACGGGCACGGGACAAAGGGACGGCTCAGGCAGAATTGCGGAGGCTCCGCGCCGCAGGCGGGGAAACCGCCATTGTGCTTGAACCGGTCCTGTCCCGGGACAGGCAGGGGTCAGGCGATGTAGGCGCCGGGGCTTGCTGCTCGGGTGACTCGGAGAAACACTCCCCAAAAAAGAAAAAGCCCCGCAGGCGGGTCGCCTGCGGGACAATTTGATAGCGTTGTTTTCGTTCGGCTTATTCGGCGGGAACGGCAGCCTGCTCTTCCGAGATCGGATGCGCCAGCTTGTTCAGCATTTCCTTGGGGCAAACCTGCAGGAAATTACCCTTCTCGATGTCCCAGTGTTGCAGGATCTCCGCGGCCTTGCGGCTTCCGGTTTCCTCAAGATGACGCTCGATCAGGCCTTTCAGCTGCGCTTCCCAATGCGCCACGGTGACCGGGCAGGTGACCAGAGATTCCATATTCATCATGGTCTCGGCCTTGCCCTCGGGGTCATAGAGATATGCCATGCCGCCGGTCATGCCGGCGCCAAAGTTGGCGCCGATCGAACCCAGGATCACCGCAACACCGCCGGTCATATACTCACAACCGTTGGAGCCGCAGCCCTCGATCACCACCTTGGCGCCCGAGTTGCGGACCCCGAAACGCTCGCCCGCGCGGCCCGCTGCGAACAGGTAACCGTCCGTAGCGCCATAAAGCACGGTGTTGCCAACGATGGTGTTGTCGCTTGCCACCAGCGGCGAGGCCATCGGCGGACGCACGACGATCATGCCACCCGACAGGCCCTTGCCGACATAGTCGTTGGCATCACCGGACACTTCCAGTTTCAGACCCGGCGCCGCAAAGGCCCCCAGGGACTGACCGGCCGAGCCTTGCAGCTTCACCGTCAGATGGTTGGGCTGGAAGGAATTGCGCATGCCGAAGTTGCGCACGATATGGCTCGACGTGCGGGTACCCACGGTGCGGTGGGTGTTCTGCACCGCATAGGACAGCTGCATCTTTTCGCCATCCTGCAGGAACCGCGCCGCATCGCGCACGATTTCCGCATCCAGCGTATCCGGCACCGCGTTGCGGTCCTTGTCGCGGTTGTAGACGATGCTGGCAGAGCCATCGACGGTGATCAGCAGCGGGTTGAGGTCGAGATCATCGAGATGCGCCGACCCACGGGAGACCTGCGCCAGCAGATCCGCACGGCCAACCACTTCATCCAGGCTGCGCGCACCGATGGAAGCGAGGATTTCCCGCACTTCCTGCGCGTAGAAGGTGATCAGGTTCACCACCTTGTCGGCGTTGCCGGTGAACTTGTCACGCAGGCTTTCGTCCTGGGTGCAGACGCCCACCGGGCAGGTGTTCGACTGGCACTGACGCACCATGATACAGCCCATCGCGATCAGCGCGGCGGTACCGATGCCGTATTCCTCGGCGCCCATCATCGCGGCCATGACGATGTCGCGTCCCGTGCGCAGACCACCATCGGTGCGCAGAGTCACGCGGCCCCGCAGGTTGTTCATCGCCAGCACCTGATGCGCTTCGGTCAGACCCATTTCCCAGGGCAGACCCGCGAATTTGATCGAGGTCGCGGGCGAAGCACCGGTGCCGCCATTGGCGCCCGAGATCAGGATGATGTCGGCCTTCGCCTTGGCAACGCCAGCAGCAATGGTGCCAACACCAGAGGAAGCCACCAGTTTCACCGTCACCTTGCAGCGCGGGTTGATCTGTTTCAGGTCATAGATCAGCTGCGCCAGATCCTCGATCGAGTAGATATCGTGGTGCGGCGGCGGCGAAATCAGCGTCACGCCCTTGGTCGAATGGCGCAGGCGGGCAATCAAGTCGGTGACCTTCATCCCCGGCAGCTGACCACCTTCACCCGGCTTGGCACCTTGAGCGACCTTGATCTCCAGCTCTTCACACTGGTTCAGGTATTCGGCGGTGACACCGAAACGGCCCGAAGCCACCTGTTTGATCTTGGCCGACGGGTTGTCGCCATTGGGCTCCGGCACGAAGTGTGCCGGATCCTCGCCACCCTCACCGGAATCCGATTTGGCGCCGATGCGGTTCATTGCGACGTTCAGCGTCTTATGCGCCTCGGGCGACAGCGCCCCCAGCGACATGCCCGGCGTCACAAAGCGTTTACGGATCGCGGTAATGCTTTCCACTTCCTCCAACGGAACCGGCTTGCCCAGCGGCTTGATGTCCAGAAGGTCACGCAGATGGATCGGCGGATTGCTTTGCATCTTGGCCGAATACTGCTTCCACATCTCGTAGGACGCCTTGTTGCAGGCCATCTGCAGCATATGCATCGAGCTGGCTTCCCAGGCGTGGGTCTCACCCGATTTACGCGCCTTGTAAAAGCCGCCAATCGGCAGAACGTTCTGCTGCTCTGCCCATGCGGTGCCGTGGATTTCCTCGGCCTTGACCTGGATACCCGACACACCGATGCCGGAAATCCGGCTGGTCATACCCGGGAAGTATTCGGCGCACATGGCGCGGGACAGGCCTACGGCCTCGAAGTTGAGACCGCCCCGATAGGAAGAGATCACCGAGATGCCCATCTTGGCCATGATCTTCAAAAGGCCCTGGTCAATGGCTTCGCGGTAGCGGCTGACGTTCTCGGTCAGGCTGCCGTCCAAGAGGCCGCGTTCGATACGGTCTGCCAGCGAATCCTCGGCCAGATATGCGTTCACCACGGTGGCGCCACAGCCGATCAGCACCGCAAAGTAATGCGGGTCGATACACTCGGCCGAACGCACGTTCAGCGAACAGAAGGTCCGCAGACCCTTGCGGGTCAGATGCGAATGCACGGCGGAGGTCGCCAGGATCATCGGCATTGCAACCTTGTCCGCATTCGAATGCTGATCGGTCAGAACGATATGGCCAGAGCCGGAGCGCACTGCCTCTTCAGCCTCGGCGCGAATGCGCTGGAGCGCCGCATTCAGCGAGCCTTTGCCTGCCACGAAAGTACAGTCGATCTCGACCAGCGGCGCGTTGAGGCTCTCCATCAGCTTGTCCCACTGGGCGTTGCCGACAAAGGGGCTTTCCAGAACGAAGATCTCGGTCTGGCTGCTGTCCTCATCCAGAACGTTCTTGAGGTTCCCGAACCGCGTTTTCAGCGACATAACCCGGTATTCACGCAGGGAGTCGATCGGCGGGTTGGTCACCTGGCTGAAGTTCTGACGGAAGAAATGCGACAGCGGGCGGTATTTCTTGGAGAGAACCGCCGACGGGGTGTCGTCGCCCATCGAAGCGAGGGTTTCCTTGCCGTCCTCAGCCATCGGCGCAAGGATCTGTTCCAGTTCTTCGATGGTGTAACCGGCAGCAATCTGGCGGCGGCGCAGTTCTTCGCCCTGGAACAGCGGCTTTTCCGTCACCGTGGCAAGCGACTCGTCCAGATCGTTGATCTTTTCAACCCACTCGCCGAACGGCAGCGCGGCGGCCAGCTTGTCCTTGATCTCGGTGTCGTGGAACAGCTTGCCCTTTTTCATGTCCACGGCCAGCATCTGACCAGGGCCAAGCGCACCCTTTTCCACCACGTTGGCTTCGTCGATCGGAACCATGCCCGCTTCGGACCCCGCGATCACCAGACCATCGCCAGTGACGACATAGCGCATCGGGCGCAGGCCGTTACGGTCCAGACCGGCGCAGACCCAGCGACCATCTGTCATTGCCAGCGCGGCCGGGCCATCCCAGGGCTCCATCACGGAGTTGCAGTAGGAATACATGTCGCGCCAGGCTTCGGGCAGTTCGACCGCCTGTTTCGACCAGCTTTCGGGTACCAGCATGGTTTTCGCCATGGGGGCGGAGCGGCCCGCGCGCACCAGAACCTCAAACACCGAATCCAGCGCCGCCGAGTCGGAAGACCCGCCCGCGATGATCGGTTTGATGTCCTCGGCGTAGTCGCCAAAAGTGGAGGAGGCCATGCGGATCTCGTGGCTCTTCATCCAGTTGACGTTGCCCTTCAGCGTGTTGATCTCACCATTGTGGGCCAGCATGCGGAACGGCTGTGCCAGCCACCACTGCGGGAAGGTATTGGTGGAATAGCGCTGGTGATAGATCGCAAAGGCAGATTCAAAGCGTTCGTCCATCAGGTCGGGATAGAAAACCGCAACCTGTTCGGCGAGCATCATGCCCTTGTAGATGATCGACCGGCAGGACAGCGACGCGATATAAAGACCACCAATCCCGGCAGCGGCAGCTGCTTTCTCGATCCGGCGACGGATCACGTAAAGCTCCCGCTCAAAGGTGTCTTCGTCCACGCCCTTGGAGTTGGAGATCAGGATCTGCTCGATCTCGGGGCGGGTGGCGTTGGCCTTTTCACCCAGGCAGGTCACATCCACCGGCACGTGGCGCCAGCCATAGATGTAATAGCCCATGCGCAGAACTTCGGTTTCCACGATGGTCCGGCAGGTTTCCTGAGCCCCGAAATCGGTACGCGGCAGGAAGACCTGACCAACCGCGATCAGCTGATCGGTGTGCGGCTCGTGGCCGGTGCGCTTGATCTGGTCATAGAAGAAGGGAACCGGGATCTGCACGTGGATGCCCGCACCATCGCCGGTCTTGCCATCGGCATCGACCGCACCGCGGTGCCAGATCGCCTTCAGCGCGTTGATACCGGCTTCGACCACCTTGCGGCTGGCGCTGCCATCCTGCGAGACGACCAGACCCACACCGCAGGAAGAATGCTCTTCTTCCTCGGAATAGAGACCGTTTTCTGCCATCCACTTGCGCTTGGCTTCTTCGGCGCGGACCCATTCTGCATCATATTTCGTCATGTCATTTTCCTTTGCCTGGCGGGGGCGCCTCGCCTGTTTCAGGGGCGCGCATCCGCGTGGGACCGAAGTCTTTGGTTATTCAGCTGCGACGGCTGCCTTTGCGTTGAACCGCTCCAGGATCGCCTCGGCACAGTCACGGCCATCCTTGATGGCCCAGACCACCAGGCTCGCACCGCGCACGATATCGCCCACGGCATAGACGCCGGGCAGATCGGTTGCGCCGGATTTGAACTCGGCCTTGACGGTACCCCAGCGGGTGACCGGCAATTCGGGCTGGCCCCAGAGGGTAGGCAGATCTTCGGGTTCAAAGCCCAGCGCCTTGATCACCAGATCGGCCTCTTCGACATAGTCGGCACCTTCGATCACCTCGGGGGCCTGACGGCCGGTGGCATCGGGGGCACCCAGGCGCATTTTCTGCACCATCACGCCAGTCACCTTGCCATCCGTATCGGCAAATCCCTTGGGCGCCGACAGCCATTCGAAGACGACGCCTTCTTCCTCGGCGTTCTGCACTTCGCGCTGCGAACCGGGCATGTTGGCACGGTCGCGGCGGTAGAGACATTTCACCGATGTCGCGCCTTCGCGGATCGAGGTCCGCACGCAGTCCATCGCGGTATCACCGCCGCCGATCACGACGACCTTCTTGCCTTCGGCATTCAGCTCACCGCTGTCGAATTCGGCAACCGTGTCGCCAAAGCTGCGCTTGTTGGAAACGGTCAGGAAGTCGATCGCCTTGACGATGCCTGCCGCGCCGCTGCCCGGCATGGCCAGATCGCGGGATTTGTAGACGCCGGTGGCAATGATCACCGCGTCATGCTTGGCCCGGAGATCGGCAAAGGAAATGTCCTCGCCCACGTTGCAGTTCATCACGAAGGTAACGCCGCTGTCTTCGAGCAGTTTGTTGCGGCGCATCACCACGTCTTTTTCCAGCTTGAAGCCGGGAATGCCGTAGGTCAGCAGCCCGCCGGCCCGATCATAGCGGTCATAGATGGTGACCTGCACGCCCGCGCGGCGCAGCATGTCCGCAGCTGCCAGACCACCGGGGCCGGCACCGATGATGCCAACGCTTTCGCTACGCTCATGAAGCGGCGCAAAGGGTTTAACCCAGCCGTTTTCCCAGGCGGTGTCAGTGATGTATTTCTCCACCGCGCCGATGGTGACCGTGCCATGGCCGGATTGCTCAATGACACAGTTGCCTTCGCACAGGCGGTCCTGCGGGCAGATGCGGCCGCAGATCTCGGGGAAGGTGTTGGTCGCCTGGCTGGTGGCATAGGCTTCTTCCAAGCGGCCGGTCGCGGTCAGACGCAGCCAGTCGGGGATGTTGTTATGCAGCGGACAATGGGACTGGCAATAGGGCACGCCACACTGGCTGCAGCGGCTGGCCTGCTCTTCTGCCTTCGCCTGGGCGAACTCCGCATAGATTTCGTCGAAATCTTCCTTGCGCGCTTCCGCGGTCCGCTTCTCGGGCATGTCGCGTTCGATCTGCACGAATTTGAGCATTGGTTGCTTGGCCACGGGGGGACTCCATTTTTAGCTTGCTCCGGTCGTCATAGATCGAAGCGCGGCGGATTAAAAGTCAACTGTACTGACCTATTTTGTCAGTTCTCGCTTTCTGATACCCGCTGGAGCAAAAAAGTACAGTGATTTTAGATCCGAATCGGACCTAAGTGCTGCGCTTCCCATCCGGGCGCAAATTTACTAAAGAAAATTGACCGCTTAGGACCCCTCCGGTCCGATACAGGAGCGCCCGGCCATGCCTCTCTTTCAACTCGTCCTGGTCGCCCTCATTCAGGGCATCACCGAATTCCTGCCGATTTCCTCCTCCGGGCACCTGATTCTGCTGCCTGCGCTGACCGGGCTGGACGATCAGGGGCAGGTGATCGACGTGGCCGTTCACCTCGGCACACTGGCGGCCGTGGTGATCTATTTCTGGAAAGATGTGCGCACCGGCTTGATGGGGTTGCCGCGTCTGGCCTGCGGACATGTAGACACCGAAGGTGCCCGACTGGCGCTGGGGCTGATCGTCGCAACAATCCCCACGGTCCTGTTCGGCGCCGCCCTGCATTTCACCGGCTTCAGCGACGCGCTACGCTCAACTGCGGTCATCGGCTGGACCATGCTGATCTTTGGCATTGTCCTTTATGTCGCCGATCAGAAGGGCGCGAGCCTTAAATCCGCACAAGACTGGGGCCTGCGTGATGCGCTGATCATGGGGTTGTGGCAAATGATCGCGCTGATCCCCGGCACCTCGCGGTCCGGCATCACCATCACCGGTGCCCGGCAGTTGGGCTATACCCGCACCGAGGGCGCACGGATTGCCATGCTGATGTCGATCCCCACCATTATCGCCTCGGGCGTTCTGCTGGGGGCTGAAGTCGCGGTCGAGGCAAATACCGCCCTGATGCGCGACGCCGCCATCGCCGCCGTGCTGGCGCTGGTCTCGGCCCTTGCAGCCCTTAGCCTGATGATGCGGCTGCTGAGATCGGTCAGCTTCACCCCCTATGTGATCTACCGGGTGGTTCTGGGCGTTGTGCTGCTGATCGTCGCCTATAGCTGAGATCCCTCTGCACCGATCAGACAAAGAAAAAGCGCGGCACCAGATGGACCGCGCTTCATGATCTTATATGGACCTGCCGCCAATGCGATCAGGCGTCGCCCTTCAGATTGCGGGCCGAAGCGGTCATCACGTCGTATTGCCCGGAGGGACGGAATTTCCACAGGTAATCCGGCAGGATCGGCCCCATCAGTTCCGGCTCGATCCCCAGATCGGCGAACCCTTTGGCGCCCTCGGACACCACATTGTCGCGGCGCAGGTTCTTCAGTTGGTCGCGGGTCAGCACCTTGTTCTCGATCAGCTGGAAGCTGGCGGCCTGAAGCACGTCAAACCCGAAAGCCACGATACCGGCAACAAATCGCGGCAGCGACAGCACCAAACGACGGCGATGGATGACCGACAGCATCTCTTGCATCAGTGCGGCAAAGCTCTTCACTTCCGGCCCGCCCAGCTCGTAGATACCCGGCTCGGCCTGGCCCAGCACACCGGCAACGGCGGCGCGCGCCACATCATCCACATAGACCGGCTGGAACAGGGTCTTGCCGCAGGCAATCGGCAGCACAGGCGACAGCCGTGTCATCGAGGCGAAGCGGTTGAAGAACTGATCTTCGGTGCCAAAGATGATCGAGGGACGCAGGATCACTGCAGCCGGGAAAGCCTCCTGAACGGCGGCTTCGCCTGCGGCCTTGCTGCGGGCATATTCGCTGTCGCTTTCGGCATCGGCGCCAAGGGCAGAGATATGTACCAGCTGCTGGACACCCTGTCCGGCAGCGATCCGGGCGATGCGGCCCGCGCCTTCGGCCTGGACGGCATCAAAGGTATTCTTGCCCAGCTCGTTCAGAACGCCGACGCAGTTCACAACCGCATCCGCGCCCTGCATTACCGCCGCGACAGAGGCATCGTCGCGGATATTGCAGAAGACAGGCTCAACCTGACCGGGCACACCGTAGGGTTTTACGTGCATCGCCTCGTTCGGGCGGCGCACGGCGACCCGGACCCGCCAGCCTTCCTTGGCCATCCGGCGCGCAATGTATCGACCGACAAAACCAGATCCGCCATAGATCGTGACCAGTTTGGACATCTTTTGGCTCCTGCAGTTAGCTCTTGACCCGATCTACCGGGCCAGCGGGTTTCAAACAAGGCGCAAAATCGTGTCCGGACCCACAGTTTCATGATAAATCGCTGGCTTTACCGCCGCCACAGGCCCCGGCCTTCACGGGGTCCCGGCCGCGGGGCCCGGAATCCGGCTGCAAATTGCCACCGGATGCAAAAATCCGTTTGACGCTCCCGCCGCCGGTGCGTATACGCCGCTGCACGACACCTGCCCAGGTGGCGGAATTGGTAGACGCGCTAGCTTCAGGTGCTAGTGTCCGTATGGACGTGGAGGTTCGAGTCCTCTCCTGGGCACCATAATCCCCCAAAAAGCTGTTTGTTGTCCGAGTCTTATTCAAAGCTTGGAGTTTCAGATGGTACACAAATTGCGTCACATGGTTAGACGTGGGGAGACTTTTTACTACAATCGCAGGGTGCCAAAGGGGGTGGCGGAAGCTTTCGGCTGCACTCTGGTTCGAGTGAACCTTGGACGTGACGAAGACAAGGCAGCAAAGACAAGCAGTGTTCTAAGTTCCAAACTCGATGTACTATGGTCTTCTGACAACGTGGTCCCCGTTGATGTGCAGAGGCTTGCCCAGAGCCTATCACCAAAGTCGATGGACCTTGCCGCTTGTCTCGAACAGTATCTTGCCCTCAGGGATATCTGTGAACGTCCTGTCCGCCTAGCTGTGGCGGCGCTTCTGGATATCTGCGGGAACAAGGATATCGCTCAGTACACAAGGGCAGAAGCAAGGCTACTGGTTCAGGCCCTTCTCGAAAAAGGGAACAAGAGTGCAACAGTCAGGCGTCGCATCCAGTCACTTCATGCAGTGTTCGAGTTCGGCTTTCATGAACAGGAAGAGGATAAGCGAAACCCCTTTGCCCGATTGAACATCCCGCACGAAGGCAAAGACGCCACCCGTAGATCTGTATTCTCAAGCGAGCAACTAGCCTCGATGTACAAAGAGGCTCTGGCGTCTGGGAAAGACACAAGATTGGTTCTGCCGATCCTCGGGGAGACAGGTGCGCGGCTGGCTGAGGTCGTTGGCTTGCGGTGGGAGGACGTTTGTTTGGGTGAAGCGGTAATGCGTATCACTCCCCACCCGCTGAGGAGGCTCAAGACACGAAACTCTGAGCGGGAGATTCCGCTAATTGGGGCTGCCCTTGAGGCGATGCATATGCTTCAAGAGAGGACTGGTAAGCAGGCTTTTGTCTTCCCTCGTTGGAAGAAGGAGACCGGCTTCGTCGCTACCCATGCGAGTAACACGCTTAACAAACACCTTTCAAAGTCCTACGATCACCTAACCTGCCATTGTTTCCGGCATACAATGAGGGACCGCCTGAGGGACGTTGGTGCCCCATTGGAGCTTATCGACAACATCGGCGGGTGGAGCAGCGTTGGAGGCGTTGGAACACGCTACGGACGTGGCTTTAACTTGGAGCGCAAGCGAGAATACTTGGAGAGAGTGAAGATTTGCCAACCGACCCTTATAGGAATGTGAGGATTCTGCCGATCAACGTCATTGCACAAGAATGGTATCGGGAGCGCACAGTGGGGCTTCCCCAGAAGGTGATTGAGGCGGAGCTGCAAAGGGCACATGTAAATCTTGCACCGGGAAGAAATTGGAGGACAGAAGGTTTTGTTCCTGTAGGCGACGTCGATGACTTAACATCGCTCCCCGCGCCTGAAACAGACGTTACAAAAGACTGGTTGGAAGAGTTTGCGATTAAGCAGGGCTGGCCCTTGCCACGCTTCTGGTTCCCTGATCAGGCACCGCCAGTAAGACCGAGGGGCCGACCCTCAAACAAGGAGGATATCCTTGCGGAGTTGCGTTTAAGGGCAGAACGCGATGAGCTTGCTGGTAGGGTTTCCGAACAAGCCAAACAGCTCAGTGAATGGATGTCAGAAAAGGGGTTGGGAATGATCCAAGTTAAATCAATCGAGAAAATTATCAGGGTGGAGTACAGGCAGCTGAGGCGCTCTGGGGAAGAATGAATGATAGTATGGGTTGAGCCTGTGTAAGCTTATGTTGGAACTGATCCTGAGTATCTTGATGTGTGAGGAGCCGCCGGATTTTCAGTCGGTTGTGGAAGTTGGAATGCGGGAGCATGTCTTCATGAATGATAGTGCTACCTTACATTTGGGTGGAAGCGATGGGTGTTTTGTCATACCGGAAGACGAGAGCATTAAGGCCGCTGGGGTGGAGGTTGTCGGAGTATGCGGCTGGGATGATGAGCCAAGGGTCGATCTCTATGTAGCCGCCAGCTTCGAAGATGCGCAGGCAAAGCTTGAAGGCTACCCCAATGTTGAGGTCAAGGCGCTCAACAAACTCCGGGTAAGGGTATCATGCCGCCCAAACAGTATGAATGGATATTTCCTGAAACGCGATACGGGGTGAGTGATGGTGGAGGCGTCTTGAAGAGTGGTTCAGACTGGTTTGAAGGTTATTGGGGGCTTGCCAAGCTGTGCTTGGGGTGGTCCGCATTTTCGGTTTGGATCCTGTGGATATCCGGGCCGGGGGGCTTCTTTCTTGTTCACTTTTTAGCCTTCATGATTTTGGGGAGGTTGGTTTTCATTTTTGCGGGAGCCTCATTCACGACAGCCATTTTGGTCAACCAGCTACTAAGGTTGCATCTATTCTAGTATTGTCCGAGTGAGGAGACGCGTAGTTTGAGAAAGCGAGAGAGTATTGTCTTAGCCGCTATTTCTATCACTGGGGCCTTCATCTGGCTCTTTGACGAACTTCTATTTACTGGTGGATTTTTACTCCCTAGACGTACAGCTCTCGGTTTCTTTCGGGCTGATTGCGCGTCGCCCGACGGGACGGAAAAAGAACAGTTGCTCCATGCGTTCAATAATTTCGGCAATCTTTGCCAGTGGAAGGCATCCCTTGTTTTCGACCTCGGGGCAGTAGGGGCAATTGTCGCCATAGCGTCGGCTTGGCTTTGGTTTAGGCTAAAAAACGGTCGATGGACATGATACTAAAATTGACGAAGACGACAGCAGAGAGGAAGCCTTTGGGCGCATATCGTAGCATAGGCGGGAAACTCGGAGAAAGATGTGCAGGGCAAGGATGAAAGAAATGAGCAGCTTAACTTTGTTCCAAGTATTGCCCTCCTGATTACCATAATAACTGTTATTTTGCCCCCTGACTTCAGCCATGCCCAAGATAACTGGGCGCTAAATGGAGAGCCATGGGGTCGATATGAGCAAGGTGAAGGCATTGGGTTTCTTGATCTAATCTTCGGCTTCATCTTTCTGGCGGCACTGGTCTACATCTATGATAAATGGAAATTTGCTGGGCTGGCAGCATTCTTCGTGGGCATATTCTCAATTGCCGCTCTAGCTGGCGTCGCCTATCGCGCATTGTTCTGAACTGATCTGGGTCCTTAATTCTTCCAGATGGTACGCACACCTGTGCGCTCAGAGACGGATTAAAGGATAAAACTCCTGCCATTTCATCTCCGTTTTTGTCTCCTCTGTTTCATGGGATCATTAATGTAGGGGTTGCGATCCTGCGCCCCTTAACTCATTGAAAAATGGAGAGAAAATTGATCGAAGAACTTGAGCGAAGCCTGCGGAAGCATGGTTACATTGGCGACACGAAACTGCCGGTTCTGGCCTACTTGTCCCTTCTGTCAGCGCTACAGGATAAGCCGGTTTCCCTTTTGATCATGGGGCCAGCCAGTAGCGGTAAATCATATGGTCTCGCATGTGCGCAACGGTATGTCCAGACGGAAGCCTACGAGCAATTTGAGGGTATGTCGGAACGGGCTCTAGTCTACATGGGGGAGCAACTCGACCTGCGACATAAGACCTTGGTCATTCAAGAAGCCGCTGGGATGTCTGGCGGGACGGGGCGTGCATTCCTTAGGCAACTGCTGACCGAGGGACAGATCCGATATGCCACGGTGCAGAGTACCCGTGACGGGCTACAGGGTGCTGAATTGCCAGTTGTTGAGGGGCCTTGCGGTCTGATCATGACGACCACAGCAACAAGAATCCATCATGAGGATCAATCTCGAATGTTGACGTACAATATCGAGGAAGGCTCGGAGCAAATCAGAGCGGTGCTGTTGGCTCAGGCATCAGGCGCAGGGGCAACGGAGCCAACGCCCGAGGAGTTGCAACCTTTCCATGATAAGTACCGGGAGATGAGAGAAAACCCGTTGGAAGTTGCTATTCCGTTCCTCCATGAAGTTGGGGCAGTGCTTCCTGCTTCGCATCCAAGAATCCTGAGGGATTTCCCGAAGGTAATCACCTTGGTCAAGACTGTTGCACTGTTGCGCTCAGAAAGGAGGGAGAGGGATGAAAGCGGAGCGGTGGTCGCGACTGTTGAGGACTATGAACAGGTGAGGCATCTGGTCGAAGATACGCTATCACATGGTCTTGAGGTCTCGGTTTCTTCGGGTGTTCGAGGAGTAGTGGAAGCCCTTCGTGAGATGGAGCAAGCATCTAGTAATCCTCTAGGATGCTTCTCTGTCAGTCAACGGGAGCTAGCGAACTACATGGGAGTTGATCCAAGCGTTGTAAGCCGGAACGTACACCGGGCAGTCGAGTTGGAGCTGTTGGAAAACGACAATCCGGGTCAAGGTAAAGTTGCTCAGCTTCGCTTGGGGAGGCAAGGGCTACCAACCGGAAGTGTCCTGCCTGTTCTTGAGTAAACGGGCGAAACAAAAGGGGGCGGCCCTCTGGGCCGTTCCCCCAAGGTTCTCTAGCTGAAAAGTTGACGAGAAAATCTTTGGGTGTGGTTCAATAAGACACAAGGGGCAGTATGCCCCCCTCCCCCGGGGTCTCTTAGGCGTTACTCGCTACTATCATTGAACTTGTGACCGAGAAGGCCACCCCGCAATGTGAGGTAAGTGGTTGTTTTTGCTTTAAATATTCTGTTTTTGTCTTTCTTCTTAGGAGCAGAAGTGACCACTGATTCTTGTGTACACTTATTGGTATACACGCACCCTTACCTTGTCTTGTTAGGGTCTCTCGGCTATATTCCTGCAAGACTGCAACAGTTTGATGGTGGATCGCGCAGCCTTTAAAATCTGTTTGATTTTATAGGTTTAGGGAGGAGGGACGCCCTCCGAACCAAGAGCTTCAGGTGCTAGTGTCCGTATGGACGTGGAGGTTCGAGTCCTCTCCTGGGCACCATAATCCTTTGTCGGAACCCCCTACAGTTTCAGATGTTCAAAGACGCCCCACAGGGCGCCCTTGAGTGATGTCTTGTTCTTGGCTCAGACTGATATTCAGCCCTGCTTCCGGCTTTAGAAATCCTGCCACTTGTCGAGGGCCGCGTTGCCATCCGTGGCAGCGGCAGGTGTCGCGTCGCTGAAGTCCCAGTCCGCATCCCCATGGGCCGTTGGCATGCTTGGCGCTGCTTCAGGGGTGCTGGGCATTGCCGTGATATTGCCACCGCCTGCGATTTTGAAATGAGCAACCAGTTCGGCCAGTTTGGTGGCGTCGCTGTTCAGCATGTGCCCTGCTGCGGTGGCCTCTTCCACCATGGCGGCGTTCTGCTGAGTCACCTGATCCAGCTGCACCACGCCGGTGTTGATCTCACCAAGGCCCGTGGATTGCTCCACAGCGCCTTCGGCGATATCGGTGACCAGACCAGAGATATGGTTCACCCGCTCGACAATGTTCTGCAACGCCTCCCCGGCCTTGCCAACCAGATCCACACCACGTTCCACCTGTCTTGAGCTATCGCCGATCAGCGTCTTGATTTCCATCGCCGCATCGGAGGACCGCTGCGCCAAAGCCCGCACTTCGGAGGCGACCACTGCAAAGCCTCGGCCTGCTTCGCCAGCACGGGCGGCCTCGACCCCCGCATTCAGGGCCAGAAGGTTGGTCTGGAAAGCGATGTCGTCGATGACACTGATGATCTGGGCGATATGAGTCGAGGACTGCTCGATCTCGGTCATCGCCGAAACCGCGCTCTGAACCACGACGCCGCTGTTCTCGGCCTCTTTCTTGGCCTCGTTCATGATGTTTTCAACGCTGCGGGCGCCATCGGCAGCGGATTTGACCGATGCGGTCAACTCATCCAGCGCAGCAGCGGTTTCTTCGAGCGTTGCGGCCTGGCTCTCGGTGCGGTGTGACAGATCATCCGAAGATTGGCTGATCTCAGCCGCGCCGTTGCGGATGCTGGAGGCGGATTCCACCACTTTCGTCACCGTGCCGTTCAGATTTTCGACGGTCCGGTTGAAATCCAGACGCAGCTGTTCGTAATCCTCGGGGAACCGGTCGGATATGCGGGTTGTCAGATCACCGCTTGAAAGTTCCGACAGACGCGCGCCGAGGCTGGCAACGACCTTGGCCTGATTTTCACTATGTGCCTTTTGAGTCTGCTCCATCTCACGCTGGCGGACGAGGGCCGCATGGAAAACGCCCAGACTGCGGGCCATGTCGCCGATTTCGCCTTTGTCCGGCAGGCCTGTCATCTCGATGTTCAGATTGCCCTCGGACAGGGAAATCATCCGGTTGCTGATCCGGTTCAGCAGACCACACAGCCATTTCCCCAGACCCAGCGCCATGGCGCCGGCCAGAACCATCGCCACGATGGCCGCGCCGATACCGGTGTTGCGGATCGTATTGGTGATCGCCGTGATCGCATCCAAGGGGACAAGCGCATTGCCCACGGCAACCAGATTTCCGGAGAAATCACGGATTTCAAACGGGCTGCCCGCATAGGCATGGCCGCCAAGGTCATAGTCCGACGTCTCTGCCGCCTCGCCTTTCACAAAACCTGCAATGGCAGCCGCATCCAGAAGCGCGGGACCGTCGTAACTTCCGGTCAGTCGGCGGATCTCTTCGCCAGTGCTGGAGAACGAACTGATATCGCTGTCTGGCAACAGATAGATTTCAAGCGCGGAATCGCCTCCTTCGGTCAGGCTTTGAACCAGGGCGCTGTCGAATTTGAGGCCGATTTCGACGCTGCCCACGTGGCTGCCATCATGGCTGATCGGGGCGATGCCGCGGATACCGATGCCCGCGCGTCCCCGTTCAAGGCCTGAAACTGGTGCCTGCGTCTTGTTCGCGGCAACAACGGAATGGCGGAACCCGGATAGGTCATCGCCAAACTTCTCGGGCTTGTGCACCCGGAACAGAGACAGCGCTTCTGGAGTGTGAAACTGGAACTGAGCGATCCCGGCACTCGTTGCCAGTCCTTTGAAGTTTTGGGCAAAAATCCGGTCAAGCGTGTCTCGGTCCTGCTCTGCCACGGCGCGCTGCACGTCCGACATGGCAGCCACGGTCTGGGCCGTGGTCAAGGCGAGCCGCTGGCGCCCTTCGATCTCGGAACTGACACGGGCCTCGAACTGACGCAGCTCGCGGAGTGTTCCCTCATCCGAGACTGTCCCCAGGCCCATGAACAAAGGCACAGTGACAATCGCGATCGCAACCAAAGAACTGACCAACAGCGCAACAACAATCCGCATTCTGAGGGACATCGTTAAAAACTCCTATCAACAGAGTCTTTTCCTAGCGCGGAGAGGCTTAAGAATTTGCATACTTAAATCACGACATGTTGATCTTTTCGCACCTACGGGTATTGGGAAACCGCCTGAACCTTGGATCCATATTTAGCATTTATTCGAATAAGTTACGATTTCAGAACCATTGGCGGACGGATCGTGGAGGCATCGGCAGACCAGAATATCGCCCGATTAAATCACCGAGAATAACAAGAGAAACCGGATCGACCGGCGTTAGAATTCTACCCGTTCGGTGGGCTCAGTACGGGTCCGGGGAGGCATCAAAGCCGACTGTCCTGAACCTTTTTCAGATCAGGAATGACATCGGCGGTGCCATGGCGAGTCACCATCAGGGCCGCCGCGCGGGAGGCTTGCGCCATGGCCTGCGCCATCGGCATTCCGCGATCCAGACCGGCAAGGACATAACCGGTAAAGGTGTCTCCTGCCCCGGTGGTATCGACCGGGGTGACCGGCATGGCTGGAATATCCTGCACCGCGCCTGTGGTGCCATGGAAATGGCGCGCGCCCTCTGCCCCGAGGGTAACGATCACGTCCTGAACGCCCAGCGCCTCGGGCGGTTTGCCGGTGGCCTCCTGCAATTGACGCGCCTCGACCGCATTCAGGAACAAAAGATCCAGATGCGGCAAGACCGCTGCAACCGCTGCCGCGTCAAAAGGCGCCGCCGCATAGGCCACCCGCAGCCCCAGATCACGGCCCATCCGCGCTGCATCGACCTGCAGGTTGGTTTCGTTCTGCATCACCAGAATATCCCCGGCAGAGGCAGCCGACAGGGCCTGACCGATCTGATCCGGGCTGATCGCGCGGTTGGCTCCGGGAAACAGGATGATCTGGTTTTCGCCGTCCTGATCCACGGCAATGATGGCATGGCCCGTGGGCGTGTCGATCTGCGCGATATGGCGGGTGTCGACGCCGTACTCCAGCAGGCGGTCCACCGCCCATCTGCCATCAGCGCCGACAGCACCGATGTGGCAGACGTGGCTACCGGCCCGGGCGGCGGCGACCGACATATTGGCCCCCTTGCCGCCCAGAAACTGGTCCAGACCCGAGGCTGCCAATGTCTCACCCGCCACCGGTAGATGCGGCAGCGCGTAGACCATGTCAGCGTTGATCGAGCCCAGGTTCCAGATTGCCATCGTTACCGCCTAGCCGATGTTGCAGGCAGCCAGAACCGCCATGTTCAGCACGTCATTAGCGGTCGAGGTGGTCGAGCAGATTTGGATCGGCTTATCCACGCCCGCCAGGATCGGGCCAACCACGGTGGCACCGCCCATTTCCTGCATCAGCTTGACCGAGATGGAGGCCGAGTGCCGGGCAGGCACGATCAGAATATTCGCGGGGCCCGACAGACGCTGGAACGGGTAATTCTCCTGCGCCTTGGCATTCAGCGCCACATCCACGGTCATTTCGCCTTCGTATTCAAAATCGACGCCGCGCTTGTCCAGAACACCCGGGGCGATATGCATCTTTTCCGCCCGCTCGGACACCGGATAACCAAAGGTCGAGAAGCTGACAAAGGCCACGCGGGGATCCAGCCCCATGTGCCGGGCCACACCAGCAGCGCGTTCGGCAATCGTCGCCAGATCGTTCTCATCCGGCCATTCATGCACCAGCGTATCGCCAATCAGCACGATCCGGCCCTTATGCAGCAGCGCCGTTACTCCGGCCGCGCCGTGTTTGGCATCGGCATCAAAGACGTGGTTGATCTGATCCAGAACATGCGCGGATTTCCGGGTGGCACCGGTGACCAGACCATCGCCATGCCCATGCGCCAGCATCAGCGCCGAGAAGACGTGCCGGTCACGGCCCACCAGACGGTGGATGTCCTTACGGTCGAAGCCCTTGCGTTGCAGGCGGTTGAACAGGAAATCCTTGTAGGTGTCGAAATGCTGGGTGTTGGCGGCATTGACCACCTCCAGTTCGCGCACCGCATCGCCAAGGCCGGCGGCCTCCAGCTTGGCCTTCACATCATCGGCACGGCCAACGACTAGCGCCTTGCCAAAGCCGGACCGCTGATAGGTAACGGCAGCGCGCAGCACACGGGGATCGTCGCCCTCGGCAAAGATCATCCGCGACTGGGCCGAGCGCGCGCGGGCGTTGAGGCCGCGCAGGATCGAGGCCGTCGGGTCCATCCGGCTTTTCAGGCTGATCTCATAGGCTTCCATGTCGATGATGGGACGACGCGCGGCACCCGTGTCCATGCCCGCCTTGGCCACGGCTGGGGGAATCCGGTGGATCAGACGTGGATCAAAGGGTGTCGGGATGATGTAATCGCGACCAAAAGTCAGCGATTTGCCATAGGCCAGCGCCACCTCATCCGGCACATCCTCGCGCGCCAATGCGGCCAGCGCATGAGCGCAAGCGATCTTCATCTCGTCGTTGATGGCGCGCGCATTGATGTCCAGCGCCCCGCGGAACAAGTAGGGAAAGCCCAGAACGTTGTTCACCTGGTTGGGATAGTCCGAGCGGCCCGTGGCGACGATGGCGTCGACGCGGACCTCATGTGCCTCTTCCGGGGTGATTTCGGGATCCGGGTTTGCCATGGCAAAGATCACAGGGTTGTCGGCCATGGAGGCAACCATCTCCTGCGTCACCGCGCCTTTGACCGACACGCCAAGGAAGACATCGGCGCCTTCCATTGCTTCCTCAAGCGTCCGCAGCTCAGTCTTGACCGCATGGGCCGACTTCCACTGGTTCATACCTTCGGTACGGCCCTGATAGATCACACCCTTGGTGTCACAGACGATGCAATTGTCGTGCCGCGCGCCCATGGATTTCAGCAGCTCGATACAGGCGATGCCCGCCGCGCCCGCGCCGTTCAGCACGATTTTCACGTCTTCGATCTTTTTGCCCGAGATATGCAGCGCATTGATCAGGCCCGCCGCACAGATCACGGCGGTGCCGTGTTGGTCGTCATGGAAGACGGGGATATCCATCTCTTCCTTCAGGCGCTGCTCGATGATGAAACACTCGGGCGCCTTGATGTCTTCAAGGTTGATGCCGCCAAAGGTCGGGCCCATCAGCTTGACCGCGTCGATGAACTTGTCCGGATCTTCGGTGTCGAGCTCAATATCGATCGAGTTCACATCGGCAAAGCGTTTGAACAGGACAGATTTCCCCTCCATCACCGGTTTCGATCCCAGCGCGCCCAGGTTTCCAAGCCCCAAAACCGCCGTCCCGTTGGAGATGACAGCCACCAGGTTGCCCTTGTTGGTATAATCATAGGCGGTTTCCGGATTCGCCGCGATCGCTTCGCATGGCACCGCAACACCGGGGGAATAGGCCAGGGAGAGATCCCGCTGCGTGGTCATCGGGACGGTCGCATTGATTTCCCATTTGCCGGGTGTCGGCTCCAGATGGAAGGCAAGCGCCTCTTCGTTTGTGATCTTCGCTTTGGGCATGGGCTGTAGGTGTCCTCTCCTAATCGGGCACAGTCTTATCCCAGCCCTGCGTCCCTCTCAATCCGATCCGGAAAGAAAACGACCCCTAAAAAGCAATAATATTTCAAATAAAACCTGATAGATTCCGTCGGCTTTTCGCCACAATCTCGACCGATCCGTGCTACATTCCGTTAATAATGCTTAACAGCTTCTGTGTGACGCGTGGCTATAAGGCCGCAAACCGGCGCCAGAACAGCACATGTCAGAACGGCATACGACCATTTCTGAAAAAGTCACACCCGCCGCCGCAATACCGGCGGGCAGGGTAAATTTGGGATGCACGATATGACAAGTATCAACTCCAACACCGGCGCTGCCACGGCGCTACACCTGCTAGGAGGGACGACACAGCAGCTGGAAACCGTCCAGAACGAGGTCGCAACCGGAAAAGAGGTGAATACCGCCAAAGACAATGCCGCGCTTTGGGCGATTTCCCAGATCATGGAGGCCGATGTCTCCGGGCTGCGGGCAACCTCTGATGCGCTGTCGCTGGGTGAGTCCACCGTCGCCGTCGCCTCGGCTGGTGCAGAACGGATTTCCGAAGCTGTCATCGAAATGAAGGAACTGGCACTTACGGCAAGCAGCGGCCTTGTTGACTATTCCAAGATCGAAGCGCAGCTGGCCCAGAAGACGGAGGAAATCAATTCGATCATTTCTTCCTCCCAGTTCAACGGTGCCAACCTGCTGGCCACAAATGTGGACGGCAATGGCGCAACCGGCCTTAGTATTCCAACCGGAGCAGACCTGTCATTGCTGACAGTGGATGGTGTCGATTTCGAAAGCGACCCGCTGTTCGATATCAACAACCGCACCCAGGTCACGGATCAGGCAAGCGCCCAAACCGCGCTGAGCGAGATTACCGGTTTCCTGCGCTTTGCCATCGAAGGTGCCGCTGCACTTGGGGCCTCGGCCAATGGACTGGCAGAAGAGAACAAGACCGTGCAGAACCTTGCTGATGCCACAAAGAAGGGGATCGGCGCCCTGGTGGATGCCAATATCGAGGAATCCGCGGCGCGGCTGGTTGCGCTTGATGTGCAAAAGCAGCTGGGCACCACCTCTTTGTCGATTGCGAACTACAGCCCGCAATCAATCGGCGTGCTGTTCTGATCAACGCCGCCCCGCAAGGGGCTGAGCAACAGATTGCAAATCCGGGTAATCGGGTTTTCCTTGGACCGTCCGCATTGTAAATGTCGGGCAAATAACCCCGGGGGAGCTCGCATGACCGTTACGCCCATGATGGCGCAATATCTTGAGATAAAAGCAGCGCATCCCGATGCGTTGCTTTTTTATCGGATGGGCGATTTCTACGAGATGTTCTTTGACGACGCGGTCAATGCCGCCGAGGCGCTGGACATCGCCCTGACCAAACGGGGCAAACACGACGGCGAGGATATTCCCATGTGCGGCGTTCCCGTGCATGCCGCCGAAGGGTATCTGCTGACCCTGATCCGCAAGGGGTTCCGCGTCGCCGTGGGCGAGCAGCTGGAAAGCCCGGCCGAAGCCAAGAAACGCGGCTCCAAATCGGTAGTGAAGCGGGATGTGGTACGGCTGGTGACCCCCGGGACGCTGACCGAGGATTCCCTGCTCGAAGCGCGACGTCACAACTTCCTGGTTTCCTATTCCGAGTTGCGGGACGAGGCGGCGCTGGCCTGGGCGGATATTTCCACCGGCGCGTTTCACGTGATGCCCATCGCCCGCGTGCGCCTGTCGCCGGAACTGGCGCGACTGGCACCCTCGGAACTGATCGTTGCCGATGGCGCGTCCTTTGACGCCACCCGCCCGCTGGCAGACGAATACAAGATCCCGCTCACCCCGCTCGGCAAGGCAAGTTTCGACAGCACCGCCGCAGAAAAACGCATCTGTACCCTGTTCAATGTCGGTGCACTGGATGGGTTCGGTACCTTCACCCGCGCCGAAGTGTCGGCCATGGGTGCGCTGATCGACTATCTGGAAATCACGCAGAAGGGCAAACTGCCGCTGTTGCAGCCCCCGGTACAGGAGGCGCAGGATCGCGTGGTGCAGATCGACGCCTCGACCCGCGCCAGCCTGGAACTGACCCGATCCCTGTCGGGCGGGCGCGCCGGATCGCTGTTGTCTGTGGTGGACCGGACCGTGACGCCGGGCGGTGCCCGTCTTTTGGAACAACGTATGGCAAGCCCCTCGCGCACGTTGGATGTGATCAGCGCGCGATTGGCAGCCCTGGATTTTGCGGTCGAGGCGACGCAGCTTTCGCAGGATATCCGCGCGGCGCTGCGCAAGACGCCGGATCTGGACCGCGCCCTGTCGCGCCTTGCGCTGGAACGCGGTGGTCCGCGTGATCTTGCCGCCATCCGCAACGGGCTGGTGCAGGCCGAAACCATCGCCGAGATGTGCGAAGGTCAGGATCTTCCCGAACTGATCGGCGGTGCCGTTCGTGACCTTCTTGGCTTTGATGATCTTCTATCGCTGCTGGATGCATCCCTGGTGGCCGATCCGCCGCTGCTGGCCCGTGACGGCGGGTTCATCGCGACCGGCTATGATCCCGAACTGGATGAGGCGCGCACCCTGCGCGATGAGGGACGCTCGATCATCGCCGGGATGCAGCAGAAATATGCGGAGCACACCGGCATCACCTCGCTGAAGATCAAGCACAACAACGTGCTGGGCTATTTCATCGAAACCACCGCGACCCACGCGGAGAAAATGTTGTCAGCGCCGCTGTCCGAAACTTACATACACCGTCAAACTACCGCAAATCAGGTGCGTTTCACCACGGTGGAGTTGAGCGAGATTGAAACCAGGATCCTGAATGCAGGGAACCGAGCACTGGAGATCGAAAAGCGGCTCTATGAAAGGCTTTCTACCGCCATTCTGGACACCGCTGCGCGTCTCAATACCGCTGCCAAAGGGTTGGCAGAGCTGGATCTGGTGACCGCATTGGCCGATCTGGCCCGCGGTGAAAACTGGACCCGGCCAAAGGTGGACGCCTCCCGCGCGTTTCACGTGGAGGGCGGACGCCATCCGGTGGTGGAACAGGCGCTGCGGCAACAGGGCGGCGATACCTTCGTCGCCAACGATTGTGATCTCTCGGCCGGGGATGGCGCCGCGATCTGGCTGCTGACCGGTCCCAACATGGCCGGTAAATCGACCTTCCTGCGGCAGAACGCGCTGATCGCGCTGTTGGCGCAGATGGGCAGCTATGTTCCCGCCGAAGCCGCGCATATAGGGTTGATCAGCCAGCTGTTCAGCCGTGTCGGGGCCTCGGACGATCTGGCGCGCGGACGCTCCACCTTCATGGTTGAAATGGTGGAAACCGCCGCAATCCTGAACCAGGCCGATGACCGTGCTCTGGTGATCCTTGATGAAATCGGGCGCGGCACCGCGACCTATGATGGGCTGTCCATCGCCTGGGCCACGCTGGAACACCTGCACGAGGTGAACCAGGCCCGCGCCCTGTTCGCGACCCACTATCACGAGATGACCCAACTGGCCGGTAAGCTGGAAGGCGTCGAAAACGCCACCGTCACCGTCAAGGAGTGGGAGGGAGAGGTGATCTTCCTGCACGAGGTCAAAAAAGGCGCTGCCGACCGCTCCTACGGGGTGCAGGTGGCGCAGCTTGCCGGCCTGCCAGCTTCGGTTGTGGCACGGGCGCGCGATGTGCTGGATATGCTTGAACAAGGCAGCCGCGAAGGCGCTGGCGCAAAGATCCAGATCGACGATCTGCCGCTCTTTGCTGCTGCCCCGCCGCCACAACCCAAACCCGCCGCAGGTCCGTCACCTGTCGAGGAATTGCTGGAGAGTATCCACCCCGACGATCTGACCCCGCGCGAGGCGCTGGAGGCGCTCTACCGTCTGAAAGACGCTACTGCGTAAATGCAAAGCCGTATTAATGCAAAAAAGGCGACCCGCAAGGGTCGCCTTTTTCAATTCTGAATGCAGGGTCCGAGGCGACTTACACCAATAACCCCGGCAACCTTATGCTGGTGTCGAGGAGACCCCGACCTGCGCCGGCCGCAGCAGGCGGTCGTGCAGCATGAAACCTTCGGCGGAAACCTGAATAATTTCGCCTGCCTTGGTGCCGGGCACCGGGGCTTCGAACATGGCTTCGTGCACCTGCGGGTCAAACTTGTCACCCACTGCGGGCGAGACAACGCGGATGCCGTGCTTTTCAAACACGCCCAGCAGCGCCCGCATGGTCAGCTCAACACCTTCGATCAGGGCCGAGGCCGCCTCTTTTTGTTCGTCGGTTACCGATTCAACCGCGCGCTTCATGTTGTCGAACACCGGCAGCATGTCACGGGCCAGCTTCGAGCCACCATATTGCTCGGCTTCGCGGCGGGCCTTGTCGCCCCGCTTGCGCGAATTCTCGGCATCCGCCAGAGCGCGCATGAACCGGTCCTTCAGCTCATCACGTTCCGCCCGCAGGGCATCCAGCTCCAGCGCCGCGTCATCAAATTCTTCGGTCTGTGCCGCCAGCTCTTCTGCTTCGGCATTTGCGATATCGTCGAGAAAATCGTCGTTCTTGGGCTCTGCCATTTTTCACCTCTAACTCCGGTCTGACAGCAATTTGCCGACCAGTTGCGCCGTATAGTCCACGATGGGCACAATCCGTCCGTAGTTCAGGCGGGTCGGGCCAATCACCCCCACCGCGCCAATCACCTTTCGATCCGTGTTCATATAAGGAGACACCACCAAAGAGGAACCCGAAAGTGAGAAAAGTTTGTTCTCCGAGCCAATAAAAATGCGCACACCCTCGCCCTCTTCGGTGAGTTCCAGGAATTCGGCAATATCCTGCTTGCGCTCCAGATCGTCGAACAGGCTACGGATCAGGTCCAGCTCTTCGGTGACGCCATTGTCCGCCAGCAGATTCGCACGCCCCCGCACGATCAGGCGCGCCTGATCGCTGCCGTCTTCTTCCCAGGCAGCCAGACCGCTTTCGATCAGCTGATGCGCCAAGTTGTCGATCTCCTGCCGCCGGGTGGCGATCTCTTCCTGCATGTCGAGGCGCACGTCACTCAGCGTGCGCCCTTCGACGAGGGCATTCAGGAAATTGGCCGCCTCGCGCATGGAACTGGGGGTCTGTCCCGGCGGCGGCGTGAACAGCCGGTTTTCCACGTGCCCGTCGGAAAACACCAGCACCACCATCGCCCGGTCATGACCAAGCGAGACGAATTCGATGTGGCGGATCTCAGCCTCATGCTTTGGCGTCAGCACCAACGAGGCCCCTTGTGTCACCCCGGAAAGCGCCGCCCCGACACGGTCGAGCATACCGCTCACATCGCCGGAATTGCGACCCAGGGTGGCATCGATCTTTTCGCGGTCCTGCGCCTTCAGATCCTCGACCTCCAGTAGGCCATCGACGAACATCCGCAGACCCAGCTGCGTCGGCACCCGTCCGGCGCTGACATGCGGGCTGTCGAGCAGGCCCAGAAACTCCAGATCCTGCATCACGTTGCGCACCGTCGCCGCGCTGACCTTTTCGCTCAGCGACCGGGTCAGGGTACGGCTGCCGACGGGATCGCCGCTTTCCAGATAGGATTCCACGACCGCCCGGAACACATCCCGCGACCGGTCGTTCATGTCTTTCAGGATATTGTTTGCGTCTGTCATGAGCATTTTCAGCGGTTACACGCTACATAGATAGGAAGGCTTTTCCGGATTGCCATTAAAGAGGCCCACACGCAAAGGTCAATCATGCTTGCATACCGCGCGCAGGCAGGGCTATCCGAAGGCCAGCAAAAAAAGGATTACTCATGCGACCCTCTGGACGACAACTGAACGAGATGCGCCCGATTTCCATCGAAACCGGATTCACCAAACATGCCGAGGGATCATGCCTGATCAAGGCTGGCGACACCCATGTTCTGTGCACCGCCACCATCGAAGACCGCGTGCCACCCTTTATCAAGGGATCCGGCCTTGGCTGGGTGACAGCGGAATACGGCATGCTGCCCCGCGCGACCAACACCCGGATGCGCCGCGAAGCCTCGGCTGGCAAGCAAGGCGGCCGTACCGTCGAAATCCAGCGCCTGATCGGCCGTGCCCTGCGCGCTGGTGTGGACCGCGTGGCCTTGGGAGAACGCCAAATCAGCATCGATTGTGACGTGCTGCAAGCCGACGGCGGCACCCGCTGCGCCTCGATCACCGGTGGCTGGGTAGCCCTGCGTCTCGCAGTCAACAAACTGATGAAGGCCGGCGATGTCAGCATCGATCCGCTGGTCGATCCAGTGGCAGCCGTATCCTGCGGGATCTATGCCGGCCAGCCGGTTCTGGATCTGGACTACCCCGAAGATTCCGAAGCCGGCGTCGATGGCAACTTCATCATGACCGGATCCGGCAAACTGATCGAAGTGCAGATGTCCGCCGAAGGATCGATGTTCTCGCGCGAGCAGATGAATTCCCTTATGGATCTGGCCGCAAAAGGCACCGCCGAACTGGCAGAAATGCAAAAGGCAGCCTGCGCATGAGCCGTAAGTTTGAAGGCCATCGGCTGTTGATCGCCACGCATAACAAAGGCAAGCTTAAGGAGATGGCACATCTCCTCAAGCCCTTTGGCGTCTCCGTTGTCGGCGCCGCCGAAATGGATCTGCCAGAACCTGAGGAAACCGAGGACACCTTTGTCGGCAACGCCCGGATCAAGGCGCATGCCGCGGCCAAGGCGACCGGGCTCCCTGCCCTGTCCGATGATTCCGGGATCACCATCGACGCCCTAGATGGGGCGCCGGGCGTCTATACCGCAGACTGGGCGGAAACCGGCAATGGCCGCGACTTCATGATGGCCATGACCCGCGCCCATAACGAGCTGGAAGCCAAGAACGCCCCCCACCCGCGTACCGCGCAGTTCCGCTGCACGCTGGTTCTGGCCTGGCCCGATGGCCATGACGAGGTTTTCGAAGGTATTGCCCCCGGTCATCTGATCTGGCCAATCCGCGGCGAGGCCGGTTTTGGCTATGATCCGATGTTCATACCTGATGGCTTTGACGTGACCTTTGCCGAGATGGACCGCTGGGAAAAGAACAAGATCAGCCATCGCGCAAACGCCGTGGCCAAGTTCATCAAAGGGTGTTTCGGGGAATGACCCATCCCGTGGATGACTGGCGCAATGGGGGCTTTGGCCTCTATGTGCACTGGCCCTTTTGTCAGGCCAAATGCCCCTATTGCGATTTCAACAGCCACGTCACTGCAAATATAGACCAAAGCGTCTGGGTCAAAGCCTATCAATCTGAGCTGGCACGTGTGTCCGAGCAGCTTCAGGGCCGCGTGTTGAATTCGATCTTCTTTGGTGGCGGTACCCCTTCGCTGATGCATCCAGACACCGTTGCCGCCGTGATCGAGGCCGCACGGGATATCTGGCCCTTCGCCAATGACATCGAAATCTCGCTCGAAGCAAACCCAGGATCGGTCGAGGCTGGCCGATTTGCAGGCTATCGCGACGCCGGAGTGAACCGGATCTCGATGGGTATTCAGGCGCTCAACGACACCGACCTGCGCCGCCTTGGCCGTATCCATTCCGTGGCCGAGGCCAAATCCGCCTTTGACATTGCGCGCAATTGTTTTGACCGCGTCAGTTTCGACCTGATCTATGCCCGTCAAGGTCAGACGCCGCAGGACTGGCAGGCTGAGCTGACCGAGGCGCTGTCGATGTCCATCGACCACCTGTCGCTCTATCAGCTGACGATCGAAGAAGGCACCGCCTTTGGCGACCGCTATGCCCGGGGCAAGCTGCGGGACCTGCCCAGCGATGACAGCGCCGCAGACATGTACCAGCTGACACAGGACATCTGCGCCGCCCATGGCATGCCCGCCTATGAGGTTTCCAACCATGCGGTTCCCGGCGCGGAGAGCCGCCACAACCTGATCTACTGGCGTTATGGCGACTATGTGGGCATTGGCCCCGGCGCCCATGGGCGCATCACGCTGGATGGCACCCGCTATGCCACCGAAACCCACCGCGCCCCCGGTGCCTGGCTGGAGGCGGTCTCCAAAGGTTCCGGCGAAAACCTGCGGGAAGCCCTGGAGCGCGAGGATGCAGCTGTCGAATGCCTGATGATGGGGATGCGCCTGCGGGAAGGGCTGGATATGGAGCGCTACGCACAACTCTCTGGCACGCCGCTGAACGCTGACAAGCTGCAGGACCTTGCCAAG
Source organism: Pseudophaeobacter sp. C1-32P7 (assembly GCF_041008775.1). NCBI lineage: Bacteria > Pseudomonadati > Pseudomonadota > Alphaproteobacteria > Rhodobacterales > Roseobacteraceae > Pseudophaeobacter > Pseudophaeobacter sp. C1-32P7. Next base: position 36,698 of record NZ_JAXGFR010000005.1, on the reverse strand, counting down.
ATGGGAATGATCTCTATCTCAGGACAAAGACTGCATGCCACAGACAAGGGACGTGCGGTGCTCAACGCGATCCTTCGCGATCTCTTGGTGGACTGACCCAATGCGCTATATCTACGCCGGACTAGGGATTTGTTGCGTAGCATTGGCAATCGTCGGGGTTATCCTTCCCCTGCTCCCCACCGTGCCCTTCTTGCTTCTGGCAACATTCTTTTTCGCAAACTCTTCGGAGCGGCTGCACGACTGGATCATCTCTCACAACATCTTCGGGCCAATGATCCTGGATTGGCGCGAAAACGGCGCCATCCGACCAACCGCAAAAAAGGCGGCAACCGGATCGATTGCCGCCGTCTTTCTGTTGTCTTTGATGCTGGGCGCCCCCTCCCACATCCTGATTATTCAGGCGGTGGTTCTGTCAGGCGTGCTGACCTTTATCTGGTCGCGCCCTAGCGGCTGAGCAGATTGCAAAGCTCATCAAGCTGATCAAGCGTCTCATAACTGATCGTCACCGAGCCGCTCTCCCCGCCCGCGATGTGATCAATCGAAACCTTCATCCGCAGCATCGCTGATAGATCGCCTTCAAGCGCGCGGGTATCCGCGTCTTTCTCCACCTCTTTGCGCGGTTTTTTCGGAGACGCGCTCGTTGTGGTACCCGCAGCATCCTTTTTCACCAGATTCTCGGTTGCGCGGACGGACAGCCCGCCTTTGACGATCTTCTTGGCCAGTTCCGATGCATGGTCCGACGTAATTAACGCCCGCGCGTGGCCCGCGGACAATTTCCGTTCCTGAACAAGCTGTTGCACGTCGGAAGGCAAGTGAAGAAGCCGCACAAGGTTGGCAATATGGCTACGGCTCTTGCCCAACGCCTCAGCCATTTTTTCCTGGGTGTGGCCGAACTTTTCCATCAACTGCTTATAGCTCTGCGCCTCTTCCATCGCATTCAGATCTGACCTCTGAATGTTTTCGATGATGGCGACTTCGAGCATTTCAACGTCGTCATAGTCCCGGATCAGAACCGGAACCTCATGCAACTGCGCCGCCTGCGCGGCCCGCCAGCGCCGTTCACCAGCCACGATCTCGTACATACCGCCATCGCGCGGACGCACGATCAGCGGCTGCAAGACGCCCTTTTCCTTGATAGAGGCCGTCAGGTCATCCAGATCTTCTTGAAGAAACTGCCGACGGGGCTGATCAGGGTTGGCGGTAACCTTCTCGATTGGCACCAATACTTCGGCATTGCGGGGTGCTTCGGCTTGGGTGCTAACGGGTTCCGGGTTCACATCGGCCATCAGCGCCGACAATCCACGTCCCAACCCGCGAGGTTTGTTCTTTTTTTCTGTCATGGTGCCCTCCCCTTTATGCTGCCAGTCTTTGATGATTGGCGACTATTTCTTCTGCCAGTGCCCGGTACGCCCGCGCCCCCAGCGAATTCGTATCGTAGTTCAGGACCGGCAACGCATAGGACGGCGCCTCGCTCACCCGTACGTTCCGGGGAATCACAGTCCGGAAGACCAGCTCACCCAGGTTGTCGCGCGCATCCTGTTCAACCTGTTGCGACAGATTATTGCGACGGTCGTACATCGTTAGCACCACACCTTCGATCCTAAGATCTGGGTTTGCCGCCTGCCGTACCTCGCGGATCGTCAGCATTAACTGCGATACCCCCTCAAGCGCGAAGAACTCACTTTGCAGCGGGATAAGAACCGAATGCGCGGCGACCATGGCATTCACCGTAAGCAGGTTCAGCGAAGGCGGGCAATCGATCAGGATGTAATCCCATTCGTATTCGTCCATCGCCGTCTGTCGCAGGGCGTCATGCAATAGGAAGCTGCGCTTTTCGTTGGAAACCAGTTCGATATCGGCGGAACTCAGATCTACCGTCGCCGGAATAACGCAGAGATCCTCGATCTCAGTTGCCCGAATAACCTCGGACAGCGGCGCATCATCAACCAAAAGATCGTAGGTGGTGTAATCCCGATCATCGGCCTCAATTCCCAGGCCGGTGGATGCATTCCCCTGCGGGTCCAAATCAACGACCAGGACGCGCAATCCGCCTTCGACTAGGGCCGCGGCGAGGTTTATTGCCGTCGTTGTCTTACCTACTCCACCCTTTTGATTAGCAACCGCGATGATACGTGGCCCATCCGGGCGGGATAAGTCAGACACGAGCAACTCCCTCTATTTTCAGTACGACCGCGTCGGGTTCAGTTAAACTTGTAATCGGTTCGAAATCGAATCGCCATCGTTGCCGCGCGTTATCCACTTCTTTTTTCCAGTTTGCACCTTTTGGGAACAAGGCGGTGCCAGTCGGGCTCAGATGGCGTTCGGAAAATTCCAGTAGGAGCGACAGATCCGCAAGCGCTCGCGCAGACAGAACATCCGCATTTTGCGGGTCCGCCTGCTCTATTCGCTTTGAAATTACTGTAAGTTTCGCCCCGCACTCCCGTGCCGCCGTACGCAGGAAAGCCGACTTTCGTTGATCCGATTCGATCAGCGTAACCTTGGTATTCGGAGATTCCTCTGCCGCCATAATGGCGACGATAACACCTGGAAGGCCGCCGCCACTTCCCATATCAACCCAGTGGTTTGGCGGAGAAACACATCGGAAAACCTGGACCGAATCGATGATATGACGGGTCCAAAGGTCATCCAGGCTGTTCCGGGAAACTAGGTTGATCTTCGGATTCCATTTTTGCAAAACTTGTTCGAATATTTTCAGCCGGTCGAGTGTTTCACGTGAAACATTCAGCCGTTCCAACAAAGCTTCGGTCGTCATGCAGTACGGCTCCGTTGGGTGGAACTCTTCCGCAACCTTGCCAAAAGCAGGGCCAGTGCAGCCGGCGTCATCCCATCCAGACGTGCTGCCTGCGCCAGGTTTTCAGGCCGGGCTCGCTCCAGTTTTTGTTGCAACTCGTTGGAAAGACCTTCGATCCCGATGTATTCAAAATCCCTCGGGATTAGGTAGCTCTCATCCCGCTTTAGCGCTGCGATCTCCCGCTCCTGCCGGTCGATGTAATTTGCGTAAAGCGCGTCACGCTCCAACTGACGTCGTGTTGTGGTATCGCTGTTCGCGAGTTCAGGTAGCAAAGGAAAAAGATCTTCGAACGACACATCGGGAAACGCCAGGACGTCCAAGCCGGTCCGTTTATTGCCATCCTGATTTACGCGGATACCAGCCTCGGAAACCTGTTTTGGAGTGAACACCGACTTAGTCAGAACACCACGCGCAGCATCCAAGCGCTCCATCTTCTTTTGGAACATTTCTTTGCGGGCCTGCCCCGCGCAGCCAACCTCAATCGCCAGAGGCGTGAGCCGTTGATCCGCATTGTCGGCCCGAAGGGACAAACGGAATTCCGCTCGGGAAGTAAACATCCGGTAGGGTTCCGTCACGCCGTTCGTGGTCAGGTCATCGACCATAACCCCAATGTAGCTGCCGGAGCGACCAAAGATAATCGGGTCCTCCTCTCTGCTCCGCCGCGCAGCATTGAGGCCTGCGACCAGGCCCTGTGCAGCGGCCTCTTCATATCCGGTTGTACCGTTAATTTGTCCAGCCAAGAACAAGCCGGAAACTTCCTTGAGTTCCAAACCCAGTGTAAGCGCCCGCGGATCAATGTAATCGTACTCAATGGCATATCCGGGTTGAATAATCTTGGCGTCTTCCAGGCCAAAGATCGAATGCACGTAGTCCTCTTGCACATCCACCGGCAGGCTCGTCGAAATCCCGTTTGGATAAACGGTGTTGTCGTCGACGCCCTCTGGTTCCAGAAAGATCTGGTGCGATGTTTTATCGGCAAACCTGACGACCTTATCTTCAATCGAGGGGCAATACCGCGGTCCGACCCCTTCGATATGACCGCCGTACATAGCAGATCGTTCAAGGTTTTCCCGAATGATCTCATGCGTCTTTTCGTTGGTGTGCGTGATGCCGCAGGACACCTGTTTTGCGGTCACCTGCGTGGTTGTAAAGGAAAAGAACGTTGGATCATCATCCCCGGGCTGCGATTCCAATTCATCCCAACGAATCGTTGTTCCGTCCAACCGAGGCGGCGTACCGGTCTTGAGGCGTCCCAATGGCAATTCGAAGCTATCGAGACGCTCTGCCAGGCTGACCGACGGCTTGTCGCCCATACGGCCACCGGGTCGCGACACATCTCCGATATGAATAACACCACGGAGGAACGTTCCTGAGGTAAGAATGACAGCCTTCGCCGGGATTTGAGATCCATCTGCCAAGACGACGCCGGTTACCGATTGGCCGAACATGATAAAGTCGGTCGCTTCTCCTTCGATAACGTCGAGACAGTCCTGCTGTTCGGTAAGCTTGAGCATCTCCCGACGATAGATTGCTCGGTCGGACTGGGCGCGAGGGCCCTGGACGGCTGGTCCCTTCCGCCGATTCAGGAGTCGGAACTGAATGCCGGCAAGATCGGCAACACGCCCCATGACGCCGTCAAGAGCGTCAATTTCCCGCACGAGGTGGCCTTTGCCCAAACCGCCAATAGCCGGGTTACAGGACATCACACCAATGCCTTCGCGTTTTAACGTGATCAGCGCGGTGTTTACACCCATCCGAGCCGCCGCATGAGCAGCTTCGGTGCCGGCGTGACCACCGCCGATTACAACAACGTCATAGGCTGAATGTTTCACGTGAAACACTCCTCATTTTCCAAGGCAGAAGCTCGAAAAAATCTCATCCAGGAGATTTTCAACTCCGACACGTCCAACCAACAGTTCAAGCGATCGGATTGCTGATCGCATATCCTCAGCCGCAAGATCATAGTGCTCCGGTCCCAGCTCGAGAACCGATTGCGCCTGATGTAAGCTCTTCAACGCGGAAGACAAAGCCTCCCTGTGGCGATTTCGGGTGGAGATCCCTGGATGAGCCGAGCGCGACTTCAAAACCGTCGCAATGTGCTCAACTAGCCTATCGATCCCCTGCCCCGTTTTCCCGGAAATTGCATCTTCCGCATCATCCCGAGCATCCGCTTTTGGCAGCAGGCGAATATCTCCGTCCTGCATTTCCACGTCAGGCGTTTCGCTAGCTTCTGCGAGAAATACACGGATATCAGCATTCTCAGCCCTCTTCCGCGCCAAGGCAATACCAATGCTTTCGACGTGATCCTCGGTATCGCGCAGGCCGGCTGTATCCAGAAGTGTGACCGGAAGGCCAGCAAGATCCATCTTCACTTCGATAATATCCCGCGTGGTGCCAGCGTATTCCGACGTAATGGCTGCCTCACGTCCCGCAAGCGCATTCAGCAGTGTCGACTTCCCGACGTTTGGAGCACCAACGATGGCCACCTCAAACCCAGAGCGGATGCGTTCGGCGATTTTGACGCCGGCGACCTCGGTTTCCAAATCCTTTTGAACGCCTGCGAGGAGGCTCGATACCTCGGGCGTAACGTCCACCGGAACCTCTTCATCCGCGAAATCAATGGTGACTTCGATCAAAGAGGCTGCCCGGATCAGATCGCTCCGCCACCGTTCGGCCAGTTGCCCAATTGCCCCAGACAGCACTACCTGGGCCTGTTTGCGCTGCGCCTCGGTTTCGGCATCGATCAGATCGGCAAGACCCTCGACCTGCGCCAGATCCAGCTGTCCGTTCTCCAGCGCGCGACGCGTAAACTCACCCGGTTCTGCCTGACGCAATCCGTCGATTTCGCCAAGCGCATCCAACACAGCAGAAACCACTGCCGTACTGCCATGCACCTGAAATTCAACGACATTTTCACCGGTAAAGCTATGCGGTGCGGCGAAACTCAGTACCAGCGCCTCATCCAGAGGATCACCTGCCGCATCCGTCAGCACCCGCAGTCCCCGTCCAGGAACCGGCACCGCAGTTTCGCAAAGCGCGTTCATCGCCTCCAGCGCCTGTGGGCCAGAGACACGAATAACCGATACCCCGGCCTTCCCCTGAGCAGAGGCCAACGCAAAGATCGTATCCATGTGTGGCCGTCCTTTCCTGAGCCGCCGGGTTCTAGGTGTTCATCGAATCGAAGAATTCAGAGTTGGATTTGGTTTGTTTCAGTTTCGACAGCAGGAATTCAATGGCGTCCGTGGTACCCATCGGATTGAGAATTCGCCGCAAAACAAAGGTCTTAGCCAGATCCCCCTTGTCGACAAGCAGGTCTTCCTTCCGGGTGCCCGACTTGAGAATGTCGATCGCCGGGAAGACGCGTTTGTCGGCAATTTTACGATCCAGGACCAGTTCGGAGTTACCGGTGCCTTTGAATTCTTCGAAGATGACCTCGTCCATGCGGCTGCCGGTGTCGATCAGCGCGGTTGCGATAATGGTCAGCGATCCGCCTTCTTCGATGTTCCGGGCAGCACCGAAGAAGCGTTTCGGCCGCTGCAGGGCGTTGGCGTCGACACCGCCGGTCAGAACTTTCCCCGAGGACGGAACAACGGTGTTAAAGGCTCTACCAAGTCTTGTGATCGAGTCCAAGAGAATCACAACATCTCGTTTATGCTCAACCAGACGCTTGGCCTTTTCGATGACCATTTCCGACACTGCCACGTGGCGCGTTGCCGGCTCGTCAAAGGTGGAGGAAACGACCTCGCCCTTGACCGAACGCTGCATGTCGGTGACCTCTTCCGGGCGTTCGTCGATCAGCAGGACGATCAGGTAGCATTCCGGATGGTTCTTCTCAATCGAGTTCGCAATGTTCTGCAAAATCACGGTCTTACCAGTCCGAGGCGGCGCCACGATCAGGGAGCGCTGACCTTTACCGATGGGCGCGACCAGGTCGATCACACGGGCGGATTTATCCTTGATCGTGGGATCTTCGACCTCCATTTTCAGCCGCTCATCCGGGTACAGCGGCGTCAGGTTGTCGAACGCGATCTTGTGACGGGCCTTTTCAGGATCTTCAAAGTTGATCTTGGTGACGTTGGTCAGCGCGAAATAGCGTTCATTTTCCAGTGGCGCCTTGATCTGCCCTTCGACGGTATCGCCAGTGCGCAGAGAATACTGACGAATCATGTCGGGCGAGACGTAGATATCATCGGGACCGGGCAGGTAGTTCGCTTCAGGCGAGCGCAGGAAACCGAATCCGTCTTGCAGAACTTCCAGAACGCCGTCGCCGGCAATGTCCCATCCTTCATCTGCGCGTTCACGCAGGATCTGGAACATCATCTCGCCCTTGCGCATGGTCGAGGCGTTTTCGATCTCCAGATCTTCGGCCATGGACAAAAGGTCCTTGGGGCTTTTGGCTTTCAGATCGGAAAGATTCAGGGATTGGACGGTCATCTACATACAGCCTTTGCGTCCCCGGCATCGGGGAGAGGTGTCATTATCAAATCGGAAGACACGAATGCCCGGACGGGCCCGTTGAGGGCCATACATAGGGGCATGTCCACGATGAGTCAAATACCGCCTCAGAGGCCGCCTGAGGCAATGCTTACAACTGTGGTACGCCCGACCCTGTCAGGGGCGTAAGATCGGCCTCAGAACTTGAAAATGACCGATATGACGATGACCACCATCAGGAGCGTCGGCACTTCGTTTGCCATCCTGAACTGTCTTCCCGTCAGGCGGTTCCGCCCGGCTTCGAAATCCTTGATGCGCCAGACAAGCCAGGTGTGAAACAGCGTCATACCGATTACACAGGCGCCTTTGGTCCAAGGCCATATATAGGACCAGTCGATCATCCCTGGCGTAAAGACGATGAAAAGGCCGGCGAGCCAGGCGGTGTGCATCGCAGGGCGCATGATCACCTTCATGAGCTTCTGTTCCATGGTCAGGAACACCGGACCCGTCTCTGGCACCTTCTTAGCCTGCTCCACGTGATACACGAACAGACGTGGGAGATAGAAGAGACCGGCCATCCAGCTGAGCACGGCCATGATATGGAGCGACTTTGCATAGGGGTACAGGGTGTACATCCAGTCTGTCAGGTCCATGCGTGTCTTCTCCGCCGTTCGTTTGGGTCACCCTAAAATAAATAAGAAAGATTTAAAGGATGATGTTTTTGTAGGGCCCCCTGTTTTCCGTGGATTACTGAGTGCTTCCTCCCCTTATCCCCAGCGTGGACAAGATTCCACCAGCTGGCGGCTTGAAAGGGTATAAGAATCCTTAACGACCTTTGTTTTATGGATCGTTAAGTGATCCTTAACCTTGAGTATCGTGGGGATAACTAAGGGATCGATTGTGAAGTTCTGGGATATCCCCGGATTTGAAGTTATCCCAATCCACGCGGGATGGATGCGGGTGAAACTGGGATGGAATCCGGGCTTTGCCTGTGGGCTTGCCAAAACTGGGGAAAACCATACAAAACGTCCTTAACTTCCGAACCGCTTTCCCACGGGGTTTTCCACATGACTGCCCACATCGTGCTCGCCTCCGGGTCCAGTATCAGGGCCCAGCTGCTGCGGCAGGCAGGCATTCCCTTTGAAACAGATGTACCGCGTCTTGATGAAGATAGCATCAAGGCGGCTTTGCTGGCAGAGGGCGCGCCGCCCCGGGATATCGCCGATGCCCTGGCCGAGGCAAAAGCCCGCAAGATCAGCAGTAAACATCCTGGTCAGATGGTGATCGGCTGCGATCAGGTACTTGATTTCAAGGGAAAACTTCTGTCCAAACCGCGTTCTGCCGAAGAGGCGCTGTCGCAGCTTTGTGAGATGCGCGGACAGCGGCATATGCTATTGTCCGCGGCGGTGATCTACCGCGATGGAGAACCATTGTGGCGCCACGTTGGTCAGGTCCGGTTGCTGATGCGCAAAGCCTCGGATGAGTATCTGCGTGATTATGTGGACCGCAACTGGGACAGCATCCGCCACGCCGTTGGCGCCTACAAACTGGAAGAGGAAGGCGTGCGGCTGTTCGCCAGTATCGATGGTAGCTATTTTAATGTCTTGGGCCTGCCGCTGACTGAACTTATTAACTACCTTGGACTGCAGGGGATTATCGATCAATGAATGCCGTGAAGATACCTCTGGCCGGGGTCATTGGATGCCCGGTGGCCCATTCACGTTCGCCGCAGATCCAGAACCATTGGCTCCGCAGATACGGAATCGCCGGACATTATGTGCCGATGCACGTGGAACCGCAGGATCTTGAAACCGTGATCCGCGCGCTGCCAAAGGCGGGCTTTGTCGGGGCTAATGTGACCTTACCACACAAGGAAACGGTGATGACAATCGCCGACAAGGTTACGGATCGTGCCACGCTGATGGGGGCGGCGAACACGCTGATCTTCCGCGAAGATGGATCGGTTCTGGCTGATAATACAGATGGTTACGGATTTATCACCAATCTGCATCAGGGCGCATCGGATTGGAAACCGGACGCGGGCCCTGCGGTGGTTCTGGGCGCCGGTGGCGCCTGCCGCGCGGTGGTTGCCTCGCTGATCGAGGCTGGCGTGACCGAGATCATGCTGACCAACCGAACCCGCGAACGGGCGGACAAGCTGCACAAGGAATTCGGCAAACGTATCAAGGTCGTGGATTGGGTTCTGGCCGGCAATATCGTCGAAGAAGCCGCGCTGGTGGTGAATACCACCTCACTCGGGATGGAAGGGAAGCCGCGCCTGAGGGTGCCGATGGACGGTTTGCGCCCGGGCTGCGTTGTGACCGATCTGGTCTATACCCCGTTGAAAACAGATATGCTACAAGCCGCAGAGGACGCAGGTTGCACCGTTGTCGACGGTCTCGGCATGCTGCTGCACCAGGCTGTTCCGGGCTTTGAACGCTGGTTTGGCAAACGGCCCGAAGTGGATGAGGAAACACGGGCGGCAGCACTGGCATGACGTTTAAACTGGGTCTCACCGGCTCCATCGGAATGGGCAAAAGCACCACGGCAAAGATCTTTGCCGAACTGGGCTGCGCGGTCTGGGATGCGGATGCGGCGGTGCATCGTCTTTATGCGCCAGGCGGCGCTGCTGTCGCACCGATGCAGGCGCAATTCCCGGAGGCAATTGTCGACGGTGCGGTGGATCGGAGTGCGCTGAAGGACATCATTGCCCGCGACCCCTCTGCCCTGCCCCGGATCGAAAAGATCGTGCATCCGCTGGTCGGGGAAGATCGTGCCGAATTTCGCCGTACTGCTGCCAGCGATATCCTCGTCTTCGATATTCCGCTGTTGTTTGAAACCGGCGGTGAGGCTGCGATGGACGCGGTGGCCTGCGTCACCGTGGATGCGGAAACCCAGAAACAGCGGGTTCTGGACCGTGGCACAATGACGGTTGAGCAATTCGAGCAGATCCTGCAGAAACAGATGCCAATCGAAGAGAAACGCGCCCGCGCCGATTACGTGATCGAGACTGACACGCTGGAGCACGCCCGCGCGCAGGTGGAACAGATCCTGGCCGAGACCAGGAGAAAGATGGCAGATGCGTGAGATCGTTCTGGATACCGAGACCACGGGGTTTGATCCGTTTTCCGGGGATCGGATCGTCGAAATCGGTGCGGTGGAACTCTATAATCACATGCCCACCGGCAGGACCTATCACGAATACATCAACCCCGAGCGCGACATGCCCGAAGAGGCTTTTGGCGTGCACGGCATCGGTCCGGACCTGCTGAGCCCGCCGCAGACGCCGGCACCGGGGGCGGTCACGCTGCGCGATAAACCGGTGTTCGCCAAGATCGGTCAGGGGTTTCTGGATTTCGTAGGTGATGCGCGGCTGGTGATCCACAATGCCAGCTTTGACATGAAGTTCCTGAACGCGGAACTGGGCTGGATGAACCTGCCGCAATTGCCGATGGAACAGGCGATCGACACGCTGGCCATGGCGCGCAAACGGTTTCCCGGCTCACCGGCAACACTGGATGCCCTGTGCCGCCGGTTCAGCATCGATAACTCCAACCGAACCCTGCACGGCGCGCTTCTCGACTCGGAAATTCTGGCCGAGGTCTATCTGGAGCTGATCGGCGGCCGCCAGCCCGATTTCGCTCTGTCCAGCAGCGGCAGCGGATCGGATACTGCAGCGGTAGACAGCAATTGGAGCCCGGAACCACGGCCGACCCCCCTGCCCTCGCGCCTGACGGCCGAGGAAAAAGCTGCCCATGATGCCTTTGTGGAAAAACTGGGCGAAGACGCACTTTGGGTCTCGGCACAGTCCTGACATATTGTCCCGACAAACAAAAAACGCTGCCGGTCTGACCGACAGCGTTTGAATTTTCAAAGCAATAGCGTGACTTATTGCGTCGGCTGGGCTTCGGCCTGACGGCGTGCCAGCTCGTTGCGGTAGATCGCAACGAAATCGATGTTATCGAGGTTCAGCGGCGGGAAGCCACCGTCGCGGGTCACGTCGGACACGATGCGGCGCAGGAATGGGAAGGTCATGCGCGGGCATTCGATCAGCAGGAAGGGGTGCAGCTGATCGTCCGGAACACCCTGGATGTTGAAGACGCCGACATATTCCAGCTCCAGAACGAACAGAACCTCACCACCGTCCTTGTTTTTGGACTCGACGGTCAGCTTGGTCATAACTTCGTACTGGTGTTCCGCCGCGCGTTTCTTGGCGTCCAGATTGACCTGAACGTTCACGTCGGGCTGAACTTCACCGGCAGCACCCTTTTGCGCCATCACGTTTTCGAACGACATGTCGCGGATGAACTGACCCAGAATGTTCATCTGGACCTGGGGCTGCTGCGGGGCTGCTGCTGCGCCCTCTGGGGTGTCGTTTTCGGCCATGGAGATACTCCTGAAAATATATCTTTGCCGATTGCTTAGCAGCTTGGCGCGGGTATCTCAACGGTCTGTCCAACCGTGGCAAACAGCGTGGCGCAACAGGCTTTGACTGTGCCCTATTTTGGGCCGTCTTCCGGGCCTTTGACCCAGCCGGAGGGGCCATCCCCGGGGCGTCTGGGCGTCACATCTTCGTATTCGCCATCGATCACATCGCCGGGCTGCCCCGGACGCCGTTGCCCGGGATGCTGCGCATGGCCATGGGGGCCGTGCGAACCGGGCCGCGCCTGTCCAGGTCCCATTCCGGCGCCCATTTCAAACCGTGCGACGGTCACCCGTTTGCTGATGTAGCGGAACATCGCAAGCCGCACCGGCGGCATCAGCAGTGCAAAACCGACCGCATCGGTGAAAAACCCGGGCGTCAGGAGCAAGGCGCCGGCGAATAGGATCATCGCCCCATGCGCCAGCGGTTCAGCCGGGTCCGACAGGGTCTGGAACGAGGACCGCAACTGCCCCATGGCCAGCCGCCCCTGCGAGCGCACAAGCGAGGTTCCCAGAATGGCGGTCAGCACCACGATGGCCAGCGTTGGCCACAGTCCGATCATCCCGCCAACCTGTACAAACAGGGCGATTTCAACCAGTGGCACCATCAGAAAGGCCAGAAAAAGATACATTTTGGGGTCCTTGGATCTTGCGCTGAACGGTGGACTTGGCCCCACCCGTCACCTACATAAGAGCAGTCCGCTTTGGTTTCAAACAAGGCACTAATGCCTAGCACGAGGTTCACATGGAGTCGCCCTTGATTCAGATTTTGGTTTTGGCCGGCATCGCCGTCTTTCTGATCCTGCGCCTGAAAAACGTTCTGGGCACCCGTGAAGGGTTCGAAAAGCCCACCCAGCCGCAGCAGGCTCCGGCAGAAAAACGCCGCCCCGACTTCGAAGTGATCGAAGGCGGCCCGGATCTGGATATCACTGATTACGTCGCTGAAGGTTCGCCCCAGGCCGACGCGCTGGCCGCGATGAAGCGGGCAGAGCCGTCGTTCCAGGTGCAGGACTTCGTACACGGTGCACGCGGCGCCTATGAGATGATCCTGATGGGCTTTGAAAACGGCGAACTCGACGATCTGGAGCCGCTGCTGGCTGGCGACGTCTACGAAAGCTTTGTCGATGCCGTGGCGCACCGCGAAGATCAGGGCCTGACCATTGAGGCCGAATTCATCGGGGTGCGTGAAACGACCCTTGCGGATGCGCGGTTCGATGAGAGCACCCGCACTGCCGAAATCACCATGCGGTTCGTGGCTGAATTGACCTCGGTCGTGCGCAACAGCGAAGGTGAAATCGTCGAAGGCGATCCCAAGGCCGTAAAACGCCAGAAGGATACCTGGGTCTTTGCCCGTTCGATGGGCACCGACGATCCGAACTGGCAACTGGTGGCCACGGACGCATGATTGGGGCGCTACGGGCGGCATTCCGGGCAGCAGCCATTATTGGTGCTGCCATGACCGCTTCGGGCGCATCCGGCGAGACTGCCTATTCCATATTGAATTTCTCACAGCTGGACGGCTGGGACAGCGACAACCACGCAGAGGCGCTTGAGGTGTTTCTGGGGACCTGTCCCGATCTTGATGACCCCGATTGGCAAAGCCTTTGCGCGCTGGCGCAATCGCAGACGCCCGCCGGGGCCAAGCAATTCTTCGAGCTGTTCTTTCGCCCGGTTCTGATCGAGGACGGCGCAGATCCCCTGTTCACCGGCTATTTCGAACCGGAATTGCAGGGGTCGCGTTATCGGACGGACCGGTTTCGTTTTCCTGTCTACAAAATGCCAAACGAAGCGCGCCAGACCAACCTGTGGCTGCCGCGCCGCGATATCCTGACGAGTGGTGTCATGGACGGGCGCGGGCTGGAAATCGCCTGGGTCGATGACCCGGTTGAGCTGTTCTTTCTGCAAATTCAGGGGTCCGGCCGGATCAAGATGCCCGATGGTGCTTCGGTTCGCGTCGGCTATGGGGGGGCCAATGGGCACCCATATAAATCGGTTGGCGCTGAAATGGTCCGGCGCGGCATCTACAAGGCGCATCAGGTCAGCGCCCAGGTGATCAAGGCCTGGGTGCGGCGCAATCCCATAGCGGGTCATGAGCTGCTGATGCACAACCCGTCTTATGTGTTCTTCCGCGAGGTGAAAAAAGTGCACCCGTCGAAGGGGCCATTGGGGGCGATGAACCGTTCGGTCACGGCGATGCGCAGTATCGCGGTGGATCCGAAGTACACGCCGCTGGGGGCGCCGGTCTGGGTGGAAAAGGACGGCGCGGAGCCGATGCGCCGCCTGATGATCGCGCAGGATACCGGATCGGCGATCAAGGGCGCGCAGCGGGCGGATATATTCTTTGGCACCGGGGATGGCGCCGGCGAGGCGGCCGGCCGTCTGCGGGATCCGGGGCGGATGATCGTTTTCCTGCCCATTCAACGCGCCTATGCGATGTTACCGGAAGATTTCTGATGACCCGGCGCAAACTGACATCGGATGAAATCGATCTTTGGCACAAGGTCGTCAAACACGCGGAGCGTCTGCATCCGGGCAGTCATACGACGCCGCCTGATTTGCCGTTGCCCAAGCCCAAGCCGAAAAAGACACCGCATCCGCACTCCGAACCCCAGATCGAAGCCTTCCGCCTGGGCAGTCGCGCGCCGTCAAAGCCTAACAAACACGATCTGAAGAAACCTGTGGCGCAATCGCTGTCTTCGGCGCCGGTGCAGATGGATGAAAAGGCGTTTCGACGGATGAAACGCGGCAAGCTGCGCCCCGAAGGCAAGTTGGACCTGCATGGCATGCGGGTGGATACAGCGCACCCTGCCCTGACCCGGTTCATTCTGTCGGCGCAGGCCTCGGGGAAGCGGCTGGTGTTGGTCGTGACTGGCAAGGGCAAGGATCGGGATGAGCCGGGACCGATCCCCACCCCGCGCGGCGTGCTGCGTCACCGGGTGCCGCAATGGCTGGCCTTGCCGCCGTTGTCGCAGGCGGTGTTGCAGGTGACGCCGGCCCATATCAGCCATGGCGGCGAGGGTGCCTATTACGTCTATCTGCGGCGCGGACGCTGATCGTCGCGCGGTTATCGCTGGCTGTCCGTGATATCGATGAGCGACAGATCCTGAATCTGCTTTTTCTCCACCATCGGTGGCGGCAGCACCCCATCAAAAATCAACCCTTTGCGTGAAAACGCTTGCGATGATTGCCGCGCCGAACTGAGGATCGCGAGGAGCGCGGGCGAAGTGCCAGCAACCAAATGGCCAGAGCTGGCGGAATCGGCGTAATCGGTGGTGTCGATGATGCTGATCGGCAAATCCTCCAGACCATCGGTCGATCCCAGATTACCCAGCCGCGCGCGGCTGGACGTGCCCCGCAGCCGTTGCGACAGGGTCAGAATCTTGTCCTTGCGGGAAATGAAAACCAGAAATGGCTGCGGAACCGGGTTGAGGCGGCTCATCTGGCTGCGAAAGACGTCCAGATCCAGATCCGGGGACATCAGCACCACGCCGTCAAGGTTCCTGTCGGACCAACCGGGTGTGCGGATTTCAATCTGGCGCAATGTCTCCATCGCCAGCATCGACCCCATGGAATGCGCCACCAGAACGATCCGCCGCGCGTTGCTTTTGCTGAGTTGTTTCAGCAGCCGTTCCAGCCCGTCGCGGGCAAACATCACGCTGTCGGCATCATAAGCATAGCCAAGCGGACTGCCGAGGCTGGGCCAAGAATAGACCACGGTGGCACCGGGAACCTTGGTATCATGGGTCAGCTGCGCCGCGCGAAAGGCGGTTTCGGATTGGGTGGAATTGAACCCATGCACAAAGACGGTGATGTCACGCTCGTCCGGTTCAAATTTAGCCAGTTCACTGTTCAACCGATCCATGAAAACCGCGGGAGTTTCGATCTTCCGCCGGGCGGCCATGGTGAACTCGGTCTTCGGGTCCGGTGTGTCATAGGCAAACAGCAGCTGCCCGGGCTGGTGGTTGGGCGGGATAGAAACGGTCAGTTCCAGCAGGTGATAGTCTTCGGTCCTTCCATTGCCAAACCCGCCTTCGGGCAGCGGGTCACGGATCGTGGCGGCAAAGATCGTCTTTGGCGTTCCGATCTCCAGCGCTTCGGGGATGGTCGGTGTCGACGGCCGAATGCCACAGGCGGCAGCGGCAAAAAGGGATAGAAACAAAACCTTCCGGAAAAACAACATGCCAAATATCCAACCTGTTTCACGCCTTGGATATACCGGAAACCGCCCGGTTCCAACTGGCAGAACCAGCCGCAACCGGGCGGTGTTGTTTACAGGACGTAGCGGCTCAGATCGTTGGAGCCGCCCAGCTCACCAAGGTTCTTGGAGACAAATTTAGCATCAACCACAACAGCCTCGCCGCCCCGGTCCGGCGCGGTAAAGGACAGCTCTTCGAACACCCGTTCCATCACCGTGTAAAGGCGCCGCGCGCCGATGTTTTCCACCGACTGGTTCACCTCGGCCGCGATTTTCGCCAGCGCCGCGATACCCTCTTCGGTAAAGGTGACCTCGACCTCCTCGGTGCCCATCAGGGCGGTGTACTGGCGGGTCAGCGCATTGTCTGTCTCAGTCAGGATGCGGATGAAATCCTGCTCGCTCAGTGCGCGCAGGTTCACCCGGATCGGCAGACGGCCCTGCAACTCCGGCAGCAGGTCTGACGGTTTTGCAATGTGGAAAGCGCCGGAAGCGATGAACAGGATATGGTCGGTCTTGACCGGCCCGTGTTTGGTGCTGACGGTGGTGCCCTCGATCAGCGGCAGCAGATCGCGCTGCACGCCTTCGCGGCTGACGTCGCCACCACGGGCATCGGAGCGGGCGCAGACCTTGTCGATCTCATCCAGGAAGACGATGCCGTTCTGCTCCACCGATTCCAGGGCAACGCGGGTGACCGTCTCGTCGTCCAGCAGCTTGTCCGCCTCTTCGCCGATCAGCACATCATAGCTTTCGGCGACGGTGAGGCGCTTCTTCACGGTGCGCCCGCCCATGGCTTTGCCGAACAGGTCGCCCAGGTTCATCATGCCGCCCATGCCGCCGCCGGGTTGGCCGGGAATATCGAACATGCCGCCCATCGGGTTCGAGGTATCGGTGACCTCCAGTTCGATGACGGTGTCGTCCAGCTCGCCAGATTTCAGTTTCTTGCGGAACACTTCGCGAGTGCTGTCGCGGGCCTCGGTGCCGGCGATGGCGGTGATCACGCGCTCCTCGGCGGCCTTGTGGGCCTTGGCCTTGACGTCTTCGCGCATGAATTCGCGGGTTTGCATGATCGCGGTGTCCACCAGATCGCGGATGATCTGTTCGACGTCACGGCCAACATAGCCGACCTCGGTGAACTTGGTGGCTTCGACCTTGATAAAGGGCGCGCGGGCGAGTTTCGCCAGACGGCGGCTGATCTCGGTCTTGCCGACGCCGGTGGGGCCAATCATCAGGATGTTCTTGGGGTAAACCTCGTCGCGCAGGTCATCGCCCAGCTGCTTGCGCCGCCAGCGGTTGCGCAGGGCGACGGCGACGGCGCGTTTGGCGTCTTTCTGGCCGATGATGAACCGGTCCAGTTCGGAAACGATTTCGCGGGGTGTCAGGTCAGTCATGGGATTTCCCGTATCAATGAGAGGGCGGCAGCCGGTGAAGCGGCACCAGCCCGGACAAGGGTGAAAGAAGCGCGGCGCGGATGCGGGTCCAGAAGGCCCCCAGCGCCACAAGGAATACGCCCAGAACCAGAATGGTCGATGCGGCGCCTTCGCCGTCGAACACCGTTCCGGCCAGGGTCACGCTATAGCCGATCGCGGCAATCAGGAATGACCGCCGGTCGATCACGATGGCAACAAAGGCAAAGGCCAACAGCACGGCCAGCAGCAGCAGATGCGCGCCGCTGCTGCCGTTTTCCAGCAGGCTGAGCGCGATGGTATTGACCAGTGCCGGGGCGGCGACGACGTGCAGCCAGAACCCCTGCGCTGAGCGCCGGGTGACCCGGTGCGGATCGCTCATGTCGAAGACCATCGCCACGACAAAGACCGCAAGCCCCACCAACAGCGTGATCCAGGCGAAGGGACCGCTGGCCGACAGTAGGAAGAAATCGCCGATATCGGCTGGGGTGCCCATGCGGATCGCCCCCATCAGCAGCGCCAGTGCAAAAACGCCAAGCGCGATCAGGGCCATGGCAAAGGGCACCCGGAACCGCAGCCAGTAGATGGCGATGGCGACCGTGGTTAGCGCGAATGGCAGCTGCATGCTGGAATAATCGGTCTGGGCAATCATGAAGGGCTGGGAAAACTGCGCCGACAGCCCTGCCCCGGCATTCACCGCCCAGAGCACGGACAGCGCAATGGCCGGCGCCACCATACGTCGGCGGCGGATGAAATATTCCGACAGCACCCACAGAACCGCGGCGCCGATCACCGCGGCGGTGACCGTCTTGCTTTGATATCCGCCCAGGCTGCCCGCCAGCATCGCCGCCGTGACCGCAGCCCATCCAGAGGCGAGGATCAGCAGCCCGATGACGATGAAGATCTCGTTGAAGCCCTTGAATAGCTCAAACGGTTCATCGCCTTCGGCTAGGTTTTCACGCGCGCCCCGGCGGCTGTCGGCCAGCGCCAGCAGCGAGGCAGCCTGCGCCTCGCTCAGCAGGCCCGATCCCACGGCGGCGCGCAGATCATCGCGGTCGATGCCGGACACCCTATTTCTCCGGGCTGATGGTTTCGACGGTCAGCCTGCCGTTGGTATAAACACAGATATCGGCGGCGATCGCCATGGATTCGCGGGCCACGGTTTCCGCCGATTTGTCACTGTCCATCATCGCGCGGGCCGCCGCGAGGGCGAAATTGCCGCCCGAACCGATGGCGGCTACGTCATGTTCCGGCTCCAGCACATCGCCGGCGCCAGTGATGACCAGAAGGTCCGTTCCATCGCTGACGATCAGCATCGCTTCGAGCTTTTGTAGATATTTATCGGTGCGCCAGTCCTTGGCCAGTTCGACGCTGGCGCGCGCCAGTTGGCCCGGTGTGGCTTCCAGCTTGGCCTCAAGCCGCTCCAGCAGCGTAAAGGCATCGGCGGTGGAGCCGGCAAAGCCCGCGACCACGTCATAGCCGCCGGGGGAAAGGCGGCGAACCTTGCGGGCGCTGCCCTTGATCACGGTCTGGCCCAGCGACACCTGCCCATCACCGGCAATCACCACAAGCCCGTCTTTCTTGACACCGATAATGGTGGTCCCGTGCCAGCCGGGGAATTGATCGTCTGCCATGCATGCCTCCAGTGTTGTTGCAGCCATATATGGGCGTTGGGTCCTTATTGCTCAACCGGGTATCTGACCTGCGGCTGCCTTTGCCCAATCTAATGCCGTGCCTAGCCTTCAACTTGCGTTGATCCATCTGGCGGGCAGGGGGCTGTTGACGGGGTTCCTGACCCGAAAACTATGAGAGATGCAGGGCAAAACCATGCGTTATCAAATGATTGCAAGCCAGGCGATGAAACGGCAAAGCATGCCAAAGGATGGATCGGCGTTCGGCCCCGGGCAAATGTGCCGATCAACGGCCGTTATCAAACCCGCTGATGCGCCCCTTGCACTGTATTAGAAGAGCGGATCACGGCGTTAACAAACTGTTCATTTGTTATGCAATAGGCGCAGATCGGGGCTGTCAAACGGGCAATTGTGAGACTCACCCGCCTCTCCTACATGGGCGTTAACACCGGCATGGGGCCGGTTGTTTTGTTACAGGACCCATAAAATGGCCACAACAGCAAATATCCATGCACCCCTCGGTGCGGTTGCCGTCCTCCGCATCGTCGACACCGTTCTGAACGCAAAAGCTGCCTTCGCAGAAGCCCGTGAAGCCCGCATCACCCGCCGTGCGCTGTACCGTCTGTCCGACGTCCAGCTGGCCGATATCGGTCTGACCCGCGAAGACATCTCGAAGATCTGATAGGCAGACCTTCACATGACCTTATACAGCTAGCAAAGCCGTCCGAACCCGGACGGCTTTGTGCATTTCAGGGGGCTTTTATTCCGACCACCTGTAGCGTCCGGCCAGATCGGGCAGCCAGGCCTCGATCGCAGCCGTTGCGATGACATGCGGCGCCTTGCCATCCACACCCGCCACATCCAGCCCCCCGAAGACGGCCCGCACTTTTGCCCGGCCACGCGGCAGATCGGCGGCCACCAGATCACAGTCCACCGCTTCGGGCTTTTGCACGGCGATGGTCACCTCCACCCGCATTTCGGAATGATCGATGCCCAGTTCGGAAAACAGGGTGATCGAGGAATGATGCAGCGCATCCTGCACCGCACGCCGGGCCGCCTTGGTGTAGTCCTGCCCATAAAGATCGTTGCCGGTGCCCATTTCCAGAATGATACGTTTCTCCGTCATCACACCGCCTCCATTTCAAAAGAGACAATGACGGCGGCATTGGCGATGACCGTCTTACCGCCACCCGGTTTGTCGATATCCAGACCACCTTTGGTGATGCGGATGTCGGGGCGGCCATAGGGAAAGATCTCCTTCAGCGCATCGGCATCCACGGAGTCCGGCTGCTGCACCCCGATTTCGGCGTCGATGATCATGGCTTCCTTCGGGAAATCGAACAGTTCGGCCATGTTGACCGAATTGTGCCACAGGGCATCCCTGATCGCGCGTTTTGCCGCTTCGGTGTAATCGGCGCGGCGCAGGGATGTGCCCATGCCGAATTCCACCAGTACCCGCGTTTTGGCCATGACGGTCCTCCTGTCTGTTTGCGGCCACTTTGACGGGGATCGGAGGCAAGGAAAAGGGGCGCCTTTCAGGGTCCGGTGCCTGCGGGAGCTGCAATTGCGACTCCATCCCGTCGCTGTGGCGCTAGAGCGAACCGCAGCATGCGGAGACAAGCTGGGCAACCGTCAGAGGAGGGCGCCGACATGACAGAACACACGCGTCTGAAAGATAGCCCCGAGTGGGATTATCTGCTGCGGGATTTCTATGAGTTCTACCGCCGCCTGCCTGCGGGCGGCAGCGTCAAGATCCGCAGCCATCAGCGCATGGTCCGTGAACGCATCAGCCGGGTTCTGAAATCCAATGCCGAGGTTCGCGCCGGTGCCAGCGTTGATAAACCTGTGACGGCGCATCTGCAGCGGGCGCTCGACAACGGACGGCAGGAACGCCACGGCGCCTTTATCCGCGCGATCGAGGCGGTGCGGCAGCATCTGGTCTGGCAATACGGTTATGAAAAGGTACCGCGCGGGTTGGAGCGCAAATATGCCTATGCCGAACTGGCTGGTCCCACCGGCCCGGTGATGACCGACGAGGTGATCCTGGGTCTTGTCCTCTTCGCGCCGGGCTGCACCTATCCGGCCCATTCCCATGATGGCATCTCGGAGAGCTATATCTGTCTCTCTGGCGCCGTGTCGGAGAATGATCAGGGAGTCTATGCGCCGGGGTCGCTGATCTTCAATCCGCCGGGGCAACTGCACCGCATCACCGTGGCGGATCATAACCCGTCGCTGCTCTGCTACGCTTGGGTTGGCGATCAGGAGAAACTAGCCAACCAGAAGATGGTGTTCACGCGCGCACCCAAATAGGCGCAGATCACCGGACGGGTTTTATTGCGGGCCGACATGAAAAAGGGCGCCACCGGGGCGCCCTTCAAAAATTCTCGCTTCAGATCCAAGCGGATCAGATGCTTTCGTTGATCCAGCTTTGCAGCGCAGCCTTGGGTGCGGCGCCGGCGCGGTTGGAGACAACCTGACCGTCCTTGAAGATGAACAGCGCCGGGATACCGCGCACGCCCATGGCGGCAGCAGCGTTCGGGTTGCTGTCAACGTCGACCTTGGCGATCTTCACCTTGTCGCCGTATTCGGCGGCCAGCTCTTCCAGAGCGGGGCCGATCTGCTTGCAGGGGCCGCACCATTCGGCCCAGAAGTCTACGACAACGGGAACGGAGGAGTTCTTGACTTCGGCGTCAAAGGTTTCGTCGGTGACGGCTACGGTGGACATGGAAATGTCTCCTGAGATGAGTGGCAACTGGATGCTGAACCTAGGTAGGGCTTAAGGACTCGTCAAGGTTCCCCGTGACGCTGGAAGGCCGGCGTCACAACTTCGTGCGGCAGGGGCATCAGGGCTGCGTTGCGGGTCCATATCAGCGCCGTTTCGATGGTTTTGCCGGGGTAGATGCGCCCCAGCGCCAGCGCATAGGCGCCCATTTGCCGCAGCAGCCCGTCGGGACATTCGGTTACCGATTGCGGAACGGTTGCGTTTGATTTGAAATCCACCGCCAGAACCCGGTCAGATTCCACGATCAGCCGGTCGATCACCCCGTGCAGGCGGATGCCATCCAGATCGGCCGTCACGGCCACTTCGGACAGGGTGCCGGGGGCAAAGACATGCGCGAGATCGGGATTGCGCAATACGGCGCTTGCCTCCTGCAGCAGTTCCCCTTGGTCCTCGCATCCCGCCAGCAGCGCCCGGGCCAGATCCGGCCAGCGGTCCTCTGGCTGTGCGGGCAGATGTTCCAGCAGCAGGTGCAGGTTGGTGCCGCGCGCCTTGGCAGCCTCCTCGTCCAGACCCTGATCGCCAGGCAGCGCCTTGGCGCCGCCCAGGTCCGATGGGCTGAGCGTCGGTTCCGGCGCGACATAGGCCGGGGCAGGCTGTGTAAAGACCTGCGGCAGGGTCACTTTCTTTGGCTCGGGGGCGTCGTGGTCGACAAACTCCAGCCCGTCCCAATCGCCATGCTGCAGCCGTAGGCCCGGCCCACCGGGCAGGTCCGTTTCGGCGGCGCCGCCGTCATTCAGAGCCCGTTCGACCATCTGGTACCAGCTGTCACCCTCTTTCGACAGCTCCCCGGCACTGGCGACGATCAGCCACTTCTCTGCCCGCGTTAACGCCACATACAATAGGCGCAGTCTTTCGTTCTGCTGTTTCTCCTGCGCGGCCTCGCGCGCGGTGAGCATGGCGGCGGGCATTTGGTCCTTGGGCACGCGCCACAGCGGCGCGCCTTCGGCCACGATGATCTCGGCATCGCTGGGCGGCTTGCGTTTGGCGGTATCTGGCAGGATCACGATCGGCGCCTCCAGCCCCTTGGAGCCATGCACCGACATCACCCGGATCATATCCCCGGCGGCGCCCATCTGGCGCTTGATCTCAAGATCGTCGGTCTGCATCCAGACCAGAAACCCGGTAAGGCTTGGAATATCGGTGCGTTCATAGGCCAGCGCTTGGGACAGGAGCGCGTTGATGCCGTCCTCTGCCTCTGGGCCAAGGCGGCCCAGCAGCCGCTGGCGGCCCCTGTGACGGGTCAGGATCCGCTCGATCAGATCATAGGGGCGCAGAAAATCGGTCTGGCTGCGCAGATCGTCGATCACCTGCATCGTTTCGGGATATTCCGTGGCCCGATCACGCAGCGCTGCCCACAGATGGTTGCCGCCTTTGCGCCGGTGGGCAAGGTCGAACAGCATCTGTTCCGACCAGCCAAAAAGCGGTGATTTCAGCGCGGCGGCCAGCGACAGGCTATCCTCGGGCGTTGCCAGAAACGACAAGAGCGCGGCGATATCCTTGACCGCCAGTTCGGCACCCACCTTCAGCCGGTCGGCACCCGCGATGGGCAAGCGGGCGGCCTTGCAGGCGCGGATGATTTCGGAAAACAGCTCGGACCGGCGCTGCACCAGGATCAGGAAATCCCCGGCATGTACCGGGCGGCGCTGAAAGGTGCCGCGGGTCGGGCCGTCCTCGGGGATGGTGACCTTGTCGTCGATCATCCGCTTGATCTCGCGGGCGATGCGTTCGGCCAGGATCACCGTGTGATGACGGGCGCCGGGCCGGTCCACCGGATCGGTCCAGTCGCGGTCTTCCTCATCATCCAGCTTTTCCACCGCAGGCCAGAGGTCCACGCGCCCCGGCAGATCGGATTTAAAGGCACGGTGCAACGCGTCCTTGTGAAAGCCGGCGCGGGGGCTGTCCTTGAAAACCAGATCGACCAGCCGCAAGATCGCCGCAGAGGAGCGGAAGGAAAACTCCAGCGCCGCATTCTGAAGCGCCGCGCCGGTTTCGGCCAGACGGCGACCGAATTCTTCCTGCATGCGGTCAAAGGCATCCGGGTCGGCGCCCTGAAAGGAATAGATCGATTGTTTCTTGTCGCCGACCACAAAGATCGTGCGCTCTACATCCGACCGCGCGCCGATCCCTGATGTGAATTCCTGCGCCAGTTTTTCGATCACGTCCCATTGTACCGGGCTGGTGTCCTGCGCTTCGTCCACCAGGATGTGATCGATGCCGCCATCCAGCCGATAGAGAACCCAGGCCGCCACCGCCGGATCGTTCAGCAGCAGCCGCGCCTTGAGGATCAGATCATCAAAGTCGAGCCAGCCGCGCAGCTGTTTGCGCCGCTCGTATTCCGGCAGGAACACGGAGGCAAAGGCGTGCAGGTCCTCGGATTTCTGCGCCGCTGCCAGCGCCAGCCGTTTGGCACGGGCGTCCTCGACCCGCAGCATGAAAGGCTCCAGCCGATCCATCAGATCGGGGTTGTCCTTTTGCAGCTTCTTGGTCGGAAAGCTGCCGACCTTGGCCGTGAAGGGCGCTTTGGCGCCGGCGCCAGTCAGGAAAACCGACTCTAACACGGGCAGATCGGCTATCTTCGGTGTGTCGATCCCGGCGAGTTTCGCGGCAGCTTTCTGATCGTTGGTGCCGCCGGTTGCCAGCATATCGCGGGTGCGGCTCAGCAGCTCATCTTCTCCACCAAGGAACACCAACGCCTCCAGCGCGGCAGCGTCAAACCCTTCGGGCAGGTCGAACAGTTTCAGCAGACCCGCGCGGTCCAGAGGCTGGGCAAATTCGGCGCGGCGCTGGCAGATGGCAGCGGTCAGATCGTCAAAATCGCTGCCTGCAACATGCCGGGCCAGCGCCTCGACCAGATGCGCCTCGGGGCCGTTGGCGATGTCCTCGACGATTTCAGCGCGCAAAAGGGTGGCGGCGCGGTCTTCCATTTCGGCGAATTGCGGGCTGACGCCAGCCTCCAGCGGGAAACGGCGCAACAGCGAGGAACAGAAAGAGTGGATCGTCTGGATCTTGAGGCCACCGGGCGTTTCAATCGCGCGGGCAAAGAGCGTGCGCGCCTGCTCCAGTCCCTCGCCCCGGGCCACGTCGCCGGCGCCCAGATCCTCCAGCGCCGCGCTGAGCCTGTCATCGCCCAGCATCGCCCATTCGCCCAACCGCT
Organism: Pseudophaeobacter sp. C1-32P7; assembly: GCF_041008775.1. Classification (NCBI taxonomy): domain Bacteria; kingdom Pseudomonadati; phylum Pseudomonadota; class Alphaproteobacteria; order Rhodobacterales; family Roseobacteraceae; genus Pseudophaeobacter; species Pseudophaeobacter sp. C1-32P7. Next base: position 11,865 of record NZ_JAXGFR010000005.1, on the reverse strand, counting down.
GGAACAACCGGTTCTGCATCTCGCTGGCGGCGGCCTTGGTATAGGTCAGGCAGAGGATGTGCTGCGGCTGCACGCCTTTCAGCAACAGCCGCGCCACCCGGTCGGTCAGCACCTTGGTCTTGCCCGATCCGGCATTGGCCGCCAGCCATGTCGAGGCATCGGGCCGCGCGGCGCGAAACTGCGCCTCAGATGCTGCATCGCGGGGGGCGGTCATGTCAGATCCTCCGGCTTTGGCATGTCGCTGCGGTCCCATTCGCCAAAGCGCGCCAGATGATCGTAGTCGCCGGCAAAATCGTCCCGGTGCATCATGCGACGGCTGCTATAGCCCTGTTCGGGGTCGAAATAGGCTTCGATCAGTTTCTTCAGCTCAGCCCAGACCTTGGCCGGGGGTTCATCCGCCAGCGGCGCGGGCACTTCCTTGATCGGGGATTTCAGGCCGATGAAGGTCGCGTGCTCGACCCGCGCCGCGCCGTAGTCCTCAAAAGCGCCCTGTTCGGCCATGGCGGCTTCGATCAGCAGTTGTTTGTCAAAGGCGCGCTGTTGTTTGTCGGTCGGTGGGTCGCCGGTCTTGTAGTCAAAGATATGCAGACAACCGCGTTCATCGACGTCGATCCGGTCGGCCTGTCCGGTGATCTGGAAATCGAGCGGCGCAAGGCGAACTCCTCCGCTGATTTCAAACCCAGAGGGGCGCGCAGCGGCGCGGCGGGTCTGTTCCCCCGCGACAAAGCTTTCGGCAATGCGGACAATGCGCGCCAGCCACAGGCTGCGGGCGACCGGCCAGGGGACCTCTGCCTGCAATTGGCTGCGGGTGCGCGCGATCAGCTCTTCCGGGGTCAGCAGCTCCGGGTTGTCGCGGCTATCGCGGATATAATCCTCAAACACCTTGTGCACCACGATCCCGCGCAGCAGCGCATCCGGTTCCCGCATCAGCGGGTTCAACGGCTTCAGGCGCAGCACATGTTTGGCGTAAACCGCATAGGGATCGCGGATCAGGCGCGGGATTTCCGTGACCGACAGCTGTCGCGGACGGGCGGCAACCGGCGGGCGCGGGGCAGGGCGGCTGGCCGGCTCGCTCGGCAGCGGGACCTCCAGCGCTGTTGACCAATCCAACCATGTCTGCCCGCGTGCGCGCATTGCTTCCAGCGCGGCGCGCCCGCCTTGTTCCGGCAGGCCGCGCAACAGGTTCATCATCCGGTTGAGCCAGCGCGAGGGTACGGTATCTGCCTCTTCCGAGCGTTTGGCACGGGTCAACCAGACCTCAGGCGCGGCCACGGCCTGCTGGAAGTCATGCGCAGAGAGACCGATGCGGCGTTCGGGCAGCAACAGACCGGCCTGATTGCGCAGCTGGCGGTTCAGCCAGGGATCGGGGCTGGCGGCCTCGGGCCAGCTACCCTCGTTGAGGCCGGCCAGAATGACCAGATCGGCGCCTTGAACACGGGCCTCTAGCGTACCCCAGATCATGATCGACCCATAAGGCGCGTCGCGGTCGCGCACTTCTTCCTGCGCCAGCAGCGCGCCCAGAAGATCGGCAAAGTCGCGGGCGCTCATCTCGCCGCCGAATTGCGCGTTCTCTTCCAGATCGGTGATCACCTTCAGCGCCTTTTGGCCGGCTTTCTTGTCCCAGAGCGTGCCGCTGCCGCCCAGCTGACTGCCAGAGGCAATGCCTTCGGCGCGGGCGCGCAGGCGGGTGATCCAATCCGTCAGGGACAGGTTGCCCGGGGTGACCTGATCGGCAAATTGTGTCGTCAGCCAGTCGATCCAGCCGGGGATCAGATCGCGCGTGGCGTCAAAGGCGGCAAAACTGTCTGCATCGGGGAAGGGCGGGCCATTGCGGCGCAGCTCGAGTTCGAAATCGCGGGTATGGCGCAGGTGTTCGCCGCGCGCAGCCTCTGGCCCGTCATGGGTCAGCGGGTGTTTCAGCAGCGTCAGCAGCATGTCCGGCGTCAGCACGTGGTAGAACAGCTCGGCCACGTGGCGCAGGAAACGGCCCGGCGGAGAAAGTTGCAGCGGCTGACCGGCGGAATCATCCGGCAGGATGTCCCAGCGGTCCAGCGCTGCCGACACCTGCCGCGTCAGCATCCGGTCGGGGGTGATCAGCGCCGCGGTCTGGCCATCCTCGGCGGCCTGCCGCAGACGCAAAGCGATGGTGAGCGCCTCGGATCTGGGGCTTGGCGCTTCGACAAGGGTGATGGTCTCGGCAGCGCGGTCGATATCGGTCAGCTTGGGTCCTTCGCTCATCCAGGCGTCGGTGACGGGGGCAGGGCGCAGCGCCAGCGACACCAGCCGGTTGCGGGCCGGATAGGGCGGGGTTTCATCTGTCCAGGGGTCCACGTCACGCGGCGTGAGCTCCAGATCCTTCATCAGCCGGTAGAACCGGTACTGCGGGTGGTCTTCGGAGATCAGCGGATCATCAAGGCCGGACCAGACGTGATCGGGCTGGTCGAAATCGAACCCCGGCAGGATCACCGCCCCCTGCGGCAGGCGAGCGATGGCTTCCATCAGCATCAGCGTGGTACCGCGCGAGCCGGTGGAGCCGGCCAGGATCACCGGGTGTTGCGGCGGTGCGCTCTGCCACTGGTCGATTAGGTTCAGAACCACCTGCCGCTGGCGGGCTTCCTTGTCCATGGCATCGTCGTGGCGGTCAACAAAATCATCTGCGATCCCGATGAAGGCCTGCGCGCGCGCCCAATGCCCGGACATGTCCGAGACATCAAGATTGCGGATGGTGTCGGTGCTGACGCCTTCGCCCTGCATTTCATCGATCAACGCCGCCAGACTGTCGGAGAGATCAAAAAGCGAGGCCCGCGCCGCGAGATCCGGCTGCGCGTCCAGCAGTTTCGCGATCAGCTGCGATAGTTCCAACCGGCGCCTGAGCGTGGGCAGAGCAGGCGGCAGGCCGTGCAGGGTGGCGCGCTGTGCCAGATCGGTCAGCAGCGACAGGCGTGGCAGCAGTAGGGTGGGGCCGACGTCAAACAGGTCGCGCACCCGGCGCTGCATGCGGGCGGTGTTGACGATCACCTCGGCGCGGGCCAGCGCCTCGGGCGGGAGGCCAGCGCTGCGCGCGATTAGGCCGTTGACCAGCGCCCGCGGGAAATCGACACCGCAGGGCAGGGCGAACAGGCGCGGTTTGTCCTGTGGTTCAAACATCGTCATGTGCCAGCAATTGCTCCGCCAGGGTGATGCCTTCGGGGTGTCCCACATCGCACCAGTGGCCGGGATATTCGAGGGCGTACAGCCGTTTTTCCTCGATCATCGGGTTCCATAGCAGGCGGGTGGAAAAGGAGGCCTCGTTGATGCTCTGCAATCCGTCTGTCTTGAGGATCTGCACACCGCCCCAGACCAGATCGCCGCCCCATGAAATGCGCCCGGCCGCATCGGCCGAGAAATCACCGCCGCCCTGCCGCCCCACAGCGCGCGCCAGCGGCACGCAAAGCATCAGGCCATCCATCTGCGCCGGATCCCAGGCGTCGCGCAGCATTTCAAAGGGGTTCGGCCCGGCCCAGATCACATCGGAATTCGAGGTGTAAACGGGACCATCGCCCAAGAGGGGCAGCGCATGGCGCAGCCCGCCGCCGGTATCCAGGATCTCCGGCTGTTCATCGCTGATCAGAACGCCTTGCGGTTTCAGGTGCTCCTGCAGGATCTCTGCCTTGTAGTGGGTGTTGACCACGATCCGCGCGGGCTGCACCGCGTGGGCCAGATCCAGCGTGTGGTCGATCAGGGGTCGCCCGGCAACCGGGATCATCGGTTTCGGCAGATCCCGGGTCAGCGCCTTCATCCGGGTGCCAAAGCCGGCCGCGTAGATCATTACGGCTTCGGGGGATAGCGCCGCCATTATCGCAGCCTGTCCAGGTTTTCGGGGCTGGGTGGGGGTAGATCACTGCGCAGCCAATCCGCCAGCGGCGCAAGGGCGGGGTGCTCCAACCCGCGCATGACATGGCCCCAGACGCGCGGGATCAGATCCAGATACTGCGGCTTGCCGCCTTCCTGCGACAGCCGCGCAAAAATGCCAAGGATGCGCAGGTTTCGCTGCACGCCGATCACCGTATAGGCGGTGCGGAACCCGGAGGGATCGACCCCGGTGACCTCAATGTAGTGATCGATCATCTGCATCTCGACTCCGGCGGGCACATCGCGGCGGGCGTCCTGCAGAAGCGAGACCAGATCATAGGCCGGATGACCGGTGCGGGCGTCCTGAAAATCGATGACGCCGACGCGGGCGATTCCGTCCCGATCTGGCAGCCACAGCAGGTTCTGGGCATGAAAATCCCGGTGCACAAAGACGGCATCGCCCTTGACGCTGTGGCGCAGGATGTCTTCGAACTGATCCTCGAACCGATTGGTCAGCACGCTGTCCTCCTGCCCTGTAATGCCGCTTCGGTAGGTTGTCATCACAAGGCTGGCCATTTCCGCCATGACACGCGGACCAAGCGGCTCCAGATCGGGCAGCGGTGCCTGATGCAGCGCAATCAGAAGATCGGTTGCGGCCCGGTAGAGGGACATTTCCTGACTGGGATCCTGTTCGATCACGCTGCTGAACAGCCCGTCGCCGAGGTCCTCAATCAGCAGGAAGCCGTGTTCTGCGTCCTCAGCCAGAATTTCGGGCGCGCTCACGCCCTGTTCGTGCAGGTATTCGGCGATCTGAACGAAGGGGCGGATATCCTCGCCCTTCTCTGCCGGGGCATCCATCAGCACCGCAGAGCCGCCGTGTGGGCCGATCAGCCGTTCATAGCGGCGCATCGAGGCATCGCCGGCCAACGGGCGGCGTTCCCAGCTGCCGTATCCGGCGCCCGACAAAAAGGCGGAGATCAGCTCTGTTCGGTCTGTCATGAAAAAACTTGCTCCATCAGGGGCTGCCATCTGTCATCGCTCCACCGCAGGGTCAGCAGACGGGCATCTTCGCTATCGGGGTCCAGTGCAAATGTCAGGTGCAAAGCGTGCTGCGGCGCCAGCTCCTCCAGTCGGTCGGGCCATTCGACCAGGGTGATCGCGGTGTCAAAGGCGGCGAGCAGCCCCAGTTCTTCGACCTCATCAAGCGACGACAGGCGGTAAAGATCCGCATGCCACAGCTCACCCGCCGGGACCTCGTAGGTCTGGACCAACGTGAAGGTGGGAGAGGGGACATCTTCGGGGATGTCCTGCAACGACTGGATCAGGTGGCGGGCGAAATGCGTCTTGCCGGCGCCGATGGGACCTTCCAGAAGCAGGCAATCGCCCGGGCAGAGGGCCCCGGCGATTTTCTGTGCCAGATCAGCGGTGTCTTCGGCCGAAGCCAGAGTGCAGGAATGAGGACTTTTGATCATGGCGCCACAATGGCGTCAGGCGTCATGCGCTGCAAGCGGGATTGCCTTTGGGGGTGCCCGGCTTGCTGCCCTGCTCAGCTGTGATCAGAGATGGCAAAGCGTTCCTGTTCGGCGCAGGGCAGGCTGGTCTGCGGATTGCAGAAGCTGACCATGGTGGCGCCGTTCTGGATGCCGGTGACCTTGCACATCAGCGGCGCGCCGTCGCGCAGTTTCACATTTGCCCACCAGGGGTCGCGCGCATCGCTGGCTGCGACGAAATCGCGGATCTCTCCCCAGGCCGGGGTCGGGGCGCAGGTGTCCTGCCAGACGCGGCTGGCATCCATGATCGACACTTTGGCAAAGCTGGCGTCTGGGTCCATTTTCCACATCTGATGATAGGCTGCGTTCGAGAAAGTCATGCTGCCATCATTGGCAAAGACGGCGATGGCTTCGTCCATCTGGTCCATGATCGACTGGCCCATTTCCAGCTCAGAGCGGAACTGACGGGTCAGGGTCACTTCGGCGGTGATGTCCTCGAACAGGAAGGCAATGGCACCATCGGGATGCGGGCGGCCAGAGACCGAATAGACCGAACCCGAGGGCAGCGACCATGTTTCCTTGTACCGGCCTTCAGCAGCGGCCTCGAGCAGGTCTTCGAACTGGTGGCGCCAGCTGGAGTAATTCTTGGGCTCAGGCATCATACGCTGGTCGCGCAGACGGTCGAAAAAGCTCATCAGGTTGGGACGGGAGCTGAGGAAATCGGGCGGCAGCGCGGTCAGGTCGATCAGCACAGGGTTGAACAGCACCAGCTGACGGTTGCGATCAAAGATGGCCAGACCAATGGACAGCTGGGCAAAGGTTTTTGCCAGAGTCTGCACAAAGTTGCGCTGGGCGATTTCGGCATCCACCACCGCATTCACATCAACAGCGTGACACAGCCAGCCGGCTTCGGTTTGAGTGGTCGAGATATTGTACCACAGCTGCTTGTTGCTGTCGGGCAGCGGGATGGAAATCCGTTCCGGTTTGCCGCTGGATTTGGGTTCTTCAAGATCGGTGAACAGGGGCACCGACACATCCACGTCGCGACCGCGGATTTTATGGGTAAGGTTGTCATAGGCCAGGTTGGACCAGGTGATCGCGCCTTCATCCGATTGCAGCCAGACCGGATAAGGGGCCTGATGCACGGCTGCGCGCAGGGTGGTCAGTTCCTGATCTTGCGACCTGTTCTGCTCTTCCAGAGTCGAGCGGCGCAGCTGCACGCGGGTAATACCGTCGATCCATTCACAATGCGCTTCGCGGCTTTCGGCGGATTCGGTACCCGACAGGACAAGGGGACCGACATCTTTCAGAAATCCGGGCGATTGCGGCAGGCCGGGGTAATTGCGCGCCAGCTGGTCGCGCAGCATGTTCCAGCTGAACGCCTCGGCGTGTTCGCCAATGAATTTGCGCGCGCCCGAGGACCAGCCGATCAGGTTGGTGTCGTCAAACAGGAAGACCGCATCAGTACGCCCGTCGCTGGACAGCAGATCCTGCTCCAGCGATTTGGAGCGCGCGCCGGGAGACAGCCACCACACAGCGGCCGCGGCTGTGGCGGCGCAGAGGGTTGCCAAGATTAGCCATTCGATTGAAACGATGTTCTGCATGTTGTCCTGCCTTGCTCGCGTATCGCTTTATCAATGGTTGCTTAAAAATGGTTAAATGAAGTTTAATTGGTTGCTAAAAAGTGAACAGTTAAATTTCAATTCTCTGGTTTTTCCCGGTTGGAACGGCATTTTCGCCCTTGAGCGCGTCGACTTTGTCACGCGGCCATGAGACTTCGACGATGGCACCCCGGCGTTCTTTTGGCAGTATTAGTCCGGGAAGCGGGGCCGATCCATTGGTAAACCGCAGGTTGGCGCCGCTGCGTTCCAGCAGGGTTTTGGCAATGAACAGCCCCAGCCCCATGCCTTCGTAACCGGGGCGTTTGCGCCGATCAGATCCACTGCGCCGCCGTTTCATGAAGGGATCGCCGATCCGGCCCAGCATCTGAGAGGGGAACCCGCGCCCGTCGTCGCTGATCCTGACTTCGATTTTTTCGTCGTCCCAGGCGGCGTCGATCCAGACGGTGCTGCCTGCGAAATCCACCGCGTTCTGTACCAGATTGCGCAGACCGTGGATGATCTCGGGTTTGCGCAGGATGGTGGGTTGCTGCAGGCTGCCGTCCTCCAGCGGGGCTTCGTGAAACACGACCGTCGTGCCGCGGTCCATATGCGGTTCGGCTGCCTCGTGGATGACGGTCGAGAGCGGCGCCTGGCGCAGATGCAAGTCGTCCTTGCCGGCCCGGCCCATGCTGCGCAGGATATCGCGGCAGCGGTCCGCCTGTTCCCGGATCAGGGCGGCGTCTTCGCGCAGGTCGGGGCGGTCGTCCAATTCATCCAACAGTTCGGCACTGGCCAGTTTTATGGTGGCCAGCGGTGTGCCAAGTTCATGCGCGGCGGCAGCGACCACGCCGCCAAGGTCGGTCAGCTTTTGCTCACGCGACAGGGCCAGTTGGGTGGCAGAAAGCGCGTCCGACATGCTGCGGATCTCGGTGCTGATCCGGAAGGAGTAGAACCCGATAAACAGGATGGCGATGACGATGGCGGTCCAATTGCCAAAGACAAAGACATCCGGAACCCGCAGCAGGAACCCCTGTTCGGTGCGCAGGGGAATATGGAATTCTGCCATCAGAGTCACCAGCATGATGGCAGTACCGCCAATGATCAGGGTTGAGCGCAGCCCCATCATGGCAGCGGAAATCGTCACCGGCGCCAGAACCAGCAGGGCAAAGGGATTGTGCAGACCGCCGGTCAGGCTCAACAAAAACGCCAGCTGCATCAGATCGAACAGAACCATCAGGAAGTTTTCGAATTCCGATAGGCGCTTGTTCTCGGGGAACATCAGGGTGGCGACAAGATTTCCGGTGACCGCGATGCCGACCGCCAGAAAACATAGCGGCAGCACCAGTTGCAGATTGTACATGTACTGCGCCACCAGGATCGCAATGATCTGCCCGGCGATGGCCACCCAGCGCAGCAGGATCAGGGTCCGCAAACGGATCCAGTGGCTGCGTTCTTGGCCATGCATCAGGCCGAATTGGGTCTCGCTCATCTGGGCCTCCTGATCTGCGGCGCATTATCACGTTCCCGCGCCGATCGGCGGTGTGACGCCGTGTGCAGTTGCATCGGCTGAGTTTCTTGATAGGTCTCGCGCCCGAAACGATCAACAACCCTTCCCGTTCGCAAAGTGTGATCACATGACCCGCCTATATGCCCTTCTTGCTGCCCTGTTCATTGCTGCTCTTGCCGGCGGCACCTGGTTCCTGACCCGCCCAGGGGACAGCGATGACAAATTCGCCCAGTGTCGCAGCAGCAAGATTGCCGGTGGCGCCGATACCATTGGCGGGCCGTTCGAACTGGTCAATTCCAAGGGTGAGACGGTCACCGACAAGGATGTCATTACCGAACCATCGCTGCTGTACTTTGGCTACACCTTCTGCCCCGACGTCTGCCCGCTGGATGTGTCCCGCAACGCCGAGGCCATCGATGTGCTGGATGAACGCGGTTACAGCGTGACACCGGTGTTCATCTCGATCGACCCGGACCGCGACACCCCCGGGGTGGTTGGCGATTTTGCCTACAACATGCATGAAAAGATGATCGGTCTCACCGGGTCGGCCGAGCAGGTCAAGGCGGCCAGCCAGGCCTACAAGACCTATTACAAGAAACAGGACGGGGATGAGGACTATTACCTGGTCGATCACTCCACCTTTGCCTATCTGGTGCTGCCGGAAGACGGGTTTGTCGAATTCTTCCGCCGCGATGAGACGCCCGAGCAGGTGGCAGACAAGATCGGCTGTTTCATTGATAACATGTAACGGTGTCTGGCATTTGACCTTTGCCACCCGGCGTTTAATATCCAAAACAAAAATTTGCTGAACGAACGCGGAGGAGCGGGCATGGTCGAAGCGACGCAAAGGGACATCGGACCCGACAAATCGCTCTTGTTGGTCGATGATGATGAACCGTTTCTGCGCCGCCTGGCCAAAGCGATGGAAAAGCGCGGTTTCGAGATTGAGACCGCCGGATCCGTCGCCGCCGGCAGCGCCATCGCCACCGCCCGGCCCCCAGCCTATGCGGTTGTCGATCTGCGGCTGGAGGATGGCAACGGTCTGGATGTGGTCGAGGTGATCCGAGAAAAACGTCCCGACAGCCGGGTTGTGGTGCTGACCGGATATGGCGCCATTGCCACCGCCGTTGCTGCGGTGAAGATCGGCGCCACCGATTACCTGTCAAAACCGGCGGATGCGACCGATATCACCAATGCGCTCTTGGCGTCGGCGGATGAACTGCCGCCGCCACCGGAAAACCCGATGAGCGCGGACCGCGTGCGCTGGGAGCATATTCAGCGCATCTATGAACTCTGCGACCGCAACGTGTCCGAAACCGCTCGGCGGCTGAACATGCACCGGCGGACCTTGCAGCGGATCCTTGCCAAACGCAGCCCCAAGTAAAGGCAACCCCCAGGCGAGGACCACACATGACAGAGCATGGCGCCGGACCCGAAGATCAGCCGTTGCCCGAAGGGGGCTGGTCCGAGGAGATTGAGACCCTGCGCGATGCCTGCGTGATCCCGCCGGTCGACAGTGCGCTGGTGCAAAAGGCCGGTGTTCTGACCGCTTCTGGTGATTACTGCGCCAAGGCCGCGCTCTGGCGCAAATACCGCCCGATCACCGTGCAGCCCGACCCGCCGAGTGAGGTCAACGCAACCCTGCCGGGGCGCTGGCTCTGGGGCGGGGTGCTCTGGGCGCATTTCGGGCATTTTCTGGTGGAAAGCTCGTCTCGGCTCTGGGCGCTGCCGCATCTGGATCAGCCGGTGGACGGCATCTTGTTCATCCCCAAACGCCCTGCCGTGGGCGATGAAACGCGCGGCTTTCAGCGCGAGTTCATCAATCTTTTTGCACCCGGCCTGCCAATCCGGGTTGCGGCTGAACCGACCCGGGTTGAGGAACTGGTGGTGCCAGGGCAGGGGTTTGGCCTTGGCCATATCACCCGGGGCACCCGCAAGTTCCGCAATGCGGTGCACAGCCGCTTTGCCCGGGATGTGACCCCTGAAGGCCCTGAAAAGCTCTATATCTCCCGTTCGAAACTGGGCCTCAGCAAGGGCGGTCTTCTGGGCGAAGAGCAGATGGAAGAGCTGCTTCAGGCCGAAGGCTATGAGATCTTCCACCCGCAGGACCACAGCCTGACCGAGCAACTGGCCCGCTACAAGGCGGCGCGGCAGGTGATCGCGGCGGATGGTTCGGCACTGCATCTCTTTGCCATGGTGGGGCGCCCCGATCAGAAGGTTGCGATGATCCTGCGGCGCCAGTCCGGCGCCAATAATCTGCTGGCGATGAATGTAGCGCATTTCTGCAAATGCAATCCGCTGGTGATTGGCGCGCTTCGCACTGAATGGGTGCCGGTCAACAAGCCAAAGTCGAGCCGCAACAGCTTTGGCGAGATCGACCATTCGGTGATCGGCCGGGCTCTTGCCACGCATGGATTCATCTCTGCTGATGCGACTTGGCCGGTGCTGAGCGACGATCAGCGGCAACAGATCCTTGTCGAAAAGGGGCTTGGCGGCAGCGACCGTTTCGTGGAATCGCCCGAATTCAAACAGCAGCGGATCCGCGAAATGCGCCGCGCCCGTCGGGCCAGGCGGGCGGCCAAAACCGCCAACGCCTGAGGTAGTGGCCTAAAGCTGCGCCAGCAAATCTGCATGGCGGCTGACAAAATCACGGCGCACCTCGACCGGCGGGCGCAGGTCGATAGACAGATCGCCCGTGATCTGCGGGTCGATGCGGCCAAAGAACTTGTTGGCCTCCGTCTCCGAAAACCCGGCGATCTGCACCGCCTCCATCCATGCGCTGATCTTGTCGGCGCGCTTGATCTTGGACTTGATGGTTTTTGGCAGGGCGGCGGGCAGGCCGAAACGGACATGGATGGCCGTAGTCAGCCGCTGATCCAGATCTTCATACCCGGGACCGACTGCTGCCTTCACCGGGGATATCATGTCGCCTATCACATATTCCGGGGCATCATGCAGCAGCGCGGCCAGGCGCCATTTAACGGGCGCCTTGGGATAAAGACGGGTGAACAAGCTCTCGACCAGCAGCGAATGTTCGGCCACCGAATAGGCGAAATCACCCTTGGTTTGCCCGTTCCAGCGCGCCACAAAGGCCAGCCCATGGGCGATATCCTCGATTTCAATGTCGACGGGCGTGGGATCCAGAAGATCCAGTCGGCGCCCTGACAGCATGCGTTGCCAGGCGCGGGCAGGTTTTGGAGGCATCGGTCGGGTCCGGCTCTTACAGAGGTTTTACCTGTGCCTAGCCGCTTGGCACCCAGCGTGCAAATCCTGAATTGCGTGGCATTTGGTCCGGGGCAACCCTCTGCTCTGGGTGGTTTCATTGCTTGTAAAGCGTTGCGGTGTTAAGTGCGTGGCCAAGTTGAGGCTGAGCCAGAATGGAGTTGCCAATGGGCACGGATTACATCGTCAAAGACATCGCATTGGCCGGGTTTGG